>JAYVDI010000139.1:0-20089 GCA_043749505.1 Schlesneria sp. | reverse complement strand
CCCCGGACTCTTCCGCGATTCAGACAGGTCCGGGGGCTGACGCCGCCCGGCTCGCCTTGGTCTCTTGATCGGATCGTTTTGGCATCGGCTTCTTGGTGCTTCAAACAGCCAACCGTTCTGTCAGTTGAACCAGTTCGCGAACTTCATCGGGCGTGAAAAGCCGCTCGACGGCGTTGCGGCCGAAGTGGGTCAGCGGCGGATCGTACAAATCGGCTTCGGACAAACGACGCTTGGTCAAGAAAACTTCCTGCACGGCTCGCAAGAACCGGATTTGGTCGGCGTTGTAGTTGTGGTTGATGACGTGCGTTTGAAAGCCTCCGGAGACGACCGCTTCGTAGTCGGGGATCGCCTCCAGATCGAGCACATGCCGGACGAAACCAAGGAAGCCGAGCCGGTTGTCGAGGTTCAAGCCATACGCCTGTCGCGCGGTCTTGGCGGAAAGCTGAATGTCTCCCTCGGCGAGTTCGTGGTGCAGGACGCGCTCCAAATCGACAAGCTGCTCTTCAGTCGGCTGGCCGCCATCACGAAATGTGGTCAGCGCCGGATGTGTGTCGGCAATCCCAACAATTCGCGCTTCGACGCGGCGGCGATATTCCTCGACATGCACTGGCTGTCCGGTCGGGCCGATGAGCATGTGCCCTTTGGTTGCGATGAAGTCGGGCAGGTCGATGTTGAGAAACGGATTCTCGATTTCCCGCCGCCGCTTCATTTCCTTGGCCAGTATCGTCAATGAGCTGCTTCAACTGCGGCGGCGTGGCCCGCGCCAGGTCGCTCGACAGCGCGAGCGTAATCGACGGTTGATACTCCGGCTTCTGCAACACGTCCTGCGGCAAGCGACGAACGTCTTTGCCGATCGACTCCAACAGTCTGAGCATCGGCTGCGGTAACTCGGTTGCCGTGGGCGACAGCATGAGGATCATCAGGTTGAGCCGCTCGGCCTTGTGCGTGAAGGTTTCAGCGGCGATGTCCACATCGGGGACAAATCGCAACAGCGGCGCGACCTTCAGCCGCAGGAAGTCGAGCTGGTCTTGTTCCAGATATGACCAGAAGCCGTCAGTCCACGCGGATGCGACCTCGGCCCACAGCTTGCGGATCGAAAACGATTCGGTCGGGACTCGGCCGAGCATGGCTCGGCAATCGCCGATCGCCTGTTGATGAGCAACGCCGTCGCGGTCGCCGAGCGTGACTTCCAGAATGTCGAGCCGCGTGTTGAACAACTTCACGAGCAACGGCAGTTCGGCCTCAATCGGCTCATCAGCTTGTCTGCCGAAATCATTCTGCCAGAAATCGACGATCAGGAATTCGGTCTTTTCGCCGTTCGGCAGGCGGTCGAAAAAGCGGCAGGCTTCCTGATTGCGAGTTCCTCGGCCGATCATCTGCCATAGCTTGATCCGCGATTGCACCGGCTTCATGAAGACCAGGTTGACGACTTCCGGGACATCAATGCCGGTGTCGAGCATGTCCACCGACACGACAAAACGCGGCTTGTCCTGCTTCTTGAACTTGGTGATCAGCCCATCGCCATACGGCCCATCGTGAACTCGTTCGACGCCGTGGTGGATGACCTGCAACAGCCCGACATGCTGCGGATACATCTCTTCAAAGACATCGCGAATCCGCTCGGCGTGTTTCTTGGTCATCGCGAAGACGATAGTCTTGCCCGGCAGGTTGCCGCCCCGGTCTTTGATGGACACCTCCATGACCTCTTCCCACTGCCGCCGCAGCGTGTCTTCGTTCGAGACGATCACTTCGATGTCGGTGCCGGAATAGTCGAGCACATCCGGGTCGATCCCGCCGGCGATCAGCGTGTTGCGATCCTCTTCACTGAGATCGGCCCCTTGGATACCGTCGCGTTGAAAACCGGTCTGCGCCTGATACAGCCGGAAATCGACGAGCCGCCTTTCCTCCACGGCCGTCTTGTAGGTGTAGAGAAACGTGGGAATCTGATCGTGGCAGCCGAAGACTTGAAACGTATCGCGACCGATGAAGTCCGCAGGCGTGGCGGTCAGGCCGACCATCCGCGCGTCGAAGTATTCGATGACCTCAGTGAATCGGTTGAAGATCGAACGGTGAGCCTCATCGAAGACGATCAGGTCGAAGAAGCCCGGACTGAATTGCTCGAAGCAACGTCCCATCGTCTGCTGCGTGGCGACGTACAGCCGCTTGTCTTTGTCGATGTTGGCAGTGCGGACTCGGACGCGCGGCTCGTGCGGCAGGTAGGACTTGAAGCCATCGTTGAGAGCCTGCTCGACAGTGCGTCGCGGTCGGCCAGAAACAGAATCTTCTGCGCCCACGAACTCCGTAAGACGACGTCGATCAATCCCATCGTCGTCCGCGTCTTGCCGGTCCCCGTAGCCATGACCAGCAACGCGCGGCGTCTGCCGGTGGTGAATGCCTCGGCCACACGGCGGATCGCTTCGTGCTGATAGGCTCGGTCCACGATCACGTTGTTGATCGATGTTTCGGGGAGCGACTGCGAGTTCTCGCGGATGAATTTCAAACGTTCGAGATCATCAGGCGAGAAGAAATTCGCGACCTCACGCGGATGAGACAGCCCGACCTCCCAGAAGAAGTGATTGAGTCCGTTCGACATGAACCCGAACGGCGCGAAGGACTGATTCCGCGCGATCTCGGCGACGTATTGCCGAAGCTGCTCTTCGCCTTCGCGCGGATCGCGTGCCGTGCGTTTCGCTTCCACAACGGCCAGCACTTCGCCAGCACCTTCATAAAGGCAGTAATCGGTGAAGCCATTCCACGGCGTCGGGTCGTAGCCCTCGACCGGAACCTCGAACCAGACGCGCGTGCGGTCGTTCAGCTTCCAATCCGCCTTCGCCAACTGCGAGTTGATGAGTGCGGCTCGCGTTTGGGCTTCGTTCAAGTCCATGAGTGCTCGCTCAGCAATGGCGGTTTTCGATTGTGAGACACGTCGTGATCGACAACATCACGGAACAGCAGGGAGAGCTTGGCGTGGAGCGGATGCCTCAGAAATAACTTCACGACGACTTTCTTGTCGCGAAGCTGATTCGCGAGGCGGCGCAGGCCCGCCTCATCGGCGTTGGTGGGAACGCCGACCATCAGTTGCTCTCGGAACTCTTCCGCCAAGCGTTTCTTGAGACGCAGTGCCGTCTGGTTGTCGATGCCATCACGCGACTTCAGCAGACTCAGTCCGTCGCGAAGTTCGTCTTGCGGCAATCGTTGCATGCCGACGAGCAGTCGGCAGCATTGCCCCGGCCCTCCGGCCCAACGGTCAATGAACTGGTCGATGGCCTTCCAGCCCCGGAGATTGAAGTAGCCGACGCAAAAATCCGCTCGGTCCGCGACTTCCAAAGTCTGCCGCAGTGCCGGGAGAAGATCCTGCTCAATGTTGTCGAAGATGCGGGGCATGGTGCTGGAAACTCCGCACAACAGGGATCGAGTTCCAGCGGTGGAGAACGGCGCTGGTGGCAGGGCTGATACTGATTAGTCAAATTGGCGAAATGTGGAATCATCAATGGCAGACATGCGAAGGATCTGAGCCTACAGAAACTCGGCCACGGCCGCCAACTGACTGGAGACTGTTGTGCGCGGCTCTCCGATCCCGCGCAATCGCCCGACCGCAGGTCTCCTCTTTGCCTCGTCCTCGCCGCCATGCTGGTTGTGGTCCAGGCGGCGTGGGTTGCCAAGTAGTGAATCGGCGGGGTCAGTCCGAGCAATCTTGCGAGACCGCGTGGCCAAGAGTGAGATGTTTTTGGCGAGCTGTGTACCGTCCGGCCACCGGTATCCAATGACGGTCAAGAATCCGCAGCCGGACGGCGGGCGGCTCGCCAATCCCACGGCTTTAGCCGCGTGGTGAATCACCACGTGATGTGCCTCTCGCGTGTGAGAAATTCCTGCGAAGGCAGGAATCCGCTCTTCCCGTTGGGATCGACCGCCGTTACGATTCCCGCCCTTGCAACGGGCCGGTGGAAGTTCCATCCGGCTCGTCTGTTCCGATTGAGTTCCTGCCCCATGCTCTGCCGAATCTCGGCAATGCGAAGTTCAGCGGGTCTTGCCATGCCGCGAAAGTGTTCGATTCGTTCAGTTCGGTAGGGTTCATCGCAGCGCCTCACTGTGGTGAACCTAGCCGTCGGATCGTTCCCCGCCGCACATCCTTCGAGGCATCCCCCCTAACTCCAACCCCTTGTAAATCATGCCGCCTGATCGGACTGTGAGTCTCGTTTCAACGAGTCATCCCGCTGATCGCCGTGTTGGTTTCCAGCGTGTCACTCAGTCCCGAGCACTCGTGAAACTGCACGTGGCTCACGCCTTTCCGAATGGTTTCGGTTCGTTTGCCGTGACCTCAATTTCTTTCCACCGAATGTGAATCAAGTCCATGGCAATGAACCTCGAAGCAGTCCGTAACATTGGTATCTCCGCCCACATCGACTCGGGCAAGACGACGCTCACCGAACGCATCCTGTTCTACTCGGGCCGCATCCACGAGATTCACGAGGTCAAGGGGAAGGACCAAGTCGGCGCAACGATGGACTTCATGGAACTCGAACGTGAGAAGGGGATCACGATCACGGCGGCGGCCACGCAGGTGAAGTGGAACGATTGCACAATCAACGTCATTGATACTCCGGGCCACGTGGACTTCACTGTGGAAGTGGAACGTTCGCTGCGCGTACTCGACGGCGCGATCCTCGTACTCTGTTCGGTCGGCGGCGTGCAGAGTCAGTCTCTGACGGTCGATCGCCAGATGAAGCGTTACAAGGTTCCTCGGATTGCGTTCATCAACAAAATGGACCGGGCGGGTGCGAACCCCGAGAAGGTCATCAAGATGGTCGAGGAGAAGCTGCATGTCGTTCCCGTGCCGCTGCAGATTCCGATGGGCCGCGAAGCGGCCTTCAATGGCGTGATCGATCTGATCACGATGCAGGCCATCTTCTTCGATGGCGAGGACGGCGAAAATGTCCGCCGCGAAGCCATTCCGGCCGAGTATCAGGCTCCCGCTGCGGAGGCTCGTGAAAAGATGCTCGAATCGCTTTCCATGTTCAGCGACTCCTTAATGGAGAAGTTGCTGGAGGCGTCCGAGATCACGGTCGCCGAGATTCGTGCGGTCGTGCGTGAAGCGACGATCGCCCTCCAGATCACTCCGGTGATGATGGGTTCGGCGTACAAGAACAAGGGTGTCCAAGAGGCGCTCGACGGTGTGATCTACTACCTGCCCAATCCACTCGATCGACAGATGACAGCGATCGATCAGCTCAAAAAGCCGACGCCCGGCGTCGATGTCCAAGAACCGAACTGGAACCGCGTCAACCTCGCCTCGGACCCGAACAAGCCACTCGTCTGCATGGCCTTCAAAACCGTGGTCGAGCAGTACGGACAGCTCACGTACACCCGCATCTATCAGGGCAAGATCGTCAAGGGCGACAGCTACTTCAACACTCGTACTGGCAAGAAGGTGCGGTTCGGGCGACTCGTGCGCATGCACGCCAACGACCGCGTCGATGTGGATGTCGCGGAAGCCGGTGATATCGTGGCCCTCGTCGGTGTTGATTGCGCCTCGGGCGATACCTTCTGTAGTTCAGAAGTGACGTACTCGTTGGAGAGCATCTTCGTTCCGGACGCCGTGATCCGACTCAGCATCGAACCGGTCAAACGCGAAGGCGCGGACAAACTCGGCAAGGCTCTCGAACGCTTCCGCCGCGAAGATCCGACATTCCGCGTGCTGACCGACGAAGAAACCGGCCAGACGCTGATCGCTGGCATGGGCCAGTTGCACCTGGACATTTACGTCGAACGCATCAAGCGCGAATACGGCATCGAGTGCATCGTTGGTAATCCCCGTGTGGCCTATCGCGAGATGCCGACGCGCGAGGTCGAGTTCAACTACAAGCACAAGAAGCAAACCGGCGGTTCGGGACAGTACGCTCACATCGTTGGCAAGCTGGTCCCGCTGCCCGAAGACAGCGCGATCGCCTACGAGTTCGTCAACGATGTCACCGGCGGTCGCATCCCGAAGGAATACATCAAGCCGACCGACGAAGGCTTCCAGCGAGCACTCGTGAAGGGGCCGCTCTGCGAATGCGAAGTGGTCAACGTTCAGATGATTCTCCAAGACGGTGGCTACCACGATGTCGATTCGTCCGAAATGGCGTTCGGTATCGCCGCCTTCGACTGCATGCGTGAGACGCTCAAGAAAGCCGGTATCGGGTTGCTTGAGCCAATCATGAAATTGGAAGTGGAAGTTCCCGAGGAGTACCAAGGGAACGTCACCGGGCATCTCTCCAGCAAGCGTGGGTTGGTCGGTTCGACCGAGACCAATCTCGGCATGGCAACGATCATCGCCGAAGTGCCACTCGCGATGATGTTCGACTACGCCAACGAAGTTCGTTCGATGACCCAGGGCAAGGGAACATTCAGCATGGAGTTCTGTAAGTACCAGATGCTGCCGCGTAACCTCGTCGAAGAAGTCGTCGAGAAACGCAAGAAGGACAAGGCCGATCGCGCCGCGATGGCCAAGTAGCGTCACCTATAATAGGCGCTGCTGCCCGTCCGATTTTCTGGCAACGATTCGCGAAGCCCGGCTTGAGATCAAGCCGGGCTTCGCTGTTTTGAGGCGGTTCAATTTGGCAGAATGCAGCCCGACCGATTCAACTCCCGCACACACTTGGAAGCCGTCTCAATGCTCGCTGGCGACATGTACGCACCCGGCAAGATCCGTCTGATCGAACGACCCGAGCCGACTCTGAATGCCACGCCGCCGGAAGGGGTCTCGGGACAGATCATCTTCCAACCGGAAACGACTTGCTTGTGCGGGTCCGATCTACCGTACTTCAACGGTTGGGACGAATGGCCAATTGAAACGGCTCATTCGCTCCATGAGATGATCGGCACAGTTACGGCGACCAACGGGAAGCGGTGGAAAGTCGGCGATCGCGTGCTGGCGGTCCCCGTTATGCAGCAGGGGTTGGCCGAGCGGTTCGTCGTTGATGAGAACCGAGCCATCACGATCGCGACGAACGTTCCCGAAGAGCAGGCTCTCATGGCGCAGCCGCTCGGCACGGCGATTTTCGCGTTGAAGAAGCTTCCCAATCTGCTCGATCTCGACGTGGCCGTGGTTGGTCAGGGACCGATGGGGCAGCTCATGAATGCGTCGCTCAGCAACATGGGCGCTCGCCATATCATCGCCATCGACCTGCTTGAAGACCGGCTGAAAGTCAGCCCGAAAATGGGCGCGACCGCCACCGTCTGCAACTCGCAGGAAGACCCGGTCGCGGCCGTAAAGAAAATTCTGAACGGCAATCTCCCCGACATTGTGATCGAATGCGTCGGTCACGCTGATCAGCAGTTCAATCTGTGCATCGACCTGTGCAAGCCGAAGGGCGTATTGCTCTGCTTCGGCGTACCGCCCCAAATCACCAACGACCTGCGCTGGCGAGACCTCTTCTTCAAGAACGTCACCGTCCATACGTCGGTCAATCCGGACTTCCGTCGCGACTTTCCTTTGGCCATGCAGTGGATCGCGGAAGGCCGGATCAACGTCGCACCGATCATCACGCATCGTTATCCGTTGGCTCAGTTGCAGGAGGCATTTGATCTCTTCCGCGACCGCCTTGACGGAGCGATCAAAGTCATCGTCGAGTTCCCGTCGAAGTCGCGATCATGACACTTGCCGAACAGATCGAGATGGCGTGTCTGCTGGAAGCGACCGCACGCAAGGCTGGCAACGTCCATCCGGCGGCTTCGTTTGACGATCTTGTTTATGCCGACTTTGTGGATGCGGCACGAGCTGTGGCCGAGCCGCTGTCACAAGCGCGAGAGATCGGTCTCGGTCGGGCGATCCTTTCAGCGATGCAGGCGACGCGTGCGGCAAAGGTCTGGTCGAACGCGAACTTGGGGATCGTGCTGCTCCTCGCACCGCTGGCGGCTGTCCCCGCAGGAATCTCTCTCGTTGCTGGCGTGCGCGACGTGTTAGCTCGGACAACCATCGAGGACGCGGAGCTTGTGTACGAGGCGATTCGGTTTGCCAAGCCGGGCGGCATTGGAAAGGCTGAATCTCAGGACGTGAATGCCGCGCCGACGGTGACGCTCGGCAGCGCGATGGCCCTCGCCGCCGGACGCGACCGCATTGCCGAGCAGTATGCGACCGACTTCACGTTCGTCCTCAACACCGCTCTGCACTGGTTGCATGAGGACTGGACGTGGCTCGGCCTGTGTCCACTGGCAATCTTCAGTCGCACCGGCATGCGCGATGAAGTGCCGGTTGCGCCTTGGGAGGCCGCCATTAAGAAACTGCATCTGCGGATCATGGCCGACGCGCCCGATTCGCTCATCGTGCGCAAGTGTGGAGTTGAGACCGGCGAGGAGGTGCGACGACGGGCAGCCGAGTTGGTCGATCTCGATTGGCCGCAGTCGCTCGCGAGCTGGACCCGCTTCGACGACCTCGACCTTTGGCTTCGCAGCGATGGCCATCGTTTGAATCCCGGCACGTCGGCCGACCTCGTTGCAGCGGTCCTTTTCGCCGCGTTCCGTGACGGTGCGATTCACTTCCCAACGCGAGACCGTATCCTGTCGCACGCGGAACGAATGTTATTCGCGCCTAAGCCGAAAGCCCCTTCAACCTAACTCTCCCCTCCACCGCGTCATCGTCATGAAAGACCGGTCGGAGCGAGGGAACAAGAGAAGCCATGAGCGACGAACGCTATCGAGTTCGAGTCACCAAGGACCATCTGGTCTTCAGCGCGGCTCACTTCATCACGTTCAACGGCAACATCTGCGAGCGACTGCACGGCCACAACTGGCGGGTTGCGGTGGAAGTGGCCGGGCCGCTGGATGAGAACAGCTACGTCTTCGACTTCATCGCTCTGCGCGATGTCACGCAGAAGCTCGTGGGGGAACTCGATCACCGCGTCTTGCTTCCCACGCAGCATCCGGCCATCCATGTGAAGGCTGATGGTCTCGAAGTGACCGTCACGTTCGAGTCTCGCCGCTGGGTGTTCCCTCGCGAAGACTGCGTGTTGCTTCCCCTCGCCAACACGACCGCCGAATTGATCGCCCACTGGATGGCTCTGCAACTGCGAGACCTCATCCGCCAACATGCCAGTCAAAAGTTGGAGTCCTTGCGGGTGGAGATCGAAGAAAACTTCGGCCAATGGGCGATGTGTGAAATTGATGTCGGCTAGGACGATCCCCGCTTCCACGGAGAATTGCCATGATGAGCCTCGACAACCTGATGGCTGAACATGCTGAAGTCACACGCCGCCACTTCTTGCGTCTGAGTGCGACCGGAGTTGCGGGACTGAGCCTCACGCCGTGGCTGGCTCGCGCCGACGACGCGGTGTCGAAGGACACGGCATCGAATGCGGAACTGGCGCGCGCGGTTGAGGCTCTCGAATACTTCACGCAGCCCGACAAGTTCGGGACTGTCGAACGAGGGACTCCACTGCCGTACACGCATCCGGTCGAGAAACTGCGTGAGGTTGGAATGACGCGCGAGACGTGGAAGCTCGAAGTGGTGGCCGATCCCGACAAACCGGCCACGATCGAGAACCCGCTCTCAAAGGAGACTGGGAACGCACTCGACTGGGACGGTCTGATGAAGCTGGCTGAGACGAAGGCCGTTCGGTTCCTCAAGGTCATGACTTGCAACAACGGCGGCTCGCCTCTCGGCATGGGACTGTGGGAAGGCGTGCCGTTGCGTGAGGTCGTGTGGCTGACCAAGCCCTCGGCCAATCTGCGGCGTCTGTTTTACTTCGGCTACCACAACGACGACCCCAAGCAAATTTTTCGCAGTTCGCTGCCGATCGGTCGCGTGCTGGAAGACCCGCCGGGCGAGCATCCGGTGATCCTCTGCTACAAGCTCAACGGCGAATTGCTCTCGGGCAAGCGGGGCGGGCCGGTGCGGATGCTGGTCCCCGACGCCTACGGTTTCAAGTCGGTGAAGTGGTTGCAACGAGTCGTCCTGACGAACGCCCCGTTCGCGAATGACACCTATGCCGACGGCAACAACGATGTGGATAGTCCGATGAAGACCTTCGCCCGCTTCGTGTCTCACCCCATGAAGGCGAAAGTGGGTGAACCGTTGGCGATCACGGGACTGGCCCAAGTCGGCGTGTCGGGGCTGAGCAAGGTCCAATACTGGCTGAATCCCAAGGGAACCGACTGGCCGAAGAATGATCCCAACTTCACAGCGGCCCCATGGCGCGATGCTGATCTGCTGCCAGCGCCCTCAACTTGGAAGTCGCTTCCCGATGGTAAGCTCCCCGCGCCGGTGCTTGGTTTCGCCCCGACGACGAACCGTCCGCTGACGTGGCCGATGCGAAACTCACTCGCGCACTGGGCCACTTTGCTGAACGACATTGCGGCCGGTGAGTACGACCTGCGCTGCCGCACGATCGACGCGAACGGAGCCGCTCAACCGATGCCGCGCCCGTTCCAGAAGTCGGGCCAAAATTTGATCCAGCGGGTGTCACTGAACGTGCTGCCGTCGTGAACCACGACTGTAGTCCCGCCGGTGGGACGTGCTGCAACAGAGCGCCATTCCACCTCCGCATGTGTGTTCAGCATTCTGCAATCGTCCCGTCGGCGGAGCGACGGGACTACAGTACGCTGGTTCTCCGAATTTCAACCGGCTGCAATCTACTTCGTGGCCAAGTACGATTCGCTCGTTGGGCCAGTCGCTGTCTCGAATTGGAAGGCGGATCATGTCCAAGTCAATGCGTGCCGTCTCGTTGGTGATCGTGGTTGCGGGACTGCTGACTGTCGTCGGTGAGCCGTTCGTCTCGCGCGCGTTTGCTCAGGGAAACAACAACCAGAACAACAATCAAAACAACGCGAGCGGCATCAAGGTCGATGCTCAGGGTGTGGTGAGCTTCTCGCTCGCAAATGACAGTTCGGGAGCACTCGACAAGAGGCGGCGCGAGGCGGCGGCAAAGAAGAACCTGACCACCGACCTCACGAAATCGAGCAACCAGCGGTTGGTGTCACTCGTCCGCTTGGAGCAGCGCATTGACGAATGCCTGACCGACGTGAAGCCGATTCCCGACGATGTCTTCTTTCTCGCGGGGCTGCAACGGATCGACCACGTCTTCTTGTTTCCGGACGACAAGGATTTGGTGATCGCAGGACCGGCGGAAGGCTTCGCCCCCGATGCTGTTGGTCGCATGATCGGCGTCGATAGTGGAAGGCCGACGCTGCGCTTGGACGATCTGGCCGTCGCCTTCAGAACGCTGGTCAAGTCGCGCGAAGTCGGTTGCTCGATCGACCCCGTTCCCGAGCGATTGGCCGCGTTGCAAAAGTTCGTAAAGGCGGGTGGGCCGGCGAGTGTCGCGGCAGTTGAAGCTCGGTTCCAGCAGATGGATGACATTCTTGGGCTGCAAACCGTGAGCGTGAATGGTGTCCCGGCAGAGTCTCACTTCGCACTCTCGTTGATCGAAGCCGACTACCGCATGAAGCGGATTTCGATCGGTCTGGAAAATCCCGGCGTCAAAGGGTTGAAGAGCCATCTCGCGATGATCGGCGCCGGTGGCAACACCATGCAGCGCTGGTGGTTTGTGCCGTTCTACGATGCCATTCATCGCAGTGAGGATGGTCTCGCGTACCAGTTCACCGGGCAGCGAGTTCAACTGTTGTCGCAAGAGGAACTGACCGACGCACAGGGAAATCGTTCGGCCTCCGCCACGACGCGGCTCTCGACTCAAGCCTTCGCCAAGCAGTTCACCGAGAAGTACCCCGAGCTGACAGAGCAGTCGCCAATCTTCGCCGAGTTGCAGAACCTGATCGACGTGGCGGTTCTCGCGGCCCTCATTCAAAAGGAGCGGCTCGACCAGAAGGTCGAATGGAAGCTGACGACGCTGCTCGACGAACAGCGACTCGTCGTGCCGACATTCCCGACGCCGAAGAAGATCGCGTCGCTGGTCAACTTCAAGCGAGTGGGGAGCAACATCGTGGGACTTGTCGGCGGTGGAGTGACCATCCAACCGCAACAGGTGTTGAGTAAAGCGGCCTCGCCAGCATCGTCGGCACCCCGTCTCGACTCAATCCGCCTCGAAGCGGCCTCAGCCAAACGCAGCGACTCGCACCTGTGGTGGTGGGATCGTTGATTCCAGGCTGCCGTTTGAACCTCGATGAAGTTTGCCGTTCGTTCTCGTGACTCGTACACTCCGGCCCCTCCCCGAGTGACCTGCCGAGATTGAAAGGCCCGCCTCATGTCTGATTCACCGATGATTCCTGCTGCTGTTCCTGCCACTTCTTCCCCGTTCGTCATCAACGTCACGATGGCCGCGTTTCAGCAGGAGGTGATGCAGCGGTCGCTCGAAGGGCTGGTCGTACTCGACTTCTGGGCACCGTGGTGCCAGCCGTGTCAGCAACTCGCGCCTGTGCTTGAGAAACTGGCCGCTGAGTTCGCGGGCAAGTTCACTCTGGCCAAGGTCAACACGGACGCCGAGCCTCAAGTTGCTCAGGCATTCGGCATCCAATCGCTGCCCACGGTGGTCGCGTTTGCGAATGGTCAGCCCGTCGATCAGTTCGTGGGGATGCTGACTGAGGAACAGATTCGGCAGTGGCTGGCTCCGCTGTTGCCCTCGCCCGCGCAGGTTCTCGCGCGGGAAGCTGCCGCGCTGGTTGAGGCCGATCCGCAAGCGGCCGAGATCAAGTATCGCGAAGCTCTCGCGCTAATGCCCGATCAGGACGTGCTGAAGATTTGCCTGGCGAGCGTGCTGCTCAAGCAAGGCCGTCTCGACGAATGCGGTTCGATGATCGCGGCACTTGAGCAGCGCGGCTTCCTCGAACCGGATGCCGAACGGATCAAGTCGGAACTCGAAGTGCGCGTCGCCAGTGCTGAGAGTGGTGGCGTCGAAGAGGCTCGCAAGACAGCGGAGGCCGATCCCACGAACCTCGTCCTGCAAGTCCGAGTCGCCGATGCGCTTGCCGCTTCCGCTCAGCATCGCAAGGCACTCGAACTGTGCCTGGAAGTCGTGCTGAAAGACTTCGGGGACGCACGCATCGCAGCCAAGGAGACGATGGTCAATATCTTCTCGATCCTCGGGCCTGCGTCTGAGCTGACGGGTGAGTTCCGACGTAAGCTCTCGACCGCGCTGTACTGAAGATCGACCGAAGAGATTGAACCACGAATCTGACGAAAGTAGAAGTCGAAGAGAAAGCGGTTGGAGGCGAAGAATGCGATGAGCCACGAACCTCTTTCTTTCCCTGCCAACTGCTTTCGTACTACTCACGTTTTGTTTCTTCGCGTGGCGCGACGATTTTTGGCCGAGCCATGCGCTTGTGGCTGTGCTGTTCTCTGGTCTTTACTCCGAAGGAGTTGCGTCTCATCGCCCAAGGTTGCCGTGCCTCGCGGCAACCCTGGGGACAACAGCGGAAGCGATGCCCCGTACCCCAACGGGGTTGCGTCATCGCCCGCCGTGTGACGGAACCCCGTTGGGGTACGGGACGGGATTGGAATTCCTGACCCAAGGTAGCTCGCTCCGCTCGCAACCTTGGGCTATGAGACGCAACTCCTTCGGAGTACAGGCGGTATCAGTTCCACTCGAATCAGCAACAACCACAATCGCGTTAGGTTGCGGGCAAGGCCCGCGCTGGGTCTTTCGCGTATTTCGTGATTCAAAACTCTTCTCCTCTAAGCTCACCTCGCCGCTTCAAAACGGTCTGATGCGTTCGTAGAATCGCCGCCGCTGCCTGCCTGACTAATCCCGCCGATTGCCTTCCACTTGATGCCTTCCGACAGAGGACCGATTCACGATGATCTCTCACGCTCGCTTCGTTGCTGTTGTCGTTGGATGTGGTCTGTTGAGAGCGACGGTGTTTGCTCAAGAGGCCGCAGATGAAGTGAAGGGAGCCATTCGCGCGACGGCGATCGTCAACTTCTCGTTCGATGAAGAGAGTGGCCCCGCGAAGGACTCCGCCGCAGCGGGAGCCGTACCCGATGAAGGGAAGCTCGTGGGCGATCCCGCTCGGGTGGCGAGTCCGTTCTGGAATCAGACTGGTAAGAAAGCGGTGCAGCTCGACGCGGCCAAGATGCAGTTCATCGAGATTGCCGATGGTGCGGATGTCGATGCCGCGACAGCCGTCTCGTTCGGGCTGCTGGTCGTGAATCTGACTGAGCCGACCGACGCGGGCTATCACGGGCTGGTTGCCAAGCGCGGGACGGCCGACGGCAAGACCTCGACCAACTACGGCATCAACTTCGCGATGCAGGCCGACACTTTTCAGGTCTACATCCACGACGGCACGGGCTTCAAGACTGTGCAATACAGTACGAAAGAGGCTCTGCCGTACCGCAAGCTGGTCTATCTCACCGCCACGTTTCAAGTCGCCGATGCCACCAAACAGGACGACGACACCGACATGGACGACGTGAAGATCATGCTCTTCGCGAACGGAGAGCCATTGATTCCGAAGGCCGCTCCCAACGGCTACCTCGAAAAGAATGTGGCGTGGATCAAGGACGTGAACGTGGCGGGGCTGCTCAGTTCGTTGCCGACGACCATTGGGCGGAGTGAGCCGAACGTCGAGCAACTGAGTTGCGTCGTCGATGAGTTCTCGCTGTTCGACAAGGCTCTCACCCCGGCTCAAGCCAAGCGGCTGTTCCTCGAAGTGGCAGGCAACAACGTGATGAAGTTGATTGCCGCCGACAAGCCGGTTCCAGCGATCGTGCCCGTGATCGGCAGCCTGTCTCAAGCAGGAGTCCAAATCGGTCAGACGACTCAGCTCATGGTGAACGGGACCGACTTAGGGCCAGACCCCGCAGCCATATTTCCACTCCCCGGAGTGCAGTTCGCGGTGGCGGATGGCTCGTTGCCGAATCAACTCAAATTGAACGTGACCGTCCCGGCCGACACGACTCCCGGCATCTATCCGCTGTGGGTGAAGTCTCAAGCGGGAGTCAGCAAATCGGTCGCACTCGCTCTTGATCGACTGCCGCAGGTCGCGGTGGGAGGCTCAACTCCAGCCGCTCCCGCTGCGTTGCCAGCCGCGTTTTTCGGTAGCCTCTCCGGCGGACAACAGCATCGCGTTTACTTCACGGGAATGAAGGGGCAGCGCGTGGTGGCCGATGTCGAATTGAAGCGACTCGGCGCGGCAGCCAATCCCGTGGTCGAGATCAAGTCGCCTGCGGGGACGCCGCTCGCAATCGGTTGGGGGCAGAGTTCGCTCAAGGGAGACGCGCGTGCCGAGATCGTGTTGCCCGGCGACGGCGTCTATTCCATCGAGCTGCATGACCTGACGTTTGGTGGGCCGGGACAGAGCGCCTTCCGGCTGAAGGTCGGTGATTTGAAGCTGGTCGATGCGGTGCTACCCGCTGCGTTCGTAGTGGGCGCGGTCGAAGTCGAACCGGTCGGCAGCGGCTTCGCGCCGGGCACAAAGCTGGCGGGAATGTTTGCGTCTGCGAGCGAGAGTGCGAGCGGGATCCTCTCGTTGCCGGTGGAGTCGGGCGTGGCGAGTGGCGTCCCTGCGATGCCCGTCAGTCGCGGGACTGAGGTCGTCGAAGCAGTCCGCTCTGCCGACGGTGTTCTTCAAACCGTCGATGCCACGTTCGCGCCGGTATCGATCAAACAGGTGGCGATCAGCGGACGAGTCGTCGCGAAGAACGAACGTGATCGGTTTCTGCTCAACGTCACAGCGGGGCAACGATTGAAGCTTGCACTGCAAACCGATTCGCTCGGTTCGACGCTCGAAGGGGAGATTGCAGTCTTCGCGAACCCACCTGCGAATCCCGTCGCGCAGACGAGCGATCAGCCGACCATCGGCGATCCGTCGCTAGAGTACGCCGTGCCAGCGGGCGTCTCACAAGTTGTCGTTCAAGTGCGAGACCTCTTTGGGCGCGGAGATCCCCGCGCGTTCTATCGCCTCGTCATCGAACCGGCTGGCCAGCCGACGTTCTCGCTGATGCTGAACACGCCGACCGCGAACTTGCCCGAGGACGGCTCGGCCATCGTCGAGATGCAGATCACCCGCGCGGGCTATGCGGGACCGATCAAGCTGGGCGTCGTGGGCGACAACAGTGTCGCGGTCTCTCCCAACGAGATCGCGGCCAACATGCAGGGCAAGGCATTGCTAAGACTGGTTCGTACAAGCAAGCCTGCCGAGGGAACGGCTCCGCTACTGAGACTCGTCGGTGAATCGGTCGGCATCGATCCGGCAATCAAGCAGACCGCGCGACTGCAAACGGGCGTCGTCGCTCCCACATTCACCGACACAATGGCCGTCGGCACGATCCGCCCGTCGGGGCTGGGCATCGAACTGCAACAACTCCCGACCGTCCTCTTCCGGGGCGTGAGCCATCCGATCCCAATGGTCCTCAAACGCCAGCCGCAACCGAACGAAGAGTCACTCCCCGTGAAGCTCTCGCTCGATTCGACCGAACCCGTGCGGAAGCGCGATCCGAACAACCCGGCGGCGGGCAACTTCCCGCTCGTCGCGGCGGCTCCGCAGATGATCATGCCCGATCAGCCCGAACAGGCGACGGTGAAGATCGTCGTCCCGCTGGAATCGGCCGAACCGGTGATCGACTTCGTGGTCAAGGCCGAAGCAACGCCGCACGCCTACTCGGATCGAGTCCTCGCCAGCGCGTTCTCACAACCGTTCCGGGCCGAGATCAAGAACGCCGTCGCGCCGAAAGTCGATGACGCGACGTTGGCCATCGTCGGTGAAGCCGATCACAAAATCACCGGCCTCCTCCAACGAACGCCCGGCTTCACCGGCCCCGTCGATGTTACGCTGACCGGCCTTCCCGCCGGCTACACCGTGCAACCCGCCACCGTTGCCGGCGATCAGGACAAGTTCGAGTTTGTGGTAAAGGCCCCCAAAGTTGAAGCCGATACGCCGGTGGCCAACATCAAATTGCGAGTCACCTCGTCAGGCAGCCTGCTCACCGCCGAGATGCCGGTCAACGTGAAGGTTGTCCCAGCGAAGTGAGCCGCTCGATCTCTGTCGGTTCGAGCGGCGGCGTGCAGGGTTTGTCGTAGACGATGTCTGTGTCGTAGCGCGAGCGGATGTAGATGGCGTCGATCAGCGGTTGCAGCGACAGCGAGACATCGCGGTCGGGCGGGACGAGCGGCACCGGGATCGTGGGCAGCGGCGCGGCGAATGACGCGGGCCAAACGCGGCAAGAGGGAGCGGACTCACTCCGGCTGACGAGGATCGCGTACGGACTGCTCGGCCACTCCGTCACCATCGGCAGTCGTCCGCCGCCGCGTAACAGGTCGATCTCGACCAAATTCGCATGTCCGGTCAGATGGGCCACCCGCTTGCGTTGATAGAGTTTCCAACCCTTGGTCCCGCGTTGCTTGTTCGAGGGGGATAGGACTTCGATTGTCGTAACCAATTGGCGTTCAGGATCGAGCGAACGAATTTCGATGAACGGCTCGATGTGTTCGATTTGCTCCAACGCGATCATTGCCACCGATTCATCTTCGGCGGTCACGACGGGTTGGTCCAACACGGCCACATTCGAGTTGCTGCCTCGCGGCGAACGGACTGCCGATCGCGAAATGCTGACATCGCCCTGCATCTGACTCCGCTCGACCTCAAACGTCCCAGGCTTCAATTGAGAGATGTAGGCGCGTTCACCTTGTCGAACGACGTAATGGCTGGGCATCACGGCGGACAAGGCCCGATCGATTTCACTGATGAGCTTGTGATGGAAGTCGTCCCACAAACGACAGGATTCGATGTAGGGGTCCATGCCGGGAAAAGGTGAAGTCACGATTGGTCTCCAAGATGACAGTGGTTCCTGCCAAAGTTTTGTTCTTCACCGGGTGTCTCATGTCACTGGCGTCGGAGGACGATTGAGCGAGTCACATATCCATTTCAATTTGGCTTCATTCAGCGGCGGTTGGACCGCGCGTTCGTAGTGGAGCGCGTAGTCATAGCCTGCTCTGTCGTAGGTCGTCGTGAAGACGGTTTGCAGTTCGAGTGACACGTCCGGATCGCCGTCGGTCAGTGGAATCGGGATCGTTGGCAGCGAACAGTCCAACGTCCACGAATAGACCTCAGCCTTCGGCCTCCGCTCGGCACGTGACACGAACGCGAAATAGTCTCCCGGCGAAAGTGGCTCGACCGTCGGCAGCCGTTCGCCGCCTCGCAGCAGGTCGATCTCGATCAGATGTGCGCGGCTGCGTAGGAACGAGTTGCGTTTGGCGAGGTACTCGGCCCGACCGTCGCGCGACGACTTATTGGTCGGCGACAGAAGTTCAATGATGGCGACCGTTTCATCGTTGTCGCGCTGTCGAATCACGAGGTAGGGAATCTCGATCGGTTCGGTCATTGGCAGCGTAAAGGTTTTGTGTTCCGTAGCCAGAGCGACCCCACCGCTCACCGTGTCCATCCAACCGTTGCCTTGTTGAATGCTGACATCGGGAACAACGATGCGAACGGGCGTGCCATCCTCGCGAGCTAAGTACACTTCTTCTTCAACGAACGCGACATAACGCGGACGAATCTGCGGCATCAATGCCGTACGCACGTTCTCGATGAACGACGTGTGAAAGTCGCGCCAGCATTGGCCTTCGATGAACGGGTCCATTCCGGGGAACGGTGATGGCATGGGGACTCTCCGCAGTCAGAGACTGAACAAATTGAACTCACAGGACGCCCGTGTTGTAGTCCTTCGTTTCGGCTGTGTACTTCTCGTAATAGTCGGCGATCTTGGAATCGACATCGAAGAGGTACGCCAGCAGGGCCGCTCGCACCCACATGCCGTTGCGGGCCTGTCGGAAATAGAACGCGCGCGGGTCGGCGTCGATGCTCGTGGGGATCTCGCCGAATTCCTCGTCTCGCGGGAACGGATGCAGAATCGCCGCGTAAGGCTTCATCCGGGCGACGAGTTTAGGGGTGAGTCGATACGGGTTGAAGTCGAGATTGGCGAAGTCAGCTTCGTCCTCGGGTGAGTTGTGTTCGCGTTGTAGCCGCGTCATGTAGAGGACATCGAGGTTCTCGATCACGGACGACGAGCCGCACGGATCGTCGAAGCTCGAGAACTCGCGGACCTCTGCCTTGCGGTCGATCAGCAACGACTTCATCTCGGGGGCGATCCGCAGCTTTGGATGAGGGGGCGAGATGAAGTACATCGACATGTCGTCGTACAACGTCAGCAGCCGGGAGAGCGACCGAACCGTGCGCCCGCGACGCACGTCACCACAGAAGCCGATCTTCTTCCCGCCGATGCCACGTCGCAGGCCCGGCTCGGTTTGGCGCAGCTCTTCGAACCACGTCCATTTGCTCGAGTCCTTCGGGTGATCGAACGTCAGTGCCCGCTGGATCGTGTACGTGTCGAGCAGCGCTTGCGTCGGGTGTTCGTCCGCTCCCGCACCGGCATTGATGATCGGGACGCTGCGCCGCGAGGTCTCACCCAGATCGTTCATCAGGTACGCACAGCACTCGGCAAACTGCGGCTGGTTGCTGCGCATGATGACTATGTCGAAGTAGCTGCTGAACATCCGCATCGAGTCGATGGGCGATTCTCGCTTCGACTCGGAGGATGTCTTCGGATCGCGGACCTCGGCGCACGAAACGCCGAGAAGCTGACAGGCCGACATGAACGAGAGGAACGTTCGAGTGGAAGGCTGCGTGAAGTAGAGCATCGCCTTGATGTGCGGAAGCAGCTCGCGCAAGAACCGGCAGCCGTCGTTCGACTTGTGCAGGGTCCGAATGCGGTCGGCGGTGCGCGTCACCCGTTCGAGAATACTGCGAGTGAACTGGTCGGCGAAGATCACATGCCGCAGCCGCTCGCCCGTTTGCAGTTCGGGAATCTTGACGTTGATCGGTCGAGACAGGCGCGACTCGTAGTCGTAGAACTGCTCTTTCTTCACGGCGGGTGCCCTTCACGGCTGAGTGATCTTGTTTCGTGAGAATGAGTGCCACACAGGCAAGCTTACCCTCGCGGCGGAGACCAAGGCACCTCAACTTTCGAGGGCTGTTTACGAAAACTCCCGCCGCATTTCATGTCACGGCGGGAGTATATCAACCGATCTGGCGCGGAGCATTCGTCCTCCGCAGGCAGGGTAAGGCAGGGGCTGCGGAACTTGTAGGGTGGGACCAGCTCGCTTCGCCGCGCCGGCCCACCAATATTTTCAGCGATGGTACGATGGTGGGCCGGCGCTCGAAG
>JAYVDI010000138.1:0-53638 GCA_043749505.1 Schlesneria sp. | reverse complement strand
GCATTGGGGGCGACGGCGATGGCGGTGTGATACAGATCGGGATAGCGGAAGATGGCGTTCAAGCTCATGCTGCCACCGCCGCTCCAACCCCAGATTCCCACGCGTTTCGAGTCGGCGAAACCCCAGCGTTTCAACAGGGCCTGCGCGGCGACGGCCTGTTCTTCCGGTGCAATGATGCCGATCTTCCGGTGGACGCACTTTCGCCACTCGCGCCCGCGCGGAGCATTGGTTCCGCGATTGTCCACGCTGGCGACCAGGTAGCCCTGCTGCGCGAGCATCCAGTGCCACAGCCCCCGTGGTCCCTGCCAGACATCGCGCACCGTTTGCCCGTGCGGCTCGCCATAGACATGGAACATCAGGGGATACTTGCCCGACGTGTTGAGAGAAGGAGGCTTGAGGCACCAGCCATCAAGCATCAACCCGTTCCCGATATCGACTCGGAAGAACTCGGCCGTCGGTCGGTCAAGTCGTGCGAGCTTCTCCCGCAACTTCGCGTTGTCTGTGAGCACTCGCACCACGCTGTGATCCGCCAGCCGAATCAATTCCACAATCGGTGGCGACGCGAAGGTGGAGTACTTGTGGACCGCCCATTTCGCGTCGGACGAAACATCGTAAGTGTGCCATCCCGGCTGGTTGGCCGGTGACAGTCGTTCGGGCTTTCCGCCAGCGAGTGACACTCGGTACAGATAACGCTGCGTGGGATCGTCCGGTGACGCCGCGAAGTAAAGCCGCCCGTCGGCCTCATCAATCGCTTCCACCGCGAGTACATCCAGATCGCCCCGAGTCACTGCGGAAAGCCCTTGGCCATCGGTACTGGCGCGATAGACATGCCGCCATCCATTGCATTCGCTCAGCCAGACGAATCCCTTACCGTTCTGCATCCAGCGCACGGGATTTTCGTTCTCCAACCATGCGGGGTCTGTCTCTGTGAGGATTGTCTGGATCGCGCCGGTCTTCACATCCCAGAGCATGACGCGGTTGATGTTCTGAAGGCGATTCATCTGCTGGATCAGAATCCGTCCACCATCCGGAGCCCACTCCATCTGCGGAAGATAGTGCTCGCGCGGATCACCCGGCACATCGAGCCAGCGGATGTCGCCACCAGCGATACCGACCACGCCGATTCGGCTGGCCGAATTCGTCTTGCCGACCTTGGGATAGGGGAACGAAGTGAGACGCGGGTAGGTTCCATGCGTGTTGTCGAGCAGATGGAAGTCCTCGACAGCGGTGGTGTCGAATCTCCAGAAAGCGATTGATTCGCCATCGGGACTCCAGCGATAGCCATCGCGGATGTGCAATTCTTCTTCGTTCACCCAGTCCGCAGTCCCATTGATGAGACGCGCCGATCCGTCTGTCGTCAGCGCCGTGATGCGCATGTCGCGCAAGTCTTGGACGTAGAGATTGTTCTCGCGAACATAGGCCACGCGCGAGCCATCGGGCGAGAACTTCGCGAACATCAGCGTGGACGGCGATGCCCCCCCGCCCAGCTTTTTCAGTTCCCCGGTGGCGATGTCCAGGACCCAGTAATCTCCCCGCGTGTTGAGTCGCCAGACGCGTTGACTCTTGGTGTAGATCAAGAGCCTTGATTCATCCGCCGAAAACACGAACCCGTCGAGGGAGAGTGGCTTTGATTCGCCAGAGGGAATGAAGGCACTGGCCGGCACCACGACCTCTTCGGTGCCGCTGGCCGCATCAACACGAGCCAAAGCTTGGCCGTCACTCTCGGCCGCAGGCTCCTTGAGCGTGAAGTAGGCTGCGCCCAACTTGCTCCAGGTGATGGTGCCGATTTTCTCCTCTTGGAACTCGTCTGCGGAGAAGATCCGCTCCACCGTCAATTGACTGCTTGAATCGTCTGATTTCATCGGGAGCTTTCCTGAGTCGAGGCCTCGTTGAGGATTGGGCCGGGACGTGGCCGCTTGACGAGGGTGTGTGGCCACGTCGGCAGCGAAGGCATTCCCGCACATCAACGGAAGCACCGCGAAACAGACACTGAGGACCAGCATGTGACCTTGGATGGATTTGAGTTGTTTCATGATGCGGCGCAGTTCGACGGTTCCTGCAGTCAGAGAGACGAGGAATCCCGCCAAAATTGTCAGATGTGTCTTCATCGAGTCGTCTTTTTGGAGCAAATCACTTGGTGAGGGGAAGCCGCTTCATCGCCTCGCCCATCGCTTCGCCGATGAGGTAATAGGTTTCGGCATTCGAGTTCCAGTGATAGCCCTGTCCGCTGGGGGACTGCTCCGCCGGACGCCAGAACGCTTTTGTGCCGACAAACGCGACGTTGCCTTTGAACTCCGCGTGCTCCGCCACGGCGGCCTGTGCTTTCATCAGCGAGAGGGCACGCGGATGCTTCTCGTCGGTGCCGGTCATGCCCGTCTCCGCGATGACGAATGGCAGCGCGGGCAAGCCGAGGTCTTTGCGGATGTCGCGGATGAAGTGCGCCATGTTGCTTTCGTATTCCGCGTTGAACTGGTCGTTGATGCGGTCGTTCCAGCCCTGATGCCAGCCAAAGCCGGCCAGCACATACTTCCCGTCGCTGCCCGGCACGAGGGTCTTGATGTCGGCGAGCGCGGCCTTCGTGAGCGTCAACGTCTCGCGATAGTATTTACCGAGAATGGCCGGGTCTTGCACGATGGCGGCGTTCCCTTTTTCGCCGAGCGAATACGGCAGCTTGCCCGCGCTGGGCGGGCGGAAATCCACGGCGAGACTCTTGCCGCCCCACGCGCATTTGATGAGCAGCACCGGCTCGGCAATCGCGTCGCCCATGACCCAGCCGAAACCCAGCTCCGGCCCGATCGTCTCGCCCGCGCGTGCTCCGAAGCCCACCGTGAGCGGACCTTTGCGGTCGAGGTACGAAATCCACACGTCGTCGCGCGTGCGCCACCCGGCACCATCCAGCAGCGGCCTGAAGCGTGCCCCGTTCCCATCGTCCTTCACGAGATACTCCAGCGAGCCTTGGCCGCCGTTGCGTTTCGGGTCGGCTTTGATGATGCCCGCGCCCTCCATGTTCGACTGCCCGGCGAGAATGAAAACCTTCACCGGCCGTGACGATTCGGCCGGCTCGCCCCACAGCGTTTTCAACAGGGCGAACATCTCCGGATCGTGCGTCGCCAGTTGCTCGCGAGTGAACGGGAAGAAGTCGTTCGTGGAGAAGAACGCTTCGCTGCACTCGGCGAAATACTCCATCGGATTCGTGATCGCGTAGGCGCGAACATTGGCCGAGCGGCCGTCGCCGAAGCGTTGCTCGACGCGCTCGTACAGACCCTTTGTTTTGGCATTCTCAAACGCGGCTTTGACGGCCTCGCTGCCGTACCCTTTGGGAAGGACTCGGTCGTGATACGCATGAGCCAATTCGTGCAGCGCAAAGTTCGGCATCCGTTTGGTTTCGCGCTCGAAGATGCGGACGTTGGTGAATTCGACCGCCTTCGCCATCGCCGGGTCGCGCTTGTTGTCGCGCAGCCAGTCGGCACCGGGGTGATACTCCGCGCGCGGTGGCACGCCGGGATATTCGGGAGAAAACCAGAGCGGCACCTTCTTCAGTTCCGTCACAGCCGACGCGGGAACAACGCGCGTGATCTCTTGAAGCTGTGCTGTCAGTAGTTCCAATGCCCGCTCAGTCGCGGCCTTGTCCCGCTCCAGCAACTCGTCGCTGATGAGCAGCGTCCAGCCTTCGAGAGTCTTTGTCTGGCGGCCAGCCGCTTGGGGTGGCTCGGCGGAAGAGACCAGATTCGCTCCCGCGAGAAAGATCAGGCACAGAAAGGCAATGCAGGGCTTCATGTGATGACTCTCCGTAGAAATGATCGGTCATGCGATTTTAATTATAGCTTCAGCGACCGCCTCTCTCTTGGCTCAGAATCGCATCGAACCGTGAATCCGCGCACAAGACATCCCGAATCGGCCATGCCTCCGCACGTTTCGCCGTTGCCAGTCAGGCGAGAACGATTTTGGCAATCGCGCCTGCGAATGCAGTCGCTGCGGGGGGATGGTTTCGCAGCCAGAGTTCGGGTTCGATCAGTTCCAACTCCATGACTGCGAAGTTCCCGTGATTGTCCCGGACCATGTCTACGCGGCCGTAGGCCGGTGCGGGATGACACGCGGCTATTACTCGTTGAGCGAATTCGATTTGAGCGGCCGACGGTTCATACGCATGTGCCGTTCCGCCGTAATCATCCTGGACGCGAAAGTCGCCGGGCTTGGGGACTTTCCGCACCGCGTGAGTCACGCAGCCGTTGAAGAACATGAGCGTGTCCTCACCGTCACGCATCACGCTCTGTTGGAGCGGTTGCAGGATGAGCGATTCGTCGGTCAGCAATTGCCGCACAACAGGCTCCAGTGGAACGGCACTCTCACGATTGAGGCGATAGGTGTGACGGGCTGCTCCGGAAATGCAGGGCTTGATAATGGCTTCATCCCAGCCGGATTCTTCGAGCAGTTCGTGCAGTGTGACCGTGCTGCCGCGTTCGATAAACCTCGACGGCACGATAGGAATGCCCTTCGCCTCCAAGTCGGCGAGGTAGTGCTTATCCATGTTCCAGGAGATGAGTGCCGCATCATTGCAGAGTCGCGTTTGCCCCCGGACGTGGTTCAGCCAGGCGGTGAACTCGGCTTGCTTCTCGAAGTAGTCCCACGTCGTTCGGAAGACGGCGCAGCGGAATTGCGACCAATCGACATCGGGGCTAGCCCAATTGATCCGCACTGAGGAGATGCCGTGACGCTCCAAGGCCGATTGCAGCAACTGGTCATCGCGCAGGATGTTGTCCAGATACCAATTGCCCGCGGCAGCAACGGCAGCCGTGTAGCGCTGTTCGGTGAGAAGTGCCACATCGGCTTTGGTGTCGGTCATCGATTCAATCGTCCCTTCCAACAGACACTCCGACACATCTCAAGACAACTAAGAGCGTCTAACAAAATGTAACCCGAAGCGTAAGCGAGGGCCGGTTTCACCGCTGATTATGCACTCCCTCGCTCACGCTTCAGGTTACATTTTGTTAGACGCTCTAAGTTGTAACTCAGTCGTTGCTCCTGTTGGGGCAAACTTCTCCAACCGGTTGCGGCTTCGCTGCATCACTTCGGCGCGAGGAGCCGCTTCATCGCTTCGCCCATTGCCTCGCCGATGCGGTGGTAGGTCTCGGCGTTCGTGTTCCAATGATAGCCTTGGCCGCGTGGTGATATTTCCTGCGGACGCCAGAACGCTTTCGTGCCGACGACATCGAAGAACTCGACCGGCGAGAGTGTGGCTTCGAGACCTTCCGGCATACTGCTTTGCTTGAGCGTCTTGCGTTCTGCGATGCCCGTCTGGTCTTTGATTGCGTTCGGGGAGACGGGCAAGAGTGCCCGCCCTATGTCACCGAACATCGCGAGGTCTAGCACCTCGCCGAACAGCAAACCGAAACAACTCGCCCCGGGGACGAGCCGCATGAAATCGTCCTCAATCGTTGGTTGGGATAAAGTTCATCGAATCGCAAATAACGAGGGTTCTCGAACGCTGCCCGTTCTCCTCTTCAATTTAGCGAGCTCGCCTCACTATCTATCCGTGGTCACAGCCAGGGCCTCACGCAATTCCGCGAGCATCTTGGGGATCTCCACGAAGGAATCGTAGCCCTTCCGTTTCATCGCCAGCGTCTCGATGGGCAGGTAGCCGCGATAGCCGGACTGACGAATGATGTTGATGAGCTTCTTCATGTCCACACGGGGCGAGTCGGTGCTGCTACCCATCGTTTCTTTAATCTGCCAATTGACCGCGTAAGGAGCCATCAGGGCGATATCGACATACGGATCGGCGGTGAGATATTTGCCGGTGTCCACTAGCGCGGCGCACCATTCGTGATCGACTCGTTCGAGCAGGCTCAAATGCTCTGCGGCGGTGTTGATGAAGTCGCCGTGATTCTGCACGGCGACGATGACACCAAACTTTTCGCCATGCACCGCACACTCACGCAGCGCATCGGCCACCCAAGTCTCGACCACATCACGGCCCGCATGGCCGGCGGCCTGCTGCCAGTTTTTGAACGGTGGCTGCGAGTCCGCAAAGGCGCGAATGACGGGCGCACCAAGCTTGGCGGCGACTTCGATCCAGGTCTTGATGCGCTGCACGCCTTCGTCACGCACGGCTTTATCGGCGGTGGTGAAATCATTGCGCACGCCGGTGCCGCTGATGTTGAGTCCGAGATCAAAGGCGTGCCGCTTGAGTTTCATGAGATAGCGGTCTTCCGGTGCGTTCGGATAACCGGGGAAGAAGTAGCCGGTCAGATCCACGGCATCGAAATCATGCCTCGCGCAGAAGTCGCAGACCTGAAACAGGTCCACGCCCTTGCTCGCGTCCTTGGCGTTGGCGTTGAGCAATTCGAGGAACGAATACGCATTCAGCGACGTGCGCAGATGCGATCCACCAACGCGCTTGATGGGCGCGAAGGCGGCGCTGGCGATTCCCGCTGACGCTGCGAGCGGCAGCAGGGCGGCTTGTTTCAGAAAATTGCGGCGTGAGTGCCCGCTGGGTTGTTTCATGGCTGCTTGGTTTTCTTGGCTGGTCAAACAAAGGTGGTAGGAACCGAAAACACAAGTGGTCGGCGAGGCGAAGACATTGCAAAGGCGCTGTGCAAAGGCTGGTTAACGACGACTTCGGTTGCAG
Organism: Schlesneria sp.; assembly: GCA_043749505.1. Taxonomy (GTDB): domain Bacteria; phylum Planctomycetota; class Planctomycetia; order Planctomycetales; family Planctomycetaceae; genus Schlesneria. The sequence goes on along the minus strand of JAYVDI010000138.1, from coordinate 47,010 downwards.
GGAACTCTCGCCGTGACCATTACCGGGAACAGCCCGCTCTACGGCCTTAGTGTCACACTTCCCCTGACTCGCTCGCCGATGTTTTTCTGGATCATGTGACGGCGTTCAAGAGGTAGCCCAAGAAACCGGGCGAAGGCTTCACACGCGTCTGATAGTACAGTCGGCCGGGACCGGTATAGCGGTTCACCAGCCCTTCACCGGACATCAATGAATCGCGCAGGCTGCGGCTGGCTTTGACCAGTTGGTAGGTGACGGTCTCGGAGAAGGCGACCACGTACCGGTTGTCGATCAGGAACTGCTCTCCTTCCGCCAACGTCCGCTCGACGATTGCGCCGTATGTCTGGCAGAACAGTGTCCCCTCGCCCGTGACGTGCAACAGGAATAAGCCCGTCTTCGCCAACACCCCTTTAACGCCGCCATATTTGACGCTGACGTGGCAGTTACCAACGTGCGCCAAATACGATCCACGACTGAGATACAGGCTGCCTGCTCCTGACAGTTCGATCGGCAGGATGTCGCCGTAGTTGTCGGGAGCCAGTAGCAGCGATTGCCCATCACGCTTCGCGCGAAACACGGCGCGAAACAGCGACTCCCCCCCGAGCAGGCTCTTGAATCCGGTCCACCAACCCGTGTTGGATTGAGTCCCACCGACGACCGCCGAAATCTCAATCCCGGGCGTGATCGAAATCATGCTGTCCGGCTGTGCAACGACTTCATCAGATTCATTCAGTTGGAATTCCAGCACCGTAAACACGGGCGCATGTTGGATTCGGTATTCCATGAAATCCAATCTTCAAATCTCATTCACTTCGACACAAACGCCGCACGGTGCAGGAGACTCAGCTCACCTGCACCGTGATTGGTTTTGAAACGATCAGTAGAGGCAGTTTCGAAACCTGTTTTTTGCCTCAAAAAACCAGCCCGACGCGCCAAGCGAGGGCTTCACCGTCATCGAGTGTCCAGCCCTCGCTTGGCGCGTCGGGCTGGTTTTGAAATGCGTTTTAATCTTCAAAATCGGAATTTGACGCATACTTCTGCTGCATGAGATATCCGACGAAGGCCACCACTCCGAGGATTCCCAGAAAAATAAACAGCGCGACCATGCGCGGAACGTGCAGAATGTCGGAAATGGCTGTAATACAAATGTCGTAAATCACGACCCGAATGAACCAACCGATGATTGCTCCAAAGCCACCCCGCGCAGCAAGCGATAGTCCGTGACGCATGTTGACTCCGATTTTCGTATATATGTGGGGAGACTCGAACCGTAAACCACTGGCAACGGCTCATGTAAATATCTGTTCGGTTTCCGCGAGTCAAGCAGCAGAATTCAGCGATTGTGTTTCACAAACCTGCAAGACGCCATCACCGATGGTCTGTCACATCAACTGCTGTTCAGCAACCTCAATTGCCTTGAGCAAACCTCGGGCTTTGTTGAGCGTCTCTTCGTATTCGCTGGCGGGGACGCTGTCGGCGACGATCCCGGCTCCCGCTTGCAGGAAGGCGGTTTGGCCGACCATCACGATTGTGCGCAACGCGATGCAGGTATCCATGTGACCGGTGAAGTCGAGGTAACCGACAGCGCCGCCGTAAGGGCCTCGGCGGTGAGGCTCGAATTCGTCGATGATCTGCATCGCTCGGACCTTGGGTGCGCCGGAAAGCGTTCCCGCAGGCAGGCCCGCTCGAAGGGCGTCGAGGGCGGTGAGGTCGCTCTTCAAGCGGCCGACGACTTCCGAACTGATGTGCATCACATGGCTGTAGCGTTCGACGACGAACTGCTTCGTCACCGCGACCGACCCGTATTCGGCAACCCGTCCGACATCGTTGCGGGCGAGATCGACGAGCATCACATGTTCGGCAATCTCTTTTTCATCGGCGAGCAGTTCCTGCTCGAGAGCGATGTCTTCGGCCTCCGTCTTACCGCGTCGGCGTGTCCCCGCCAGAGGCCGGATCGTCGTCATCCCCTCATCGACGCGGACCATGATCTCGGGTGAGGAACCGATCAGAGTCACAGCGGGAGAACGTAATAGGAACATATATGGGCTGGGGTTCACAACTCGCAGGGCGCGATAAATGTCGCGCGGCGTCGCTTTCGTTTCCAGTTCCAGCCGCTGGCTGAGAACAACTTGGAAGATGTCGCCCGCCTTGATGTATTCCTTGCACTGCTCGACCGCCCGTTCATAACCGGCCTGAGTGAAGTTGGAGCGGTACGCCAGTTGAGGGTCTGCTGTGAGTGAAATGTCTGTCAGCAGTAGCCCATCGCTGGGGACGGCGAGTCGTTGGCAAGTTTCATCAACTTGCTGGCAGGCCGCATCGTAGGCCGCTCTCAAATCGGGACCGTCCACTTTCGCAAACGCCACGACAAGAATCGTCTTCTGTATCTGATCGAACACAACCATGCGGTCATAGAACGCGAACGACATATCGGGCAGATGTCGATCGTTCTCGGGTGGGTTCGGAAGATGCTCGGAGTACCGCACGGTGTCATAGCCCGCGTAACCGACTGCTCCACCACAGAACCTTGGCAGGCCGGGGACGAGCGGGGCGCGATACTGCTGGAGCAGATCGTGCAAGAATTGCAACGGATCGGCAACGGTCTGGCGTTCCGTCTGGCCATTCCGCGTGAGGGCAACTTCGTGATCGAAGGCGTCAAGTTGCAGGAACGGTCCCGCGCCAAGAAAGCTGTAACGCCCGATTCGCTCGCCCCCGACAACGCTCTCGAAAAGGAACGAGTTCGGCCCGTCTTCGAGGCGGCAGAAGGCGCTGACCGGCGTGAGCGTATCGCTGACGAGCCTCCGGTAGACCGGGACGAGGTTCATACCCTGAGCAAGCTGTTCGAAGGAGGCGAAGTCGGGGAAGTGGGCGGTCATGGTGGCGATGGCTGCTCAGTCGTAGGGTGGGCAATGCCCACCGTGTTTGGTTGCTGTCGGGATGGTGGGCGGTGCCCACCCTACTTGGGACAGAGTGCCACAGCCCGGCATGACGGCACGCCGGGCTGTGGGTTGGAAGCGGAAAAAAGCCCCCTCACCCTAACCCTCTCCCCCGAAGACGGGGGCGAGGGGGCAAGAGGGGATTACAGAGCGAAAGGTTCACTCGCACCACCATCAAACGCTGACATCGATTTCGTAGCCCTTGCGCTGTTCGCGGGTGAGCCATTGATTGGCGGCTGGGTCGCCAACAATCTGTTCCGTTGTTGAGTCCCACATGATCTTGCGGCCGAGACGAATGGCGATGTTTGCCAGATGACACGTCGTCATCGCGCGATGGTGCGAATACACATCGGAGATCGGGTCGGTTCGATCGGCGATGCACTCGAAGAAATTGCCCATGTGGTTGCCGGGCTTCTTCCCCTTGTAGAGCTTCGACAGCAACTCTTCGCTGAGCGGCTTCTCTTTGAGGTCTTCGACGGGCTTGCCCTTCATCGAGCCGCGACTAACGTGGAAACGACCTTCCGTTCCCTCAAACAGGATGCCGTTGCCATCCTTCGAGTTGCTGACGATGTGCATCTCGACATCGCCGGGGCACATGACGGTCACGTCGAAGCTGGTTGCCGCGTTGTAACAGTCGTCACGGAGCGGGTGGCCGTCCTTGAATTCACACGGATGCGTGGCGACACCTTCGACAGACAACGGGCCGGACTCATCAATTCCCAACGCCCAACTGGCGATATCGACATGGTGTGCGCCCCAGTCGGTCATCTTGCCGCCCGAGTACTCGTACCACCAACGGAATTCGTAGTGGGTGCGCGCGTGCGGGTACTTACCGCCCGAGGCTTTGCTGCGGTACTTGACCAGCGGTGCCTGACCGAGCCACATATCCCAGTTGAGTTCCAAAGGAATGTCGGCTTCGGGGATCTCAGACGCGCCGGGAGCTCCACCGATGTCGCAGGTCACTTTCTGCACCTTGCCGATGCGCCCGTCCTTGACCATCGCCACGGCCTTCAGGAACAGCAGGCCCATTTCGCTGCGCTGTTGAGTGCCGACTTGGAAGACACGCTTGGTCTCTTGGAGCACCTTGCGAATCTGCTTGCCTTCGTTGATCGTGAGCGTCAGCGGCTTCTCGCAGTAGACATCTTTGCCGGCCCGCATTGCTTCGATCGCAATCTTGCTGTGCCAGTGGTCGCAGGTGACGATCGTCACCACGTCGATATCCTTGCGATCGAGCAGCTTGCGGTAGTCTTCGTACATCTCGACGGTGGCGTCCTTGCCCTTCTTTGCTTGAGCATCCTTGACCTTGTCACGGCCCTGCTCCATGTGCAGGCGATCAACGTCGCACACGGCCACACCGTCAGAGTAATTCAGCGCGCCACCGACGACTTGGTGCCAGCGGTCACCAGTCCCAATGCAACCCAGCACGGGACGGCTGTTCACACTCTGAAAGCCCAGCGCGCGATTGCTCTCGGCGGTGAACCAGTACGGCAGCGCCGCCCCTGCGAGTGCAGCGGTCGATGTCGACTTCAAGAAGTCGCGGCGATTGGGACGGTGACTCATGGGGCAGGCTCCTGGGAAATTGTGAAGGTTTTTAAGAACGGCTGAGACGGTTCTGGGGAAGTCCCGAAAACGGGGCACACTCTAGCGACGAGTTCTCACCAGGTACAACGATGCCGCCGCCGGGGCGTCTTGCTGGATTCGGCGGTTTCTGCGACAAGTCGATGGGCTAGGAGTTTCGCTCTGACACCAATCAGCAGCGTGAGCGAGGGTATCGAAAAATCCCGTGTGGGATCGACCGCACGTACGCTTCGAGTTGGTGTGATGAGGCCAACCGAGTGGTGTCGAGCACTCCGTGGTTTCACGTTCATCGGTTCTCCCGTTGCGGAGCGACAGGGCTACTTTGGAAAGGAATCCGGCGTCGTGTTTGAATCTAATCCCTCGCCCGCGTCGGCTTCCGACGAATTGGTGCAGACGCTCACCGCGTTGCAGCTCTGTCGGACGCAGGATTTTCAGCGAGCGAAAGGGTTCGTGCGTCGTTTGGCGGGAGACTTGCCTGCGTTCGATTCGGTCTGGATCGACGCGCTCGTACAGTTGCGACGACTGACTCCTTACCAAGCTCGCGTCATCGAACAGGCCGCGGCATCCGAGTTGCGAGTCGGCCCGTTTGTGCTGGTCGATGAATTGGGGCGAGGTCCGCGCGGGACGACGTGTTTGGCAATGCGACTACTCGCCAAGACCAGCGATCGAAGCGGGCGTTGCGTGGTGAAGCGACTCGTCATCGCAGCCAACGATTTTCCTGAGAACCAGCGCCGACTGAACGATTTGCTCGAACGCACGGCTGGTTGGTCGCACCCGAATCTCGTCGTGCCCGATTCGTTGTTGTCAGTTGGAAGCCGTCCCAGAGCCTCAACTCCAACGCGCCGTGTGAGCGCGGACGTTGGGAAGTCCGGCGTGGAATGTCCCGCGCTGGCACCGCGAGTTGATGATGAAGCGGTCATCGGCAACCAGGACTTGGCGACGGTCAGCCGGTTCGTTGAGGGAGTGCCGTTGAGCGAACTGCTCGTTCGGCGAGGTCGCTTTCCGGCGAGTGCCGTCATCGAGGTGGCACGCCAACTCTTGAGCGGCCTCGCGTCGCTCGATACTCGCGGTTTGGTTCACGGCGACATTCGATTGTCGAACGTGAGGCTGACCGATCGTGGCGCGGCGGTTCTCGTGGATGGGGGGATTCGTCCGGCGGTTTGCCCCGAGTTGACAATTCATGTCTCGCTGTCGCTCGAAAGTTATGACGGCATCGCGCCCGAATTGATTGGAACCGGGATCGCCGCGAACGCGGGGACCGAGCTGTATGGACTCGGCTGTCTGCTGTGGCAATTGCTGGCCGGTCGCCCTCCCTACCCGATGGCCGATCCGTTGATGAAGCTGGCCGCGCACCAGACCCGCCGGATTGAGGACGTGCGCGAGTGGGCACCTGAAACGCCCGCTCCTCTTGCACAGGCGATTTACGCAATGACCTCACCCGCCCCCGAACAGAGGCCACGCTCGTTCAACGAACTGCTGCAACGTTGGGGGCACCCCGGCGCGCAGTCGCGTTCTCGACTGCGTCGCTTCCGCCGTGCGTTCCATGCGGCCGTCCCGCATCTCGCGCAGCCCGCGGCTTCGATGGCCGAAGGCCGTTGGCCGTGGATCGCCGTGTCACTGTTCGTTGTTGCGGGAGCCGTGATGAGTTTCGCGAACACCGGCGTGAGGAACGAACTGCTCGCGCTGACGAGTCGCGTCGTGGACGTGGTGCGAAGTCGAGACACGAAACCGTTGGGGGAGTCCTCGACAAACAAGCGGTCTGTCGCGACTGAAGCTTCAATGCGTGTGACCGAGGACGGGCTGCTCTTGTTGCCACCTCCATCGGCCGATGGCGTGGTGCTGCTTGCGGAGCCAGGGCCATACACCGTGGCCGATATCGCGCACGCTGGTTCACTGACGATTCGAGGAGCGGCGGGGATCAATCCCGTCATTCACGTCGGTCGCGAACCGTTGCGACTTGCCGCTACGGAAGTCACGCTGGCCAACGTCGCTGTTCGACGCAATCCGCGCGAACGAGAGGCACGCGTGAATACGTCGCCGCTCTCCGCGATGCTGCTCATCCGCTCCAACCGCGTGTCGATTGAAGGCTGTGAATTCGAGACCGACCTGAATCCTGCAACCACAGGCTCGATCACAATTTCACCGACCGCTGCTGCGGCAACAGCTTCGCTGGCGTGGCTGCCGCGCGATGAAGCGGCAGCCGAGAACGCTGACTCCACGCGGGTCGTAACAACGGACGCGAGATCGCGACCTGCAAGCTTGAACCGGCAGTTCGCGATCTCAAACACGGTCTTCCGTGGATCGGGTGCGGCGGTGCTACTCGCCGAAACGCCCGATGCCGTGACGCTGACGAACTGCTTGAAAGTCGGCGGCGGAGCGTTTCTGACGCTGGGTCGCAAAGCCGCCGCGAGGTCGATCGCAGTCGAGTTGGCGCGCGTCACGCTACGGGACTCCGGCCCATTCCTTCTATTCGGTGGCGCGTTCGCGGAACAAGCCTCCGCGCCGACGATCCAGATCGTCGCGAATGACTGCGTGTTCGCGTTGCGACCCGCGACGAATCGTTTACCGGCGGAATCGCCTCCTTCGACAAGCCCGTCACTCGCCGCAAGTCTCATCGAAATTCAAACGGCCCGCCCGCGCAGCCAACTCTCGCAGTCCATTCACTGGCAGGGTCGCGACTCATTCGTGCCGCCGGGATTGGAGTTGCTCGTCGTGACCGACCCCACTCGCGGGACAATCCCGGTCGCGAACGCTGACGAACAGTTTGAGAGTCTGCTCGCCAGCGAGTTCGAGTTCTCTGGTCTCGCGTCTGATACGAACGCAGACTCCCGTTTGACTCGTCTCGCCGCCCCGCGTTCGTCGCCGAGTGCCTCGCTCCCCGGATTCGATCCCGCGTTGTTGCCGACATTTTCCCGCGAGTGATGTAAACGATAAAGTCGCATCGCATCGCATCGCTCCGTTCCTTTCATGAGACAGCTTTACCTGTGTCGAAACCGCGCGTCGTTCTGCTGATCCCCACACTCGACCGTTCCGGGGCTGAGAAGCAGTTCACGCTGCTGGCGACGAGGCTGCCTCGTGACGAGTTCGATGTTCGCGCGATCGCCCTCACACGTGGCGGTCCTTATGCTGACGAGTTGCACGCGGCGGGAATCCCGTTGACCGTGATCGGCAAGCGGACGAAGTTCGATCCGTTTTCATTCTGGCGGCTGCGAGCGGAACTCGTGCGACAAGACCCCGATATCCTGCACACTTGGCTCTTCTCGGCAAACGCTTACGGACGACTGTGTGCTCACGCGATCCCACGCGCGAAGATTGTGGTTTCGGAACGGTGCGTTGATAGCTGGAAGGCGAACTGGCAGCTTTGGCTCGACCGGCGTTTGATCGCCCGCACCGATCGTCTCGTGGGAAACTCGGCCAGCGTTGTCGAGTTCTATCGCGAACTCGGCGTGCCGTCGGAGAAGCTGGCCTGCGTGCCGAATGGGATCGAATGTGTGTCGAGCGGGATCGAATGCGAGCCAAATGAATGTGGGGGCGAGCCGCAGATTCCTGTCCCCTCGCCCCAGCTCTGCGGGGAGAGGGCTAGGGTGAGGGAGCTTCTTTCAAGTGTTGACTCTACCGACTCGACAGATGCAGTTGATAAGTCGCAATCAGAAGAACCCCTCACCCTCACCCTCTCCCCGCAGAGCCGGGGCAAGGGGACAAAGCCAAACAACCGTGACCAACTGCTCGCTGAACTCGACCTCTCGCCCAACGCCTTTGTCGTTGGCTTCATCGGTCGGCTGGCGAAGCAGAAGCGGGTCGAAGACCTGATCTGGATGGTCGAAATCCTGCGGCAGATTCGTCCGCAGTTGCAGTTGGTCGTCATCGGTGACGGTCCTGAGCGCGAGCGACTCGAACGGTTCACGCGCGACATTCATTGCCACGCCCATGTGACGTTTCTCGGCCACCGTGAAGACGCCGCGCGGTTCCTCCCCGCGTTCGATGTCTTCGGTCTGGCGAGCAGCTTCGAGGGGATGTCGAACAGCATTATGGAAGCGATGTCCGCCGGACTGCCGATCGTCGCGAGTGACATCCCACCGAACCGCGAACTGGTCGTACAAAGCGAGACAGGCTTCCTGTTCAAGTTGGCGGACACGGTCGGCATCATGCAATTCGTCCGTCGCCTGATCGACGAACCGGACCTAGCCAAACGACTCGGTCAAGCGGGACGAGAACGGATTCAACGCGAGTTCAATGTTCAGCGTATGGTCGGTGGCTACGCGAACATTTACCGCGAGCTGATCGCAACGTCATCGCGATGACGCGAGGCAGCAAGTAGGGTGCGTGGAGTCTTTGGAACGCACTATTTCGGATGCATCCGGTGCGTTCCGAAGACTCCACGCACCCTACGACTATTCATTCCAGACAAGTGAACAACAATGTGCGGCATCGCGGGAGCGAGTTGGACGAATGAGGGCGAACCGCTCGCCGAAGCCGTGCTGCGCCGGATGACCGGCGCATTGAGCCATCGCGGTCCCGACGACGATGGCCACCATTTCTCGTCGAGCAACGGCAGCCATGCGGGCGGCGCGGCACTCGGGCACCGGCGACTTTCGATCATCGACTTGGCGGGCGGACATCAGCCGCTCTCGAATGAAGACGGTTCCGTTTGGATCGCGTTCAACGGTGAGGTCTACAACTATCGCGAACTGCAACCGCGGCTCGAAGCACTCGGCCATCGCTTTCGCACTGCGAGCGACACTGAGTGCATCGTTCACGCTTACGAACAGTGGGGGCACGACTGCGTTCAACATCTGCGCGGTATGTTCGCCTTCGCGATTTGGGACGACCGTCATCGGAAGCTGTTTTTCGCGCGAGACCGCATGGGACAAAAGCCGCTCGTTTATCGAGTCGCCTGGGGCCGCTTAACCTTCGCGAGCGAACTTAAAGCGCTGCTGCAAGTTCCCGGCGCACCGCGTGAGATCGACCCGGAAGCCGTCGCTGATTTCGTGACGCTTCAATACGTGCCGCACCCAAAAACGATGCTCAACGGCTATCGGAAACTCCCGCCCGCGCATTGGGCCGAATTCAACGCGACGACCGGCGACTTGATCGTGCGTCGCTACTGGGAAGCCCCATTCGCTCGGCCGCACGGTTACGGACCATCGCAGATCGAGTCACTCTCCCTCGCCGCGTTCGACTCGCCGCAGATCGCTCTCCGCGAAACTCTCACGGAAGCCGTTCGGCTGCGCATGCGCAGCGATGTTCCCTTCGGTGCGTTCCTGTCGGGCGGAGTCGATTCCACGATCATCACCGGGCTAATGCAGCGCGAGACAAACGAAAAGGTGCAGACGTTTTCCATCGGCTTCAACGTGAAGCAGTTCGATGAGCGGAGCTATGCCCGGGAAGCCGCCGCCAAACTGGGGACCGATCATCACGAATTCGTCGTCGATCCGTCCGCCATCGAGATGCTGCCAAAACTGACGCAGTACTACGACGAGCCGTTTGGTGACAGTTCGGCCATCCCGACGATGTACCTGTCACAACTGACTCGCCAACGCGTGACCGTTGCGCTGACGGGCGACGGTGGCGACGAACTGTTCGCGGGCTACGACCGCTACCTTGCCGTGGAGCTCGCCGCCAAGATCGATCGTTGGCCGTGGCCGCTCAGAACCATGCTGGCCAGTCCCCAGTGGCAGCGTCTTCCGGCGGGAGTCCGCCAAAAATCCAAACTGAGGCAAATCAAAAGGTTCCTCGCCGCGCTCGGCCAACAGCCCGAGCGGCGTTATGCGAACTGGCTGAGCATCTTCGACGATGCCCGCCGCCCGACGTTGTTCAGCCCGGAGTTCGCTCGCACGCTGGGCGACTACGATGGCGCGTCGTTTATTGAGCAGGCGTACGCGCTCTGTGCCGAACAGAACTTCGTTCAACGGACGACGTGCGTCGATGTCGAGACCTATCTCCCGTGCGACATCCTGACGAAGGTCGATATCGCCAGCATGGCCTACGGTTTGGAAGCCCGCAGCCCGTTCATGGACCATCATGTCGTCGAGCTTGCCGCCCAGATGCCACTCGCATTGAAACTGCATGGTCGCCGAGGCAAGCGAATTTTGGTCGAGACCTTCAAGGATTTGCTTCCCGAGTCGATTCAGTCGCGGCCGAAGATGGGCTTCGGTGTGCCGCTCGATCATTGGTTTCGGAATGAGCTGCGCGAACTGCTCTGTGACACGCTGCTCGATCCCCGCGCGTTGCAACGCGGCTACTTTAACACTGCCACCGTAAGACGCCTGATCGATGAACACGTCTCGTCCCAGTGGGATCACAGCGCGCGCCTGTGGCTGCTGCTAATGTTCGAGCTGTGGCAGCAACGCTTCGTCGATGAGTTCACACGATGATATCTGAGTTCACTGTCATGTCTGGCCAATGCCCTTTCGACATCGGAAGGACGAACCTAGAATGCCGCCGCGTTGCAGACGTGCCAGAAAGACGGCGAGTGGCTTCTTTCGTTTAACCGCGTGGGCAACGCCCCGCGCGTTCGAGCGGTGTGGAACACTGTTTCGCCTTCGACACGCGGATGCGAATTGGGGTCGGGCGTTCAAACTTCAAAATTGGCCGCCGCAACGATTTCCAAACATCAGCCGCTTCCAGGCCAATTTTGAAATTTGAACGCCCGACCCCAGAACGCAATTCCAGCAGTGGTTTCGCCAGACAGAGGGAGCTGAGAACGATATGCGATTCAATACAGTGTCTCGTGCAGCGGCGGTCGCGGTGTGTGGGTTGATCCTGCTGGTGGCGGTGGCTCGTCGCGGCGATGCCGTCGATGACGGGAAGGCTCCCGTCAAAGCGAAGGCCAAGGCGAACCGGCTCGCGCGTGAGACCAGTCCGTACCTGCTGATGCACGCTCACAACCCCGTCGATTGGTATGCGTGGGGGCCGGAGGCGTTCGAGAAGGCTCGCAAGGAAGGGAAGCTGATCTTCCTTTCCGTCGGCTACAGCAGTTGCTATTGGTGCCACGTCATGGAGCGGAAGGTCTTCATGAACGAGACGATTGCCAAGACCATGAACGACAACTTCGTCTGCATCAAAGTCGATCGCGAAGAGCGGCCCGATGTGGACGACATCTACATGACAGCGTTGCAGGTCTATTACCAAGCGATCGGCGCACAGTCTGGCGGCGGGTGGCCACTGTCGATGTTCATCACTCCCGACGGCAAGCCGGTCGCGGGGGGAACGTACTTCCCACCGGAAGACACCGACAAGAGCATGGGCTTCCCCTCGATCCTGGGGCGGCTGACGGATCTGTGGAAAGACAAACGCGAGCAACTCGAAGGGAACGCCGACATCCTCGCCAACGAGACTCGTCGGGTGATGCGGCCGAAGCTGTCGCTGAAGCCGGTGGAAGTGAACGGCACGCTGGTCGCGAAGACTTTCGAGGCGGTGGCCAACAGTTTTGATCCCGACTTCGGCGGAGTCGATTTCCAACCGAAGCGACCCGATGGACCGAAGTTCCCCACGCCGACCAAGCTGCTGTTCGTGCAGGAGATGTTGAAGCACAAGCCCGACGCCGACACGTCTGAGTTGCTGGACCTCACGCTGATGCAGATGGCTTGCGGCGGGATTCGCGATCATTTGGGAGGCGGCTTCCACCGGTACTCGGTCGATCGCAAGTGGCTCGTCCCGCACTTCGAGAAGATGCTCTACGATCAGGCTCAATTGGCCGATGTCTACGTCAACGCCTACATCGCCACCCAGCAGCCGCTCTACAAACAAGTCGCCGAAGAAATCCTGACGTTTGTCGAGCGCGAGATGACCTCAAGCGAAGGCGGCTTCTACTCGGCGCTCGATGCCGAGACGAACGGGATCGAAGGCGAAAGCTATGTCTGGGAAGCGCGCGAGATCGACAATGTTCTCGGCGCGACAGCGGCCGAATTCAAAGAGGCGTATCACGTCAAAGACCTGCCTGACTTTGAACACGGCAACGTGCTGCGGCTCGTATCGAGCGAATTGGAGTCGAATCATGGACCACGAACCGAACGCTTGGCTGTCTCTCGTCAAAAATTACTGGCTGTCCGCGATCAACGACAACGACCAATACGTGATGAGAAGGTGCTGGCCAGTTGGAACGGCTTGATGATCGGAGCCTTTGCGCGTGCGGGAGCGCTGTTCAACCAGCCCGACTTCGTCCGCACGGCCGAGCGTTGCGCGAACTTTCTGCTGACGAATATGCGAGATGCCGAAGGCCGACTCCTGCGAACTCATACGGCAGGTCAAGCCAAGCTCAACGCGTATCTCGACGACTACGCTTTCGTCATCGACGGACTGCTGGCGCTGCATGACGCGACCGACGACGCACGGTGGCTTAAGGCGGCGAAACAGCTTCAGGACGATCAACTCAAGATGTTCCGCGATGAGACCGGCGGCGGCTTTTTCTTCACGTCGCACCATCACGAAGAGCTACTGGCACGCACAAAGAATTGCTACGACGGAGTGTTACCAGCGGGGAACAGCGTCAGTGCCCGGAACCTCATCAAGCTGGCCAAGCTCACCGGTGAGCAGCGGTATCTGGACGAAGCCCGCACGATCATCGAGCTGTTTGCCTCGAACCTCGAACAAGCTCCGCGCAGCCTGACCGTGCTGGCACTTGCCGCGTCGGAGTTGCTTGCTGCCGACAAGCCAAAGGGGCAGTCCGACACGGCTCGCGATGATCGTATCCAGCAGGTCGGTGCCAACGACGCGAAGGACAAGTCGGGCGAGAAGCTCATCCTGCTCGCCGAGCAACAAGAGGAACGGCCCACGAAGGACGAACTCGTTCGGGCGCGAGCGTATCTCTCGACCGATCGTCTTCCCGCCGGTGGCACTTGCCGCATCGTCGTGCTGTTGGACGTGAAAGAGGGCTGGCACATCAATGCCAATCCGCCGAGTCCCGACTTCCTGAAGCCGACCAAGCTCAGCTTCAAATCCAAATCGGGAGTGATGCTCGCCGAGCCGATCTATCCGAAGGGACACGGCTTCAAAATGGAAGGTGAGGACATGGACGCGATGGTCTACGAGGGCGAAGTCGCCGTGTTTGGAACGCTCACCGTGCCGAAAGCCTCGGGCGGACAGACGGATGACATGGAAATCACGGTCAATTACCAAGCCTGCAACGAAAAGGGCTGCCAACCGCCGAAGTCGATCAAGTTGACCGGCAAGCTGGCGGTTGCCAAGCCGGGCGAAGTGGTAAAGCCGATCAACGCAAAACTGTTTGCGCCGAAGACGGCGACGAACCGGTGATGTCCGCTTCGTGAGTTCCCGAAGTCCGGCTTTTCTGAAAGCCGGACTTCTCTGCGGGTTGTCCGTTCAAACGAAGTCCGGCTAACAAAGCTAAGCCGGACTTCAGCGGTCACGACATTTCTCATCGCCGCGCGGGGCGTTGCCCGCGCGGTGAAACAAAGACGCTCTGTGCTTGTTGGTGTTTTGGATTTCGTGTTTCGTCGCACTGCCGATCTCACGGTCCCATCTCTTTTTGGAAGTGAGTCGAAATGGACCTTTTGCATCGTCAGTACTTGGAAGGCCCGCTGGTCAAGACGAAGATCGTCGCCACGCTTGGCCCCGCGTCAGAAACCCCCGAAAAATTGCAGCAACTCATTGAAGCGGGTGTCGATCTGTTTCGTCTGAACTTTGCGCATGGCAGCTATCCGTGGTTCGAGAAAATCGTCGGCTCGATCCGTGAACTGTCTCAGCGACGTGGTCGGCCGGTCGGCATTCTCGGTGACTTGTCCGGGCCGAAGATTCGGCTGGGAGTGCTGCCTGATGAAGGACTGCGTCTGCGTCAGGGAACGATGGTCGAGTTTGTGAGGTCCGGAGCCGAAGCCAGCCCGACCGCGCCGGTGCCGCAACTTACATGTACCTATGAACCGCTCGTTGATGACCTGCGTGTCGGCGACCGCGTCCTGTTGGCAGACGGCACCGTTTCACTGCGAGTGGTCGAACAGGACTCCGTAGTGGGGCGCGTGGTCTGTGAAGTCGTGCAGTCCGGGCTGATCCGCAGCAAGCAGGGAGTTAATCTGCCGGGTGTCGCACTCAGCACACCGTGTCTCACCGACAAGGATCGGGCCGATCTAAAGTGGGCCTTGGACAACGGCATCGACTACGTCGGGTTGAGCTTCGTGCGCAGCGTCAACGACATCGTGCTGCTGCGTCAGGTGATCGCCGCGCATCCGACCAAGACGCCACCGTGGATCGTCGCCAAGATCGAAAAAACCGAGGCGATTGATGACCTCGAAGCGATCGTTGCCGAGACCGATGCGGTGATGGTCGCCCGGGGAGACCTCGGTGTAGAGACCGACATCTTCCGCGTGCCAACACTGCAAAAGACGATCATCCGGCTGTGCAACGAACACCGCACGCCGGTCATCACGGCCACGCAGATGCTCGACTCGATGCAGAAAAACGAGCTGCCGACGCGAGCCGAAGCGAGCGACGTGTTCAATGCGGTTCTTGATGGAACCGACGCGGTGATGCTGTCGGGTGAGACGGCGGCGGGCGATTACCCGGTCGAAGCGGTGGCGATGATGAGTCGCATCGCGCGGGAAGCCGAGCGTTTGCTGGAACCGCGGCTGTCGAAAGCCGATTCGCGCAGCCTGCCTCGCAACCGCGCGACGGCCATCACGGAGGCCGTCACTCACGGCGCAGCGACCGCCGCCGCGCATCTCGGCGCCGACTTGATCGTCGCCGCCACACGCAAGGGCAAGACGGCGATGGCGATCTCAAAGCAGCGTCCTCATGTGCCGATCCTCGCGCTGACCGATCATCCGGAAGTGGCACGGCGGATGTGCTTGTTTTGGGGAGTGACTCCGATCGAGACGACCGCCGTTCAGTCGGCTCCGCGCGATTTGCTCGCATTCGTGCAGGAGTTCGGCCGCAAGCACAAGCTGCTGGATGCGGGGAGCAAACTCGTCTTGGTCGGCAGCAGTGACTGGACACTGGACTGGCACGACATGATGCTCGTCCACGTCGTACCGTAACGGCGGGACAACGCTTGAACGCGGACTTGGAACTCGTTGAACCGCTCGTTGAAAATCGCCTGTAGGGTAGGGGCCAGCGGCGCTTCGCTAGCCCCCACCCTACTACCGTTCTTCAACAGGCTCGTTGCCTCTTCAACCTTGCAGAGTCGCCCATGAACGAAAACCGCCGGGCCGGGCCAAACACGCGACTGTTCGCCGCCGCACTCTGTCCCAGTTGTCAGTTTTCGTTCATTCCGACGAAACCGGTTGAAGTCTGCCCCGGTTGTGGCCGCAGCCTCGATCTGGCTGCGGGAGCCGGTTGCGATACTGCGCTCCATCACCCGGTTGCTTCGCCCGTGAGTACGACCGAGGGAGTCGCCAAGGCGTCACTCGCGCATGAAGTGGACGCGCTGATTGGCCAGCGGATTGATTGCTATTCATGCGACGCGCTGCTCGGTGCCGGAGCGATGGGTCGCGTCTATCTGGCTCGTCATCTCGACCTGCACCGCAAATGTGCGCTGAAGATTTTGCCGCCGCGCCTGGTGGAGAGCGACCCGGCTTACGTCGAGCGATTCGCCAATGAAGGCCGTGCGGCGGCGGCGCTCAACCACCCGAACATCGTCACCGTCCATGCCATCGGCGAGGCGCTCGGGTTCTATTTTTTGGAGATGGAGTTCGTGGCTGGCCGCTCGCTGCGGAAGCTGGTCGAGGACGACGGGCCTCAAACGCCGGTGCGAGCCACGTCGTTGGCGTTGCGAATCGCCGAGGGCCTTGCCGCCGCTCACACCGCACACATTCTGCATCGAGATCTCAAGCCTGACAACGTCATGCTGACGCACCAAGGAGTGCCGAAGATCACGGACTTCGGGCTGGCCAAACGAGTCGTCTTGGACGGCGCGGCAATGGCTCCGCGCGAGGTCGTTGGGACGCCGCACTTCATGGCACCCGAACTGTTTCAACAGAGCGAGGCCACTCCGGCGAGCGACGTGTACGCGCTCGGCGTCTGCTACTACTTCCTGCTGACCGGTCGGCTGCCGTTCGACGCGACATCGGTCTCCGAATTGATGGGGCAGGTCATTCACGATCCCGTTCCCAGTGTGAAGCCCGAGTGCATCGGTCTCCCGCTGGAGATGGCCGAATGTCTGAATCAGATGCTGTCGAAGGCTCCCGGAAACCGACCCCGCTCGGGTATCGAGGCGGTGCAACTCCTGCAAGCCGTACTGGGCGAGATGGAAGACATCGAGACATTGCTCCAGCAGGCGTTCGCCCACCAGCCGGGGGTAAAATGGTCGCGCGAGGGAGAGCGTTATCGGATTCAGTTGGAGTTTGCGGGTGGCCGCCGTCAGACGGCCTTCGTCGAACCGAGCCTGCACGCCGCCGCAGACCGGTCGCTCCGCATCTCCAGCATCTGCTGCCCCGCGCTGTCGGTTTACTTTGAACCGGCCTTGAGGCTGAACTCCGAAATCATGCACGGAGCGTTGGCAATCGCCGAAATGGATGGAGAGTCCGTGTTCGTCATGATCGACAACTATCCTCGGGTGACTGTCGATGCCGAAGAAATACGCCGCAGCGTGCTGGAAGTGGCACATCGAGCCGATGCGATCGAAAAATTGCTGACGGGGCAGGACTTTCACTGAACCGAATACTTCGCGCCGAAAACACAGGGACGATTCTATTTCTTCTGCAAACTCAAAACTTGACCGACCCTCTGAATCGTCATTATCGTCAGCCTCTCCCGAATCGAATCCGCCTGTAACGACCAGTCCTCTCCAAAGTGAACCGAGCATGACACACACCACCCGATGCCTTGCCTCTGCCCTGTTTGGCCTCGCGTCTTGGTCGGCACTTCCGACCGCGGAGGCTTTCGCGCAGATGCCGAAGCGGGGCGAGATTTTTATCAACTCGTCAATCTCCAGCTCGGGAGAGGAACGAACTTCGCAAAGCAATCTGTGGGTGCTGGATGTCTATTACAAGCCGATGCGCATGATCCAAGTCGAACTGACCAATCCGAAAACGGGTGAGAAGAAGCTGGAGCACGTCTGGTACATCGCCTACCGCGTCGTCCATCGCAAATCGGGTGAGCGCATCGATGAGAAGTCTCCAAAAAACGAAATCGACCCTCCCGTCAGCCCGCCGCTGTTCATTCCGGAAGGAACGCTGATCGTGACGGACAACGATCGACAGGATGTCTTCCCCGATCAAGTGATCCCCGAAGCACTCGCGGCAATCAACAAACGCGAGAAGGCAAATTACAAAACGGCGGTCAGTGTGGTGGGACCGCTTCCGGAAGCCACGGAAACCGGTAGCGGTGACGACAGCGCGATGGCGGGAGTCATGATGTGGCACGGGATCGACCCCGAGGCCGATCGTTACACGGTCTTCCTCTCCGGATTTTCCAACGGCATTCGCAAATTGAACGGCCCCGACGACATGCCCATCGTCCAAACCAAGACGATCATGCTGAAGTACTGGCGGCGCGGGGACCGGTTCGATCAGAAGGAACCTGAGATCATCGCGGACCCCAAGGATCCTGAGGCTCATTGGATCTACCGCTGATGACGTGAAGCCGGACAGTTTGTAGAACGCATTTCAAAACTAGCCCGACGCGCAAGCGAGGGCTTCACCGTCATCGAATGTCCAGCCCTCGCTTGCGCGTCGGGCTAGTTCTTCGAGGCAAAAACAGATTTTGAAATGCCTTCTAACCTGCCTGTGATTCTCACGGAGTTATTCTGCCCAAGCAGACCGGGCTTTTACTAAGCGGATATTTGTTCCGCGTCAGTCCAACGGATGCAGACTGAGTCGGCGTCTCTCATCGTTGACGAGCAGCAACGCGCGATGATCGTGCTTCAGGAACTTCACGAGTTGTGACGGAGTGACTCCGAGTTGTTCGGCCGATCCTGCGACATGGACATTCCGCGAGTGCAGTACGTCGAGCGCTTCTGCGAGCAACGGCGCGAAGTCCTCGTGATCGGGGTTGCAGCCAATCTTTCCACTGTGACAACGCGACCGCCACAACTCGGTCGGAGCCGCTTCGGCCAGCGATGCGGTCCTGACCGCGAGGGCGATGTTCACTCGCAGGCGTGCGACAGCCACGCGATGGTTGTCGTGCTGGCTCCGCCGTTCGGCCGCCTGCCCGTCAATGCCCGTCGGTGTGTGAAGCAACACGACGGCCGATTCGGTTTTGTTGCGATGCTGTCCGCCTGGGCCGCGCCGCCGCTCATGACGGACCTGACATTCCCGCAGCAACAATTCGATCGGAAGCCGCACCGGATGCAGGACAGCTTGGTTGGCGGAGTTCGATTCCATTGATGGGCTCATTTTGGTGCGCTCGCCATCATTCGATCTTTGCCGGATACATCACTTCTGGCCGAGGCAGTACAGAAACTCTTTGCGCCCTTTTCCTGAACCGGTTGCCGTGCGGATGAAGACCCGGTTGCCAATGATCGCAGGGGACGGGAAGCCTTCGTCCCCGAGCTGATTCTCGGCAACCGCTTCAAACTTCTCGGGGTTCGGCTTGAAGACATAGCAGACGCCGCGCTCGTTGGCCTGATAGATGTGTCCGCCCGCGAGGACCGGCGACGAACTGACCGGTCCTTGCAGTCGCTGCTTCCACATCTCTTTCCCATCAGTGCCGCGCCAACAGAAGAGGGCGCCGTTACCGGTCAAAGCGTAAACGTACCCCTCATAAGCCAGCATCGACTCTTCATAGCACTTCTGGTTGTTGCTCCACAGAACTTTGCCGCTGCCATCGGCCTTCACGGCGAGAGTCTCCGCTTTGGGATAGCCGCCGCTGGCGAAGACGATGTCGCCGTCCCAGACCATCGTGCCGCAGGTTGCGAACGTCGTTCCGTCTGCGGCCCACAGACTTTTGCCTGTGGCGGGATCGTAGCTCGACACCTGATTGGTTCCGCTGATGAGCAACTGATCTTTGCCCGCGACATGCGCGACGACGGGCGTTGAGAACGTAATGCTGCTTTTGCGTGGCGTCCGCCAGACTTGCTTGCCGGTTTGGCGGTCGAGAGCCGTGATCGCGCTGTCGCCGTCGAACTCAGTCGCGACGATGACGGTCTCGCGATAGAGCGTCGGGGAAGGAGCGTAGCCGTACTCGAACGACCTCGGTCGAAACGGTCCGACCGTCTGCTGCCAGACTTGCTTGCCATCGAGATCGAGAGCCGTCGCCTGTACGGTGTCGTGGTGATAAAAGGTCGCGAAGAGTCGCTCGCCATCGCAGGCGAGCGTCGGCGATGCTTCCGTGTTCTTCGCATGGTTCTTCGCGGGGAAGCCGCCCTTGTTGACATCGACCTTCCACAACGACTTGCCGGTCTGACGATCGAACGCCAAGACCGAATGAACTTTCTGCGCTTCATCGGCCGTCGTCAGGAAGACTCGATCTCCGACGACGATCGGGGAGGAATGGCCTCGCCCCGAAACCGGCGTCTTCCAGAGGATGTTCTGGGTGTTGCTCCATTTGGTCAGAACTGGCTCAGTCCCGACAGCCACTCCATCTCGAGACGGCCCGCGCCACCACGGCCAGTCTCGCTCAGCCGACAGCTTGGGAAAGTCGCCGATCCCACGATCTTGAGCGACGGCGGCGCGGCCGCTCAGTTGTGAGCCATCCAACCAGAGAATGCCAAAGAGCAGGCCGAGGCCAAGTAGCAGTCGAGTCGATCGCATGTCGTCAGTCCTTTGATGTTGATGAAGAAGAAGACGAATTCGGTTCATCAGGAGAACCAAACAATGACCAGAGGCAAATACACTCCACATGGTACAAGCGGAGAAATTGGCGAGCCGCACGCCGTCAGTCTGCGGTTCTTGATCGTCTGAGAAAACCCGCTGCCTGACGGCACACGGCTCGCCAAGAACGTCTCATTCATGGCTTCGTGAGGCATCCATATGTCACAACCGTGGGTTCGCCGGTTTGACTGGAGCCTGCCAGCCGTTGGCTCCCTTCACTTTGACCTTGCGGCTGTAGACGCGATCGCCGCACGTTGCGAAGACGGTGTCGAAGTTTTCGCCGCCGAACGTCAGGTTGGAGACCTTGCCGTTGGGAGTCGGGATGATGCAGTTGACTCGCCCCGGTTGATCGCAGACTTGCAGACCGAGTCGCGTTGCGGCCCACAGCCGACCATCACGGTCGGTGCGGAGTCCATCGACGCCGCTGTCTTCCGCCGTGTCGGGGACATGCAGATGAAAATACTTCTGTTTGTGAGCCAGCGAACCATCGGGTTGAATTTGATAGCTGAAGACCCAGTGGCTGCGGCTGTCGGCGACGTAGAGCAGCGATTGGTCGGGTGAGCAACAGATGCCGTTGGCAAACTTAAGTCCCGCGTCCACGATCTTCTTCTCACCCTTCGGCGACACGTACCAGACCTTGCTGTCGTTGGGAGTCGCAAACGGAGCGGTCGCGAACAGGCTGCCATCGTGCCTGACCACGAGATCGTTCCCCTTGAAACCGTCTGCGAACACGGACGACTTCCCGTCGGCGTCCCAAGCGAGAACCTGCTCGGTCGCACCAGCGTTCGCATACAGCCGCCCATCGGGACCGAACGCTTGTCCGTCACCTTTCTTGGAATCGGCGAGGAACTCCGTCACTTTGCCGTCGAGGCTCACTTTGTAGGTCTTGCTGTTGGGGACTTCGTTGTAGAAGACCTCACCCTTGGCGTTGACCGACGGGCCTTCCGTGAACTTGTAGCCATCGGCCACCAGCTTCCAGTTCTCACCGGGGATCAGAATCTCTTGAAGTTGCGGTGCCCCTTTGCCTGCCTGCACGGAGTTCGGCCAGTCCTTCCAGAGCCAACGCATGGCGTCCGGAAAAATCTCCGTCGCGTGTTGGCCACTGTGTCCGCCTTCGCCCCAGTTGTGAGTGACCTCATAACCAGCGAACACCAATGATCGTTCCATGGACTGGTTGGCCATCCACCAGTCACCGCCGTAGATGTTGAGATCCTTGCTGCCGTCTTCAAGGAAAATGCGGAGCGGCTTCGGCTCGTACTTGCGGATCAGCGTCGAATAGTTGTGGCCACCGCGCAGTCCGACGTAGGTGCCGATCGCACTGAAGACGCGTTGGAATGAATCGGGCCGCTCCCACGCAGCGGTGAATGCACAGATCGCGCCGCTGCTGGCTCCACCAATCGCGCGGTCGTTGCCGTCCTGAGAGAGCTTGATTGCACGACCATCGGCCGTCGTCTTAGTCTCGACTTCAGGGAGCAACTCCTCCAACAGAAACCGCGCGTAGCCGTCGCCCAGTCCGTCGTACTCAAAGCTGCGGTTGAAACGCGGCAACGATTGATCCGAAGTCCCCTTCACAACACCGGGCGTGATGAACACGCCGATCGTGACCGGCATTTCCTTCTTGTGGATCAAATCGTCGAACACTTCGGGAGCCTTGTACTGCACGCCGTCCTGATTGACGTACAGACACGCGGGCTTGGCCGGGTCGTACTGCTTCGGCACGTAGATCGAGTACTCACGCACCGTTCCGGGGAAGATTTTGGACTTCTCGAATGAGTACTTCTTCAACTCGCCCTTGGGCACGTCACTCTTCGCCGTGTCTTGAGCATAGACGACGAAAGGTCCGAAATTGAGCAACAGCAGCAGCGACGCAACAACCGATCCGACAAAACGCAGCATGAGTGAATCCTCTTTCCGAATGTCTTCGTGGTGAGCAGCAAAGCGGGCGGGAGTATAGCCACCGACTTGCGGCATCCCTACCGTCGGCCTCAAAGTGTCGAGGCGTCACCCGCGATGTGAACCGAACCTGTTTTCTCGCCCGATCCACGCGGCAGGCTGCGATTTTGTGCGGCATTGTTTACGATCCGATCCGTGATCCACAGGCTCACCCATCGCCACACGTCCTCGTTGAAGGAACTCGGACTTACCATGAAACTGGCTTCGCTCATCGCTGAACTCCATGAACTCGAACCGGAGGAGAAATTGGAATGGCTCGTGGAATTTGCCGACCAGTTACCCGAGTTGTCGCCGGATCTAGTTCGTGAGCCGTTTCCGGAATCGTGCCGAGTCCAAGAGTGCCAGACACCGGTCCATTTGTGGGCGCGGGCGGTCGAGGGGCGGATCCAAATCGAGGCGGATGTCCCGCGCAAATCGCCGACAGTGCGTGGTCTGGTTGCGATGTTGGTCGTGGGATTGGACGGCGAACCCGTCTCGACAGCGATGACTCTGCCGGAGGATTTGGTTGCCCATTGGGGGTTGAGTGCCGTGTTGGGAATGACTCGCCAGCAGGGATTTCGTGGCGTTGTGGCCCGCGTCAAACGAGCCTTGTTGGACTCTGCGGGTTGAGCGCGCGCGATTAGTTCTCGTTCTCAAGAAAACTGAAAAACTCATCTCCCGTTCGCATTTTTTTCCTGTATGCTGCCACACGAAATCTCGCATCGCCTCTAAGCGAAACGGGGTTTACCCGCCAAATGCCTCCCAAAACAACTCATTGAAAAACTCCAAGGTTGCGGTCCTCAAGCCAACCTTCATTCCATTCTTGAGTCGAGCGTCCTTGGCCAAAGGTCAATGACTGATCGACTCAATGATTTTCTCCGTCACAGATTTGGCACTCTCGTTTGCGTGGCCTTCGTCCTCGTTGGCTGTGGTAAATGTGTGAGGTCGCCAGTTTGTTCCGGCCTGTTTGACCGTGTGAGATGGCTCCCGGTGTCGGTTCATTCTGAAAGGCAACGCTGTGGCGAACGTACTGCAACGAAAGAAAACTCAGATGACGGAAACCCCAGATCGCCCCGTGCGCATTCTCCCTTCGACGGAGTTGCCCTCTTACACGTATGTTCCCGGTTCGGACACACCGCACCCCATCCGCGATCCACGCGGACACAGCTACCAGCGCAAGTCGCCTCCACCAAAACAACTGACAGCAGCGACCTGGTCCGAAAACCGCCACTACCTGCTGGCGCTCGACTACTTCAATCATGGCTACTACTGGGAAGCTCACGAAGAGTGGGAGCGGTTGTGGCGTGCCTCAGGTCCAGACACGCTGATCGGCAAGTTTCTGAAGGGACTGGTCAAGCTGTCCGCCGCTGGTGTGAAGGTTCGTGAGAACAGCATTCACGGTGTCCGTCGTCATGCGGCTTCGGCGGGAGAAGTCTTCGCGGACGTGGCGGCTGAAGTCGGGACCGAACACTACTGTGGCTTGGAGTTCGTCGTACTCCAATTCGCCGCTGACCGTGCGGCTCAAATCGCCTACAAGGACCGAATTGGTTCGCCTCACAAGCCGACCCGCGTCTTCCCGTTCGTCTTGGGAATACAGTCGCCTCCGCTCGATTGATGCGGGCATCCTTGAGACACTCCAATGCCTCAAGGCAGAGCCTCAAATCGGTCGGTTTGATTTAAGCGATTGAAAGAGAGCGGCATTTATGCCGCTCTCTTTTTTGGGGAGAACGCCATTGGCTGATGTGCCGCTGCCTGAAGTCCGGTGCAGAAAAACGGAGCCACCACGCTCGCTGACGCATCTGCCCACAATGCGGGGTTTGCATTTCCCCACGTTCATCGAACGCATTCCCAGACCTGTTCCTCACACGGCCCTGAGTGAGATGTTCAAGGCGAACCGTGTGTCTTCAGGCTAGGGGTTTCCGCCACGCGACCAGGAACCCGCAGCCTGAAGGCAGGCGGCTCTCCAATCGCTCATCTGGGGGCCGCGTGACGTATCAACGAAAGACGCTTCGGACAACCGTTGGTGTCCCGAAAAACCAAAACGAGCCGTCGAGTAAACTCCCGACGAAGTGAAGGGCCACTAAACTTGGCAGAGTTATCCCCGCCACTCGAAACTGTGCAGCCCAGCGACACGGGTGTGCGTGCGAGCCTACAAGTAGGAAATGGACAAATGAGTCCGCAATGTGACACGCGATCCGAGAAAAAATTGAGATTGTCGTTTTGAACCGTCCGGCGGGGGATTTCAGATACCGAGTGATCGAAACATTCTCACTATTCGGCCGTCTGTCTTGACTATAGATGCATACGGAATCTCGATGCCACATGCGGCATTGCAATACACGTCCTGCCAAGTGAAGGAATCATTGCTTCGCGACGCAGGTCGAGCGTGCCTCTCGTTTGATCCGTTGGCCGCACATCATCGCCGCACTTTCGAGCGAATGACAGTCTTCCTCGCAGACGCTAAAACGGTTTGAGTTACTGCAGATTTTCCGTCGATCTTCGTAGCCACGGATCGCACTTCAAGCCCATCGCGACGAGGCGAAGTGTGACCGCAATGACCATGATTCATGGAACCAACAATGACCGTGCAGAGTTCATCAGATACGGGAATGGTCGCGGAATGGGTTCGTCGGCTGAAGCAGAACGACTCTGAAGCCGCGCTGCAGTTGTGGGAGCGTTACTCGAAGCGCATGTTGAGCCTCGGTCGCAAACGATTGCGGACATCTCGTCCGGCGGCGTTCGATGAAGAAGATATCGCCTTGAGTGCCTTCAACACCTTTTGCTCGGTGGTGAAGCAAGGCAAACTCATCCAGTCGAAGGAACACGACGATCTCTGGCCACTGCTGGCAACGATCACCAACCGCAAGGCCAACGACCGCTTGAAGTCGGAGCGGGCCGCGAAACGAAGCTCGCCGCCGGTGCCGGGCGATACCAAGTCGAAGCAACTCAAAGATGACTCGCGCCTGTCCAAAATCCCTGATCCAGAAATGGGGCCAGATGTTCGCGCGTTGGTGGCCGAGCAATGCCGTCGTCTGTTGGAATCACTGCAAGATCCGGAACTGGAGCAGATCGTCGTGATGAAGCTTGATGGCTACACGAACGACGAAGTGGCTGCACAATTGAGCCGCACGCGGCGGACGATCCAACGCATGCTGAGTCTGATTCGCGATAAATGGCAGCTCGCTCTGGATCAACAGGATCAAAAATAGAAGCCGCTTCAATCGGGATGCCGATTAGCTTGGTTGAATCAATGCAAAGTCAGAAGAGTGCGTCCGCATGACTCATCCCTACAGTTCCATTCCTGAGCTTTCGGACCATCAGGCGGGAGGGCCGATCGTCCGAATCCCGGCTGGCCAAGATGTGCCATTCACGGCGCGAGTCCGCTCGCTCGTCGATACGGCTGAGTTTCAGCGGCTGCGGCACATCACACAACTCGGACTGGCGGGACGCATCTATCCGGGGGCGACTCACAGTCGGTTCGAGCATGCGCTGGGCGTCTTTCACAACGCACTGCGCTATCTGTGGCAACTCGGTAAAGACGCACGCTTCGCCGCGGCGGTTGATGTGCATCGCGCCGAAGTGTTGATGGTCTCGTCGTTGCTGCACGACCTTGGTCACTGGCCGTTTTGCCATCCGATCGAAGACATGGGGCTGCCCGATTTGCCGCCGCATGAGGCGTTCGCCGACGAATTTCTTTCGCCGGACCGCGAACTAGGACAGGTGCTGAGAGACGAATGGGGGATCGACCCCTCCGAGGTGCTGGATGTCCTCGTCGCGCGGACCGATTCTCTGCCGTTGCGGCTGATGCGCTCGATCCTCTCCGGCCCGATCGACATCGACAAGATGGACTATCTGGAGCGCGACAGCCTCCATGCGGGCGTCCCCTATGGGCGCAACTTCGACCGGAATCGGCTGATTCAATCGTTACTCGTCAACGAAGCGGGTGATGGCCTCGCGATCTCGTCCAAGGGGAAGACGGCCGCCGAGCTGATGGTCTTCGCACGATACGTGATGTTTAGCGAAGTCTACTGGCACCACGCAGTCCGATCGGCGACGAGCATGTTCGCCCGCAGCTTCTTCGAGTTGTACCAGCGACTCGATTTGCGAACGCTCTTCCAACAAAGTGAGTATGAAGTGATTGCCGCGTTGCGAAAGGAGTCGATCGGCTCGCCGGTTGCCTCGCTGCTGGACGGCGTCTTCGGGACGAAACGCAGGCTGCACAAACGAGTGGTTGAGTTCAGTCTCTATCAAACGCCAGGCTTGTACCAATCACTGGCCGGTCGTCCGTATGCCGAGTTGCTCGAGGTCGGAAACCGTGTTCTCGCACAGGCCGAACAGATTCTCGGGCGAACGCTCGCACCGACGGACCTGCTCATCGACGCGCCGCCCACGCACAAGGAAGTCGAGTTCAAGGTCGATGTCTTCCAATCCAAAGAGGGCGTCTATCGACCGCTTAGCAGCGTCTCGCCCGTCGTGGCTGCGCTGGCGAAAACGCAGTTCGATGACTATGTGAAGCGAGTTCGTGTCTTTGCCGAACCGGCTCTGGCGAAGGAGCTGTCAGGCCACCACGAGTTCATCGACTGGCTGGCGACTGCCGCAGCAACGTGACTGGCGAATGCTGCACCGAAGAAAGCGGATGCTCCTTCGTCCTTCCAAGCTTCATGCTCGCCGCTCCAGCCCCGTCGTAACGGTCATGAGGAGTGTGTCGAGTTGTGGCGATAATTCCGTGGGGGGGCAGTGCGAGATATGCGGACTCGGGCTGAGGCATCCGGGGCTACACTCAAGTACCGCCGCTGTGGAGCGACTTCTGAGAGATCGAAACAGTCGTTCCCGAAGCTCACCAGCGGAAATCTCTCCGAGGCACTCGTGGAACCCACCGATCACTCGCGCCGAACTTTCCGACCTGTTGGCGAAACTGGGACTGGTAACTCAAGGCGAACTGCTGGACGTTGCCAACTCGCTACCCGAAGAAAAGCGAGACAACGTTGAGGAACTACTGACCGAACTGTGCCGATTGCGAAAACTGTCGAAGTTCCAGGCGAAGATGATCTTCAAGGGGAACGGCAAAGCATTGGTCCTCGGGACATACGTCGTTCAGGACAAGCTCGGCGTCGGCGGTTTTGGAACAGTGTTCCGCGCGAAGCACAAATTGATGGACCGCGCCGTGGCGATCAAGGTGCTGCATCAGGACAAGCTGAGCGGTCGTGATTCCGTCGATCGGTTCCTCCGCGAAGTGCACGGCTCGAACACCCGAACATCGTGAAGGCTTATGATGCCGATCAGAGCAACGGGCTGTACTACCTTGCGATGGAACTCGTCGAGGGCAAAGTCCTGCACGATGTGGTCAAAGAGAAGGGACTGCTGCCGATCGCGACGGTGATCGACTACATCCGGCAGGTGGCCGATGGACTCGACTACGCTCATCAACAAGGAGTCGTCCATCGCGACATCAAGCCGGGTAATTTGATCCTCGATCCCAATGGCCGCGTGAAGATTCTCGACATGGGCCTCGCCCGACTGAATGCTCCCAAAGACCGCGAGTCGGACCAACTGACGCAGGTCGGGTCGAGCCTCGGGACCAGCGACTTCATGGCTCCTGAACAGGCCATCGATTCGTTGCAGGCCGACGCGCGATCCGACATCTACAGCCTCGGCTGCACAATGTACTTCCTGCTCGTGGGCGACGTGTTGTTCCCAAGTCGTTCTGAGGCGAAGAAGATTGTGGACCATCATGTGACGCCCCCGCCATCGCTGCGCATGACTCGCACCGATGTCTCGCTGGAGTTGGACCGCATCTTTCGCACGATGGTCTCGAAGAGTCCTGGCGACCGCTTTCAGACGATGGCCGATGTTCTGAGCGAGTTGAGTGGTCTGACCGACCAAGTGCCAAATTCACGTTCGAGTCCCGCAAAGCCGCAGCCCACGCCACCGCAGTCCGCACCGCTGAAACCCAAGCCGGGATCGCAGACGGCCAAGTCCAGTCCCTCCACTCCGCCGCGGTCAACCGCCGTGAAAGGGACCGGCTCGAACGCGCGAACATCGCGCGGTGCAGCCCGCGCGACCGAATTCATCCCCGCCACCGGTCCGTGGTACGAACCGGTGACGCGACCCGAGAACCGCAAGTACGTCATTGGAGGAACGGCGGGACTGTTGTTCACAATCTTCGCCGGTTTGATGTTCTTCACCGGCCCGGCAAAGACCGCCGCGAAAAGCAGTCCGAACGGGTCGAATGGAGTGAGCAACGTCGTGGCGAACATCCCGGCACCCCTGACCACGCCAGTTACGAATGCGAACTCCATCACAGTCGCCAGTGTTGCAGCGGCCTCATCGACGGCAACGGCCACACCCGGCCAAGTCGTTGTGTTGAGATATCACTTCGACAACGCTTCGGAGGGAACGACCAATTACGAACCAGATGGCCAACAGACAGGGAATGGAAACACGCTTTACTCGCACATGATGTTCAAATCGCTTCCGACAGCGGCGGGACCAATGAGCCTCAAAATGCGTGAGACCATCGAGGCCAAGGGGATGGACAAGCGGCCCGGCGTGCTGCAACTGACCGCAGTCACGATCCCCGATGACTACGAGATCGCGCTGTTCAAGCTCGGCGGTGAGTCGCACGGGATGCACTTCTCCCTTCCCAACTGGAAGCCCCGCGCCGTCACACTGCGGAACCTCGAACAGACCGTCGTGCAGATCAACCACCGCCTCGTCCGAGCCAATCCCGTCGATATTGCTCCGCTGATGGTCTCGTTCAGTCTTGAACAGAACCACTCCACTCACTACGAGGCCCGCTTGGACCTCGACTACGTGCGAGTCACGGGCGAATGGCAGACGTTCACGAAGCGACTTTCCACCGGCGGTCGCATTGATCAGTTCCTCGCAGCGATGGCCGAGAACCCCGATGCTGGCTTGGAACTCGTCTGGTCCATCTACAAGCAGCCGTTCAACGCCGGTGATCGCATCAAGATCGACGAAGTCAAATTCCTCCACGAAGAGAACGCCCCGGCTGAAGGCTCTGCAAAGTGAACCAGCTTTCGATGAGGGGCGGGGCCGCAATCACTTTCCGACGGCTGTAGCCCGGACTCCTTGGTCCGGACTACAGGGCCACCAACGAATCGGGAAGTGAAGCAAGCTGCTATCAGCCGTAGGGCGCTAGCCCCGGTTCAGATGACACAAACCGGGGCTAGCGCCCTGCGGCTCATCGAAAAGTGATCGCGCTCCCGCTCCTAAGTTGTTTCGATTCAGCTCTTCGTATTGACGGACTTCTCGATCGCCTCGATCATCCCTCGCATGCGAACACCTATTTCAGTGATGCCGACCTACCGATCGTCCCCGCACGCGAAGCGGCTTCTCGTGCGATACGGTTTCATCGCGTCATGGGGAGCAGCCGCATTCGCCTTCGCGGCGCTGGGCTGTGAACGCTCGCCCGTATCGACAATCGCTTGGGTTGTGCCACTGTCAGCGAACGAGCAGGTTCCCGCAGTCACGGTCCAGCACGCTGGAAATGATGCGTCGTCCATTGCGGGTGCCGAGAACACGAAGACAGTCGTGATGGCTGACGAAGTGGTTGCGGGTTCAGTTCCGATGGCTCCCGTCGTCGAGGCCGATCCCACGGCAGCTTCGGTTCCGTTCCCGTTCGACGCGCAGCGATTGGTCGGTTCGTGGCGTGACTCGTTTTGCGGTCAGCGAACTCTCACGCTGAAGGCGGACGGAACGGCCACAATGCTGTTGGAACTCGACTTTGCCCGTCGGCTGCTTTACGGCAAGCGATTGACGTTCGAGATGCGCTGGTCGGTGAATGAGTCGATCCTGACATTCGAGATTCTCGCGGGAACCCCCCTCGACGCGGCACGTTCTGCGATGAAGATCTGGGGCGAGAAGTTCGAGTACCGAGTGGTACAACTGGACGACGAGCAGTTGCAGGCTTGGGCCAGCGATGACTCGGCGCTCTACAAGCTGCGACGCGAGTCGAGCAACGACAGTGACGCCCGCTGACTGGCGGTCACTCGTCGAAGTCGAACTTCATCTTGGCCCGCAAGACATGAATCTTGACGTTGCGCGCGGCGGCCGGTTCCCCTTGCACGAGCTTCTCGCGCGAAGCCTTGCGCGCATCGAGAACCGTCACGTTGTTGTTGCCAATCACCTCGAACTGCCGCCCGTGAACGACGACGGCCGTCTCTTCGTCGATCCCAATTCCAAGGAGATCCGGGTGATCAAGGATTGCGAGTGTCAGCCGATTGAAACGGCCTTTTTGGAGGAAGTGTTGATCGACAATCACCTCAGGCCAGAGCGCGAGACCCTCGACGAGGTAAGGCGTGGAACCGGCACGCAGGCTGTCGAGGTCCGACCTTCCGCCGATCATGACCTTCGACATCACGGCCGCTCCCGCACTCGTCCCGCCGACAATGGCTCCGTCGCGATACCGTTGGCGAATTGTGTCGGCAATGTCCGTTCCCCGAATGCCGTTCATGAAGACGCCTTGCAGTCCGCCCGGCATCCAAATCAAGTCGGCCTCGCGGATCAACTTCGTCGCGAGGGCGGGCTGCTGCACGTTAATCAGTGACACGCGGGCGGCCTTCGTCCCTCTCCAAGCGGCCAATGACGCGGGGCCATTCTCACGATTGGCCTCGGCGATGACCGCCACTTTGGCTTTTGAGCCGCCCGCCAAATCGAGAGCCTTTTCGACAATCTCAAGTGTGGTGGCACCGCCGCCCACCACCACGAGAGTTCCCTTCGCGGGTGCCACTTGCGGATCTGCGAGCAACACGGCGGCAACAATCATCATCCACATGCGGCAGTCTCCTCCGAGCATCGTCGGTCCAAGGTAAGTCGCAACGAGTGCAGCCTCTGTCCCTATCATGGACAGCGTAGTAAGGAACGCGGTCGCAATAACTTCCCGAAGTGAAGCAGGCTGCGACCTCGTTCCTAAGTGCCATCGGCCATCCGAGTCACTCCAAGAACACTGTCTCGCGGTGTCCCGAATTGAAGGCGATGAGGCAGGTGAGCAACTCGTTCCCGGTATTCGTCAGATTGTGAGTGACTCCCGCCGGAATGCGGATCGTCATGCCAGGCCGCAACTCTATGAAGTCGTCTCCAAAACTGTGTCGCCCACAACCGGCAAGCAGGTATAGCACCTCTTCGCAGTTCGGATGACAGTGCCTCGGGTTGGTCTGCCCCGGCAGGATGTGAGTGATCCCCAACGTCTGCTCTGCGTCGGGAGACAACACCCCGTTGCACAGCCACTGAATCGCTCCCCACTCAAACGTGGCGACGGGAAGGTCGGCGCGATCCGTCACGAACTGAGACACGTCGAGCATGAAATTCCCTTGGTGGCGAGTTCCCTGATTTCCTGGGGCTGGTCGCTCAAGATTTCTTCATCGGCAAGCACACCAAATGACGCCTCAAAGATGCACCAATTGAAGACCTGCAACAGCTCGCAAAACCAATGCTTCTCATTGGACGGGGCGTTCCATTCGCGTTGGAGCTTCCCGAATCTGCCGACGCCCATTACGTCAGCGGAGGAATCCAATAGAGGGCCGCAGACCGATCAATCCCCTGGTGCAAGCCGTCGTTTCGATGAAGTACTGCGCATCAACGCCGATCTCTCCGTCAGCGAACTGGACAAAGCTCCGTAGGCGTTGGCGACCGCGCGGCTTCAAAAGAGGGGTTACGGGAAATAGCTGCGCGTTCCGTCTTTTATATCTCACGCGGCCCAAGGTGTTCGAGGTATAGCTCATCACGCGGAGCGTGGCTGCGACGTTCAGAACGTCGCTCAACACGTAAGTGGCCGAGGCGGGGTTCGAACCCGCACGTCGCTTTCGCGACACCGGATTTTAAGTCCGATGCGTCTGCCTGTTTCGCCACTCGGCCAAGAGTGTTTCTGAGAAAGTGTTGTGTAAAGTGTGGAGTTGTTACTTGGTCGCGCGGGGTGTTGTCAAACGGTGACGTTCGTCGCACTGAGCCAAATCTCAAGCCTCACCAAGTCAAAACATCATCCCCACAGTTCGGTTAACGGTGTGGCGGGAATGAGTGGGAGTTCGGTCTTGCCGAGGAGCGTCGTCATGGGTGAGACATCGACTCCACACCACGCGATGAGAGTTGCAGCGACTTCGCCAGGTGAGACGGGGCGATCAACGGGGGTACTCGCGGTCGCGTCGCTCGCGCCGAGAATCGCACCGCCCGTCACTTTTCCACCTGCGATCACGCCCGACCAACAGCTTGGCCAGTGATCACGGCCCTGCTGGTCGTTCATCTTTGGCGTGCGACCGAACTCGCCAGTGGCGATGACCAGCGTGTCGTCGAGCAAGCCGCGCTGAGTGAGATCGTCGAGCAAACCGGATAGCGCTCGATCGAACTCGGGGCACAACCGATCTTGGTAATCCATCACTGTCGCGGGTCCGCAATTCTTGTCGCCGTGACAATCCCACGTCACGCGCTGGTGTAGTGAATCGAACAGGTTGACCGTGACACAGCGCGTGCTGCGTTCGATGAGTTGTCGAGACTTCAACAGCGCGCGACCGAATTGGCTCGAACCGTACAGACGCTGGATCGACTCGGATTCGTCATCGGGATCAATCACTGAGACCGTCGGTTCCCATTCGTCACCCAGCAGTCCAGACGACTGTCCGTGATCCGCCTTTACTCCCGTTCCGACCAGCGGCCCATTGACGATGGTGCAACTGGGAACGGAACTTCGCGAGGGGAATTGGCTCGCCACGACGCTGCCCCAGTTGGGGAACCGCACGCCGCCAGCAGCTAATCGCCCGGTCTGCAAGAGTTGTTGACCCGTCTCATGAATCGGAGCCGCATCGTGTGAGAACGATCGGACGACCGCGAATCGATTCGCCCGCTGAGCCAGCAGCGGCAGAGTCGCACTGAACCGAAGGCCAGGAACAGCGGTCTCGATGGATTGGAACGGGCCGCGAATGATCGACGGTGCATCGGGTTTGGGGTCGAACGTTTCGAGCTGGCTCGGCCCGCCCGTCATCAGGATCAGAATGGCTCGTCGGTGCGTGAAGGCCACCGCACCGCGAGCCAATGCCGCCTGCGACAGTCCGACGACACCGAGACCACCCACGCGCAGGAAGTCACGTCGAGACACGCCAGCACTCCCTTCGGTGTCTGCACCACATTCGGTGTTCGCCAATCCGCCCGACATCTCGCCGTCCCTTTTCCGCCAATTCCAATTCCAGACGGCCATGACTCTATCGCTGCCTCACCGGGAAGAAAAGAAGACGGCCTCCTGCCAGATACTCGGCTCCGTCGAGACAACATCGGCCACAAGTCCGGCGTTCGTTGCCGGCGTTCGTTTGTCGCGACGGACCTCGCCCATCGCCTTGGCAATCGTAACGGTTGTGCTTGTCGTGCCGCCCGAGGAAACTCCGCCGCCGATCCGTTGGAGTCATTCCACTTTAAGCGATACCTCGCGCGGTCAGTGATGAGACATCCGAGCGGGGCGGCGTAAGCCCCCCGGTTCTTGGGCGTAAGCCCGCTTTGGAAGAACCGGGGGCTTACGCTCGGAAACCTCTCACTTTTTGCCGCGTGAGGTATAGCCCGACGCGCCCACGAGGGCTGGACATTTCATGACGGTGAAGCCCTCGCTGGCGCGTCGGACTCGTTTTGAAATAGGCTCTCGCAACCCACTCATCGTGTTCCCCTTTTTCATCCGTGAGACCTTTCATGATTCTCGACCTGTTCAAACTTGATGGCCGCGTGGCACTCGTGACGGGGGCCAGTCGCGGATTGGGCCAGTCGATGGCGCTGGGACTGGCTGAGGCAGGTGCCGACATCGTGGCGGTTTCGAGTTCCGGAGGCTGCCAAGAGATTGAAGCCCTCGTCTGCGAGACTGGTCGTCGGTTCTGGTCGTTCACATGCGATCTCGGCCAACCCGCAGAGCGTGTCGGTTTGATCGACCGCATCGTCGAGCAAACGGGGCGGTTGGACATCCTCGTCAACAACGCTGGAAACTCGCAGCGGCATCCGCCCGAAGACTATCCGCTGGCCGAGTGGTACCAACTGCTGGAGATTCACCTCAACGCGTCGTTCGATCTGTCGCAGCAAGCGGCGAAACACATGCTGGCGCGCGGTCGCGGCAAGATCATCAACATCGGCTCGGTCATGTCATTTGAAGGAGGCTTCAACATCCCGGCGTATGCGGCGGCCAAGCATGGTCTGGCGGGACTGACCAAGTCGCTCGGCAACTCGTGGGGCAAGCGAGGTATCAATGTGAATTGCATTTGCCCCGGATACTTTGAAACCGCGATGTCGCACGTCCTGCAAGACGACCCCGTGCGAGGCCCTCAAATTCTGGACCGCATTCCGGTCGGACGCTGGGGTCAGCCCGATGAGTTGGCGGGGTTGTGCGTGTTTCTCGCATCCGACGCTTCCAACTACATGCACGGCAGTACGATCGCCATTGACGGCGGATGGCTCGCGCGGTGAGCAACAATTGAGGTACGTCTCAACACCAACATGATCTCCGTCATCATCCCCACCTTAAACGAAGCCGCTTCGATCGCGGTGTTGATTGCCGAGACGCGGCAAATCGGCGCGTGTGAGATCATCATTGTCGATGGCGGATCGACCGATGAGACGCTCACACAAGCGGCTTCGGCCGACCGCGTGAGCTCGTCACCGCGTGGTCGCGCGACGCAGCAGAATTTCGGAGCCGCAGCCAGTTGTGGAGACGTGCTGCTCTTCCTGCATGCCGACTGTCGGTTGCCGGCCGGTGCGTTCGATGCCATTCGCGCGGCACTCGACGATGAACAAACGGTTGGCGGTTGCTTCGAGCAAACGATTGCGGCCGACGGACGACTGTATCGTTGGCTGGAGTGGGGCAACGGGCTGCGAGTCCGCTGGCTGCGGATGGCTTACGGCGACCAAGCGATCTTCATCCGCAAATCGGTCTTCGAGCAACTCGGCCGCTTCCCCGATGTGAAGCTGATGGAAGACGTGCTGCTGATGCGGCGACTCCGACGCGCGGGCCGCTTCGTGCTGCTGCGAAGTCGAATCACGGTCTCCGCCCGTCGTTGGCAACGCCACGGACTGGTCCGTCAGACACTGCGCAATTGGCTGCTGCTGACGCTCGCATTGTGCGGCGTCTCACCCAATCGCCTCGCGCGGTTCTATCCAAACACGCGTTGAGGCGTGATCACGACTCACCAAGATTCTATTTGAGAAACGCGTCATCGAAGACCGCGTGAGGCATAATCACGATTCATCGACAGCCACCGTCGCGCCGCGATTGAGCGGTTCGACGACGCGGAACGTCGTGTCCGCCCAGTTCCCATCGGCGGTGAGATCGCGGGCCAATTCCAGCGCGTCGCGCTGACTGGTACAGAGTATCGCGATGGTCGGCCCCCACGAAGTCTGGGCGACCCCTTGCACACCCCGCGCGCGAAGCTGCTCGACAAGCACAGCCATGCGCGGGTGAGCGAACGCGCCTCCTTGAGCGGCTGAGAAAAACTGACCGACTCGCACACCAAATTCATACGTCGCCGCGCTGAACCGCGCGAAGTCTGCTTCGACGAGAGCGGGCAGCCAGTCCATCAAGGCGATGCGGCACAACTCGCCAGTCAACTCGACCGGCATCGGCCGTTGTGCCGCGAAGGCCTGCTGTTCATCGGCCCCCGACAGTCCCTGCGATTGGCCGGGCGAGGCGAGGACCAGCCGCCACTCCGACGGAACCTCGTAGCGCGCGACCAACGTCCCGAGCTGATGCCGCTGATCCGCGCGGCCGCCATCAACAAGAAACCCGCCACGTCCGAAACCATGCAACCCGATCGCCGACCTCAACCCACGTCCTGATCGCCGCGCGAGTGCCTCAACAGGAATATCACGTTCGCCCGCGAGTTCACTCAGCGCGCGAGCCACTGCCAAACCCAACTGAGTTCCCGAGCCGAGTCCGCTGTGCGCCGGGATCGCCTCTCGCACATCGATCTCGCACGGATTGACTGCTGTGCAACCAGTCATCGACTCGCGAATGCGGCCCACAGTCTGAGCGACGCGCGACCGCGATGACTCATCGCCGCCGATCCCATCGCGCTCGGCCGACCGCGCCGTGACGATGACGCCCGGTGCCGAGATCATCATCCCGACACCGCCAAACTTCCCGCCGCTGCTCCCAGCCGGTGCCAGCGGCCCGAAATGCAAACGTGATCCCGTCGTGACTGTGACTTGTGTTGCCATGCCCCCAAGGATGCCGTCTGTCTCCACGATTCGCAACGCGTCGAGGATGCTTCAGAGCTTACCCCCACGTGCTGCCGCCACCCACCCACCACGTGAGCGACGGCGAACAGGTTTATCCATCCGTGGGGTCCACTCAGGCCAACACGACTTCCACCACATCGCTGGGGAGCGCGCTGCCGGCGTCGTTGACGGAGAGGATGCGCACGCGGATCGTCGGGCCGGTGGGGAGGCCGGTGATCGTGGCGTCGCTGTCGAAGACGGTCGCCACGCGGCGGAAGTCGGTATCGACGCCGACGATTTGAATTTCGACGTGGTAGCGGAGTGCTCGTGCGGCGTCGTTCCAGTCGGCGAAGGCATCGCCGTCGGTACTCGGTGTGACGACGAGTCCCTCGGCGGGATCGGGCGTCTCGGACGAGCCGGGCATGTTGAAGCCGAACGCCAGCCAGCGCGGATCATCGGCTTCCAAGAGCTGGGTCAATTCTTCGATCAGTCCGCGCAGACGCTTGGTCAACTTCTTGGCCGACAAGTCGCGAGTGACGATGGTCTGTCCGGTCAGGGTCAGACCCTGATTGAACCCACTGCGTGCGTCGGACAGCGCGGTGAATCGCGTCCCGGCCGCGACCGCCGTGATCGCGAGCGGCGCGTTTTCGCGAGTCGGGTTCGCCGTGAGGTAATCGCGCAGCGCCCCCAGCAGCGTCTGTCGCTCCGGCTGGGTGCGAGGCACACCGAGTGACTGGTTCGGAAACCCGGTCGGCTCCCACGCCTGCGACCACTGCCCGCCCAGCGTCGGGATCAGCACATCGCGCGCGGTCGCGATGAACGCCTTGCCATTGGAATCGGCCGTGCGAACCGCCGCCGACAGCCCCGGCTTGGCCCCCACGGCGGCCGCATACACTCCGATCTTCGCCAACAAATCCGTCAGATCGGCCCGAATGTCCGCCTCCTTGTTCTGCTTCAGTCCGACCGCCACCTCATGCGTGTTCGCCCCGTCCGCCGCATCCTCGGCCAGAGCGGTCAAAGCGTTGAGACTCGACGGGATGGGATTGCTGGCCATGGGACTGATCCTTTCAAGAAGTGAGGACGCAACATCTTGGAGAAAGAGGTGTTGCGACGAGATTTTGCAAAACCACGCTCGAATGCTGAGTGCATCGAGCCGATTTTGCGCCGAAGTGTGGCGTGGCAGACTACAGCGGGCGACTTCGAGCCGCCAGCGCGCCAATGCAGACTTCATCTCCCCGACTTCGGAGCCGCAGCACCCCCATGCAGCCTGCATTCCCCCAAAATCCCGCCCCACCACCCGCTGGCAGCCTGCGCGCACCCGCACTCGCCACCAAATCACCCCGTTGTCAGTCTGCAATCGTCCACATTTTTCCAAAACCCGCCCCATGCAGCCTGCATCACACCTCACATCTCGACCAGTCGAGTGAGCCGCGCTTCGGGTGCGTGAAGTCTTCGGAACGCACCGGGACGGGAGCGTTGGTAACAATCAGGGTGCGTTCCGAAGACTCCACGCACCCGACTTGCTTCGCACATCCTCGGCGCAACGCGGTGGGTGGCAGAGAGAGCGTGCTCCCTCGACGGCCAGGGGCGAGCGAAGACGCTCGCCCCTCAGCCACACCACCATCGTCAGGACTTCCCGCAGCATTCGTGGGGAGACTCACGAATGGTTGCGATGAAGGCGACTTTGGCAGAGTCGCAGAGCGCGGTTGGGTCGCGTACCCTTCTCCGGCCTAATGACTCGCTGTTCTTTTGGCCACCCGTGCGACCATGTCTCTTGAACTTTTTCATCCGGTGATTCAGCAGTGGTTTCGGGGGCGGTTTGCTGCGCCGACGGAGCCTCAGGAGTTGGGGTGGCCTGATCTGGTGGCGGGGCGGGATGTGTTGATTGCCGCGCCGACGGGGAGCGGGAAGACGTTGACGGCGTTTCTCGCGGCGATCGACCGGCTGCTGCGATTGGCCGTGCGGAACGAGTTGACCGACGAGATTCGCGTGGTCTATGTCTCGCCGTTGCGGGCGTTGTCGAACGACATGCACCGCAATCTGG
The DNA here is from genome assembly GCA_043749505.1 of Schlesneria sp. Lineage (GTDB taxonomy): Bacteria > Planctomycetota > Planctomycetia > Planctomycetales > Planctomycetaceae > Schlesneria. The sequence goes on along the minus strand of JAYVDI010000138.1, from coordinate 8,635 downwards.
AAGTGCCGCTGGCCGAGATCCTGGCCGTGGCGGGCGACCTCGGACTCGAAATCCCTCCGATTCGGGTCGGCCTGCGGACGGGAGACACCTCGGCGTCGCAGCGGGCGGCGATTGTGAAGCGGCCTCCGCAGATTCTGGTGACGACGCCCGAGTCGCTCTACCTGATGCTCACCAGCCCGAAGGCGCGCGAGAAACTGAAGACCGTCGAGACGGTGATCGTCGACGAAATCCACGCCCTCGTGCGAGACAAGCGCGGTTCGCACCTGGCCCTCACGCTGGAACGGCTTGCCGCCCTCTGCCCGCAGCGTCTGCAACGGATCGGGTTGTCGGCGACTCAGCGGCCGATTGAGGAGATCGCGCGGTTCTTGGTGGGAGCGGGCGGGGTTGATGGTCGAGGGTTTAGGGTTGATGGGCAGATGATTGTCGATTCGCGTCGCGCAGCGGCGGCGGCGGCGGCGACTCTGGTCCCCTCTCCCCCGTCTTCGGGGGAGAGGGTTAGGGTGAGGGGGCCGAGCGGTGAACCGACTCTGTTTCCGGAGTTCTTTGAAAGTGGTCTCGTTCGGCGCGGGTCTCCCGACCCCGCCGAAACGCCTGACCGCAGGTCTCCTCTTCTCAGCGGGGAGCGTGCGAGAGACGGTAACGAAGAGGAGACCTGCGGTCGGGGCCGTGTGCGGGGTCAGGAGACCCGCGCACAACGGGAGCAACCCCTCATCGAAGAACCCCTCACCCTAACCCTCTCCCCGCAGAGCCGGGGAGAGGGGACAAGAGCAGAGACGCCGAACTCAGTCTTGCCCTCAACCCTCAACCGTCAACCATCAACCCCGCCCCTCCCCGTCATCATCGACGTCGGCTTCCAGCGGCAGCTTGATTTGGGGATTGAGGTGCCGCCGAGTGAACTCGGGGCCGTTTGCATGCACGAGCAGTGGGCCGAGATCAACGAGCGGATCGTCGAGTTGGTGAACGGGCACCGCGCGACGCTGATTTTTGTCAACACGCGGAGGTTGGCAGAGCGGTTGACTCATCAGTTGAGCGAGTTGCTGGGTGAGGAGGCGATCACCAGCCATCACGGTTCGCTCGCGGCCGATCTGCGGCACGACACCGAGCAGCGGTTGAAGTCCGGGCAATTGAAGGCGGTCGTGGCGACGGCGTCGCTCGAAATGGGGTTGGACATCGGCTACATCGACCTCGTGATTCAGATCGGCTCGTCGCGGAACATCGCCACGTTCTTGCAGCGGGTCGGCCGGTCGGGGCACGCGCTCGGGCTGGTGCCGAAGGGTCGGATGTTTGCGCTGACTCGCGACGAATTGATCGAGTGCATGGCCATCACGCGCGCGATCCGTCACGGGCGGCTCGACATCGTGCCGATTCCCGTCGCGCCGCTCGATGTGCTCGCCCAGCAGATCGTCGCCGCGGTCGCGTGCGAAGACTGGAGCAGCGATGAACTGTTCGCCGTCTGTCGTCGAGCGGCCCCGTATCGCGACCTGCCTCGCGCGGACTTCGATCGCATCGTGCAGATGCTGAGTGAAGGGATAACGAGTTCGTCGGGACGCAGTCGCGTTTACATCCATCACGATCAGGTCGGCCGCCGATTGCGAGTACGACCCGGCGCAAGGATCGCCGCGATTTGTAATGCCGGAGCGATCCCCGAAGTCTTCGCGATCCGCGTCGTGACGGAAGAGGATCACACGGTCGTCGGCTCGGTCGATGAAGACTTCGGGACCGAGAGTCAATCGGGCGACATCTTTCTATTGGGCAACACGTCGTGGCGGATCCGGTATCTGCGCGGCGGCGATCTGTTTGTGACGGACGCTCACGGTGCTCCCCCGACGATCCCGTTCTGGCGCGGCGAGGCTCCCGGCCGGACGTTCGAGTTGTCCGAGGAGGTTTCTTTGCTGCGCGAGGAACTCGATCGACGGTTGTCTCTCCGCGACGAGTTTGAATCAGGGCGAGCCACACAAGCCGTCGTGTCGGTGGAGCGACACGACTACAGTAGTCCCGTCGCTCCGCCGACGGGACCGGCCGAACGAAGCGAGCCACGATCTCACGAGTCGCTCCCCGTCGAAGACTGGTTGGCCGTCGAGACTCATGTCAGTACCGATGCGGCTCGGCAAGCCGTCGAGTACGCCCGCGTGCAGAAGGCGGCCATCGGGCTGCTGCCGACGATGCGGCGAGTCGTCTTCGAACGCTTCTTCGATGAGAGCGGCGGGATGCAGTTGGTGATTCACGCTCCGTTCGGGATGCGGATCACGCGCGCGTGGGGTCTCGCCATGCGGAAGCGGTTCTGTCGTTCGTTCGATTTCGAGTTGCAGGCAAACGCCGATGACGACGGCATCGTGCTGTCGCTTGGTCCTCAGCACAGTTTCCCACTCGAAAGCATGTTCGGGATGCTGACGCCGCACAACGTGCAGAAGATGTTCGAGCAGGCGGTTCTCGCCGTGCCGATTTTTCAGAACCGCTGGCGTTGGAACGCGACGCGCGCCTTGCAGGTCATTCGGACCAAGCACGGGCAAAGGGTTCCCCCTGCCCTGCAACGGTTCCGCAGCGAGGACTTGTTGACGGCGGTCTTTCCGAAGTTGACCGGCTGCCAGGAGAACGTGGTCGGCGACATCGAGCTGCCCGATCATCCGCTCGTCCGCCAGACGATGGACGATTGCCTGCACGAGGCTCACGACATGGAGGCCCTCAAAGAAGTACTGGGGCGAGTCGAACGGGGCGAGATCGAGTTCCTCGCCCGCGACACGCGCGAGCCGTCTCCGTTCAGCTACGAACTCCTCAACGCGAACCCCTACGCATTTCTGGACGGAGGCGAAGTGGCCGAGCGCCGCGCGCGAGCCGTCGCCACGCGCCGATCCCTCTCGGTCGAAAGCCTTCAAGACTTGGGTCGCCTCGACCCCGAAGCGATCCGCCAAGTCGTGGCCGAAGCTCAGCCGCTCGTCCGTAACGCCGACGAACTGCACGACGCCCTGCTCAGTCGCGTGCTGCTGCCCGTGGAGGAAGGGCTCGATTGGCGAGGGTACTTCGACGAATTAGTATCTACCGGGCGTGCGACCACTGTCTTGGTCACACGCTCTGACTTGGACTCGCGTCGCGCAGCGACGGCGGTCCCCTCGCCCCCGTCTTCGGGGGAGAGGGCTAGGGTGAGGGGGCCGAACGGTGAACAGGCTTCCGACACCGAACAAAGCCTCTTCTCTGCCCATCAACCCTCGACAATCAACCCACAACCCGCACTCGAAAGCCCCCCTCACCCTCTCCCCCCCAAGGCGGGGGGCGAGGGGACAGGAGAAAACGAATGCCCGACCATCAAGGCGTGGGCTGCCACCGAACGAGTCCCCGTCGCGCTCACGGCCTTTCCCGATGCGACGCTGACACCGCCTGTCACCGTTCCGCCCGAGGTCCGTCACGATTGGGATTCGATCGAGGCGCGAGTCACGATGCTGCGCGGGCTGCTCGAAATCTGCGGGCCGATCACGGCGGAAGTCGCTGCGGCGCGGCTTGGCTTCACCGCGAGTCAAACCGACGCTGCATTGGAGGCCCTCGAAGGTGAAGGAGTCGTGCTGCGCGGCCGCTTTTCAGAAGTGACGAATAGCGAGTGTCCAGTGGCGAGTAATGAAGAGCGGTTTGATCCCGCTGGCTCTGACCCTCAACCTTCAACTCTCGACCATCACCCCCCCACCGAATGGTGCCATCGGCGGCTGCTCGCACGGATCCATCGCCTGACGCTCGATGGTCTTCGCAAGCAGATTGAGCCGGTGACGGTCGATGTCTTCATTCGGTTCCTTGCTCGACATCACGGCTTGATGCCGGGGACGCAGCGCGGCGGGACGAACGGGTTGTTCGAGGTGATCGCGCAGTTGCAGGGACTCGACATTCCGGCGGTGGCCTGGGAGCGCGATCTCCTTCCCGCGCGACTCGATGGGTACGAGCCGGCGTGGCTGGATGAACTGTGCCTGACGGGTGAAGTCGGCTGGGGGCGGATGTTCCCTCCTCCGCGCAACCCCGATCGTACGAAGCCGATGGCCAGCCTGACTCGCGTTGCGCCGGTGTCGATCGTGTTGCGGCAGGACATTGACTGGCTGACGGCCAATGCACCTCAACCCGATGCCGTGGGACTGAGCAGTCCTGCTGTGGAGGTCATCGAATTGCTGACGGCGCGCGGGGCGATGTTCGCGTCGGACATCCTCGCCGCGACACGCATGCTGCCGTCTCATCTCGACGATGTGCTGGGTGAACTGGTCACGCGCGGGTGGCTCACGGCCGACGGGTTCGCCGGACTGCGCACGCTAATCGCCGACAAGAAGCCTCACGGCAGAGCGGCTTCACGCCACCGGGCCGAACGAACGCGAACGACTAGAACCGCGCTGGGGCGGTGGTCGCTCCGGACAGATGAAATAGTGAAGTGGTCGCAATGTCCAACGGATGAAGGGACAAGCCCAAGTGTAGGGTGGGACCAGCGGCGCTTCGCCGCGCCGGCCCACCCTGAAACCGAAACACCTGCTGAGGGTGGGCCGGCGCTCGAAGCGAGCTTGTCCTACCCTACTTTCAAGACGGCATCGGCCATGTTTGCGATTCCAAATCTCGATCCCCGCGATCTCGCCAAACGGATCGCCGAGGATTGGGCGTGGCAGCTTCTCCGTCGCTGGGGCGTCATCTTTCGCGACTTGCTGACGCGCGAGTTCGGAACGCCTTCGTGGTTCGAGTTACTCCAAGTTCTGCGACGCCTCGAAGCACGGGGCGAGATTCGAGGAGGCCGTTTCATTACGGGAGTCGCCGGCGAACAGTTCGCTCTCCCCGATACGATCAAGCAACTCCGACAACTCCGCGACGAAGTGCCGCCTCACGAAGTCCTCGTCATCTCGGCCGCCGACCCGCTCAACCTGATCGGCATCCTGACGAAGCACGATCGCGTCCCGAGTACGGCGTCGAACCGAGTCGCCTACCTCGACGGCCATCCCGTGGCGAGCTTGCAGACCGACGAAGTCCGCTGGCTCATGGCACCGCCGGGACACCTGAAGGCGACCATCGAGCGCGAATTGCTCGGTCGCGGCAATCCCATCGAACACTTCGAGCCGGTGGTGACGGGATGAGGAACGGGGCGTTGCATCGCTCACCCCGTTTCCTCATTTCCCGTGGGAGCCACCTCTATGATGGGACTCAGTGTTCGTGGCTCTTGATCCGCATTCCGTAGAACGAGCGGTGAACGAAGAACAGGGCGAGGGCGAGCAGCACCCAGGCGGCAGCTTGACGGACGCCTTCTTGGTTGCGGGCCGAGAGCTGCATGGCGACTTCCAGCGCGAGCAATCCGAACAGCGTGCTGAATTTGATGATCGGGTTCATCGCCACGGACGACGTGTCCTTGAAGGGATCGCCGACGGTGTCGCCCACGATCGTGGCGTCATGGAGGGGCGTCCCTTTCATCTTGAGTTCGACTTCGACCATCTTCTTGGCGTTATCCCACGCTCCGCCCGCGTTGGCCATGAAGATTGCTTGATAGAGGCCGAAGACGGCGATCGAAACGAGATAGCCGATGAACAGGTAGTTCTCGAAACACGCGAACGAGAGCGTGATGAACAGCACCGTGAGGAAGATGTTCATCATGCCCGACTGCGCGTATTGCGTGCAGATTTCGACGACGCGCTTCGAGTCCTCGGTCGAGGCTTTGCCCCCCACGTCATCCAGCTTGATGTGTTCCTTGATGTACTTCACGGCGCGATAGGCACCGGTTGTCACCGCTTGCATCGACGCGCCGGTGAACCAGTAGATCACGGCTCCGCCCAGGATCAGCCCGAAAAGAAACGGTGCGTGCAGGATCGACAAATTGTCCAGCCCCTGCGTCAGCCCGTGAGTCAGCATGACGATGATCGAAAAGACCAGCGTGGTCGAGCCGACGACCGCCGTGCCGATCAACACCGGCTTGGCGGTCGCTTTGAAAGTATTCCCCGCACCATCGTTCTCTTCGAGAAAATGCTTGGCTTGCTCGAACTGCGGCGCGAAACCGAAATCTCGCTGAATCTCGGCCTCAATCCCCGGAACTTGTTCGATCATCGACAATTCAAACACGGACTGCGCGTTGTCGGTGACCGGCCCATACGAATCGACGGCGATCGTCACCGGCCCCATACCGAGAAACCCGAACGCGATCAGACCGAATGCAAACACAGAGGTCGCCTGCGGGCTGATCATCATGTTTTCGGCACCCATCCACGCGACCGCGTTGCCGATGGCCATCAACCCGACAATCGCCAACCCCAACCAGAAGCACGAAAAGTTTCCGGCGATCAGTCCCGACAGAATGTTGAGCGAGGCTCCCCCTTCTTTCGACGCTTCGACCACTTCACGCACATGGGCCGAGTGGGTCGAGGTGAAGAGCCTCACGAGCGCCGGGATCACGGCTCCGGCCAGCGTCCCGCAACTGATGATCGTGGCCAGCTTCCACCACAGAGTGGCATCTCCCGCGAGATCCTTCAGCAGGAAGTACGAGGCGGCATATGTCACGGCAATCGAGAGGGCCGAGGTCAGCCAGACCAACACTTCGAGCGGCGTCTCAAAATTCATGCTCGTGCTGGCGGAGTACTTCGCCGTCGAGAACCGATGATTCAGCCAGTAGGCTCCGAGCGATGTGATGACCATCAACACCCGCAGGGCAAATATCCAGGTGAGCAACTGCACCTGAATCGCGTTCGTCGCCGCTTCCGCTCCGCCGGGAGCCTTGATCGCCAGCGTGATGAACGAGATCAGAGCCACACCCGTCACGCCGTAGGTCTCGAACCCGTCGGCGGTCGGCCCGACTGAGTCTCCTGCGTTGTCACCCGTGCAGTCGGCGATCACACCGGGATTACGAGCATCATCTTCGTCGATGCCGAACTCGATCTTCATCAGGTCCGCGCCGATGTCGGCGATCTTGGTGAAGATACCGCCGGCGATTCGCAAGACTGAAGCTCCCAGAGACTCGCCAATCGCGAATCCGATGAAGCACGGCCCGGCGAGATGACTCGGCATGAAGAGGAGCACGGCCAGCATCAGCAGCAACTCGACGCTGATGAGCAACATGCCGATCGCAATGCCCGCTTGCAGTGGAATGGCCGAAGCGGGGAACGGCAAGCCGCGTAGCACGGCAAACGCGGCACGGCTGTTTGCCAGCGTGTTGACTCGAATCCCAAACCACGCCACGCCGTAACTGCCCGCGATTCCGATCAGACTGAAGAGCAGGATCACGGCGACATCGAGCGCCGGTTTCCCTTCCAGCACGCCGAAGTAGTAGACCATCACCGCGCCGATCAACACTTCCAGCAGCAGGATGAACTTGCCCTGCGTCACGAGATAGGTTTGGCAGGTCGCATAGATCAGTTCGGAAACTTCACGCATCGACGAATGCACGGGAAGCTGTTCGAGGTGCCGGTACATCAGGTAGCCGAAGAGCAATCCACCGCCGCACACCACCATGCCGCCCATCAGCAGCGTCCACTCGAAGCCCATGACTGGTAGCACGGGAATTTTGAGATCGGCCTCTCCGGCAAACCCTGTGGCCGGAGCCAACAGCAACAAACTTCCCACTCCCACGAGCAAACGTAAGAGACCGAGTGGCATCGCACAATCCTTCATACGAGTAACATCGGAGCGACAAATTGCGTGCCTCGTGCCCGCTTCAAAGTGCGGCACACCATAGAACATGAATTGGCGGTTGCCAACGTATTGGAGATGTAAGTTCTGCGGATGGCCGAAGATTTTTGGGCGTTCCTCAATGAAGCGATCCTTCGTTCCCGACAGAAGTGGCGTAAGCCTCCGGACTCTTAAGATTGCAATTAGAGCATTGTCGGGATTAGTTTTCAGTGTATCCGGCGTGGCGGAGGTAGTTGCGGCATTCGTCGGGGCGGCATTCTGAGACGAGTAGGCCGATGGGGTTCGAGAGGGCGTCGCGGGTGCGTTCGGCGTGTTTGCGGAGCCGAGATTTGAGCTTCGAGAAGAGCAGTTCGATGGGGTTCAGATCGGGGCTGTACGGCGGCAGGCAGGCCAGAGTGGCTTCGACGGCTTCGCGGATGCCGGCGCGGGGGTGGCTGCTGAGATTGTCCATCAACACGATGTCGCCGGGCGTCAGCGTCGGGACGAGTTGTTGTTGGACGTACGCGAGGAACAACTCGCCGTTCCTCGCGCCGTCGATCACCAGCGGAGCGGTCAGGCCGGTCGTCCGTAACGCGCCCACGAAGGTCGTCGTCTGCCAATGGCCGTGAGGGACCGAGGAGACCACTCGCTCGGACTTCGGCCCCCAACCGTACAGCCGGGCCATCTTCGTGTGGGCTCCCGTTTCATCGAGGAACACGTAGCGATCCAGTGGGTGACGCCTCATCAGAATGTCCCACCAGCGACGCTGCTCGACGACATCCGGCCGTTGTTGTTCAGCGGCCCTCAGGACTTTTTTTCAGCACGAGGCCCCACGTCCGCAACGCCAACCACAACGTCGTCACGCAGGCCGGCAGTTGCAGCGTCTCGCGCAGGTCGTTCAACGTGATCGCCGAGTCTTCCCGAACCGCGACCAGAATCCGTTCGCGATGTTCCGCCAACTTCGGCTTCGGCCCCGTCTTCCCCTCACGCGGCTGCATCGCCCCCGTCTCGCGCCGCAACGCCTTCCAGTGATAAATCG
>JAYVDI010000137.1:0-3009 GCA_043749505.1 Schlesneria sp. | reverse complement strand
GCAACGCCCCGCGCGTCGAGCGATATAGAAAGCGGTTTCGCTTTCGACGCGCGGGGCGTTGCCCACGCGGTTAAACGAAGCAAATGTCTCAATTGCTGGCGGCGGTTCCTCTCAACATTCACAAAGGCGATTGAAAAATGGTCGAAGTCTGTCCGATGCGTGGCTGGCGTTATGACGTGTCTCAGGTGGGCGACCTGTCCGATGTGATCACGCCCCCGTATGACGTGATCGACGAACACCAACAGAACGAACTTTTCAAGAGGCATCCGTGCAACTTCATTCGACTCGAACTGAATCGCGAAGAACCCGGTGATGCGTCTCCCGATGTCAAATATGAGCGGGCCGCCGCGTTCCTCAAGCACTGGAAGATCGATGGCATCCTCCGGCAGGAACAGGAGGACGTGTTGTACGTGTACTCGCAAGAGTTCGAGTGGGAGGGACAGACATTCGTGCGCAGCGGGTTCATGGCGCGCGTTCGCCTAGAAGAGTTTGGTACGGGAAACGTCTTCCCACACGAGCAAACTCTGTCGGGACCGAAGCTCGACCGGTTGATGCTGATCCGCGCCACAAACACCAATCTCTCGCCGATCTTCGGCCTCTATCCCGACGAAACAGCCGCCAATCAAACAGCCAGTGTGCAGCAAGAGCTGGATGAAGCGTGCATCGCACTCACACCGTCCGTCGCGACCGACCATCTCGGCGTGATTCACCGTCTGTGGGTGGTCAAGGATCACAACGCTATCAGCAAGGTGCAGGCGGGATTGCACGACAAACCGGTCTTCATCGCGGACGGACATCATCGGTACGAGACGGCCCTCAACTATCGCCGCGAACTTCAGGCGGCGGGCAAGCTGACAAGCGACGTGGCGGGGCCAAACTACGTGATGATGATGTTTGTCGGGATGCAGGATCCTGGCCTGCAGATTCTCCCGACGCACCGGCTGGTCTCGGGATTGCCCGACATCACCACCGATCAGTTGCAGAGCTGCTTGGAGAAATACTGTGAGGTCGAACGGATTGGCACGGGCGATGAGTCGGCACGCGAAACGTGGGAGCTGATCGAAGCTGATGGCGGACAGAGCGTGTTCGGATTCGGGACCGCCTCTGACAACACTTGGCTCTTGGCGCGAGTCACCGACGCGAGTGCGATGGCCACGCTCGCGGCCGAACACAGCGACGCCTGGCGGTCGCTGGGAGTCAGCCTGCTGCACAAGCTGCTACTCGATGAACTGATCTTCAAAAAGTTTGGTGGCGAGCCGAAGTTCCAGTATGTTCACCGTTTGGACGAGACCACTGCGGCGCTGAACGCGAAGTCGCACCAACTCGGTTGCCTCGTCGCTCCCGCCACGATCGACCATGTGCGCGACATCGCCGCCGGTCGCGAGACGATGCCGCCCAAGAGCACGTACTTCTACCCGAAGCTGCTCTCCGGGTTGGTGGTCAACACGTTGACGTGAAGACCGGAACGTTGTCGCCTCGCCGCTTGTGAGTGAGGAGGGGGCGATGCCATCGTTTAACCGCGCGGGCAACGCCCCGCGCGTCGTGCGGCGAAACGGAATTCCCCGTCACTCAACTCGCGGGGCGTTGCCACCGCGGTTAAACGAAGCCGTTGTCGCTCGCGTCGCCAGTGACCGAACTTCATCTTGCCGCATTTTTTCATCTAGCCGCATTTTGAAGTGTCTGTTACGGTCCCGTCTCACTTCGAGGTTGCCCCGCTAGCAGTTGTTGGCCATGCCTCAACGCCCTCTTTCCACTCGATCTTCCAACGTGGTTCAAACCGTACTCCTGACGAGTTGGCTGCGGGGCGCGTGCGCTCGTTGGCGACGTTCGTCGTCAATGCTCGGCGGCGTGTTGGTCTCCGTGATCGCGATCGGATTGATGGCGGGACTCTCCGGCTGCTCCTCCCTTCAGGAACGTATGACACGGCGTTCGGAAAAGTGCAGTTCTCTTTGCGATCAGGCTCGCACAGCGCAGGAGCAGGGCTGGCCGGATCAGGCCGAATTGCTGTTGAATGAAGCGATCAACAACCGCCCGAAAGATGCGGGAACGCGTCGTCAATTGGCGGAAGCCCTGTGGCGCGGCGGACGGCAAGACGACGCGTTGGCCGAGCTTGCCGCGTTGGTCCAACTTTATCCGCGTGACGCGAAACTGAGGTCTCAGCAGGCGGCCTTTCTGTTTGAGAACAAGAACCTCACGGCGGCGGCTCTGGCGGCGGAACACGCGCTGCGTATCGAGCCGAATTCGATCGAAGCCCTGTTTGTGAAGGCTCGCGTGGACTCGGCCCGTGGTGAACTCGAACCCGCTCTCGCGTCCTACATTCTGCTGACGCAGCTCGCACCGGATCGGCTCGACGCCAAGCTGGAACTGGCCGAAGTTCACATCCGGCGTGGGAATCCCGATCAGGGGTGCCCACTGCTACGCGATGCGACACAACAGCCTCAGGTCACTCGCGAACAACTTGCCGATGCCGAGTGGCGTCTCGGTCTCGGCTATGCCGCCGCAGAACGTTGGACCGACGCCGCCACAACACTCGGTCGAGCGATCGAGCACCGCAACGCATCCGAACTCGACTGGGAGTGTCTCGCCACAGTCCGTGCTTTCGCAGGCGAGGACATCGGCGGCGTACAAGCCATGGCGCGCATGGCATCTGCCAGCCAACCCGCAGCAGAACCGAAAAGCCTCTGGACCGAGTTGCGAAATCAACTCGCCACCCGTGACTTATCCGCTCGTCGCGCAGACGATTCCCCCACGAAGCCCCTCGCCCGCGACGGAGTGGTCCCGGCTGACTTCAGCCGAACTGCGAGCATGAACGAACCGCGTTCGATGAGTCGGTCACGCTGACGATCGTTCGGAAAAGGTAGGACGGGCACTCATGTCCGTTAGTGCTTGCACCATGAGTGCAGGGCCATCGCCTTGTTGGGTCTGCGAAACTTGTAGGGTGGGACCAGTGGCGCTTCGCCGCGCCGGCCCACCAGGAATTCTCGACGTTTCCCGATGGTGGGCCGGCGC
>JAYVDI010000136.1:0-16612 GCA_043749505.1 Schlesneria sp. | reverse complement strand
CGGACGCTGGCCGAGACGCTCGACATGTCGTTCAACCGCATCCAGTTCACGCCCGACCTGATGCCCGCCGACATCACCGGAACGGAAGTGATTCAAGAGGACAAATCGTCGGGGACGCGCGCGTTCAAGTTCCTGCCCGGCCCGGTCTTCACGAATGTCCTGCTGGCCGACGAGATCAATCGGACGCCGCCGAAGACTCAGGCCGCGCTGCTCGAAGCGATGCAGGAGCACCAGGTCACGGCGGGCGGCAAGCGACACAAGCTGCCAAACCCGTTCTTCGTCCTCGCCACGCAGAACCCGATCGAGCAGGAGGGAACGTACCCGCTTCCCGAAGCGCAGCTCGACCGGTTCATGTTTGAAATCCTCGTCCAGTACCCGAGCGAAGAGGAGGAGTTCGAGATCGTCCGACAGACGACCGTCAACACGATCCCCTCGGTCGAGAAGGTGCTCGGCTACGAAGAGTGGCTCGAATTGCAGAGCCTGGTCCGTCGAGTCCCCGTCGCCGATTCGGTCATTCGCTACGCGATGCAGTTCGCCCGACTGACCCGCAAGCAGGACGGAGCCACGAGCGACGCGAAGGTTCCCGACTTCGTGAAGCAATACGTCAGTTGGGGCGCCGGCCCGCGAGCCAGCCAGTACCTGATCCTCGGAGCCAAGGCGCGAGCCATCCTGCACGGCCGCCCCTACGCGGGAATCGAAGACGTGCAGTCGGTCGCCGCCCCCGTCCTGCGGCACCGCATCCTGACCAATTTCAACGCCGAAGCCGAGGGCGTCCGCCCCGACGACATCGTCAAGAAGCTGATCGACCTCATCCCCCCCGACGGCACGGTCAGCCGCATCCTGCCAAAGGTTTTCAAGACGGCGTGAGAGAACTGTGTGGCTGTGGTCGGCGCTTCGCCGCCCACAGTCGCTTTGGCAACAAGCACGATAATTGAAAGAGACGCGAACTGGGGGCGAGCGAAGCGCTCGACCCCAGCCACCCCGCCACCAGCCAAACAGATGTCGGAGGCCGCGACGATGGAATACAAAGGTGAAACACGCGATCCGCAAATACTCAAAGACCACCCTCGCAACGTGGAGATATACGGGGATTTGCAGGACAATGAGTTTGCCGCTCGCGTTCAGGACGACGGTCGGATCTTTGAGCCACTTCACATTTCAACTGACAACACAATCATTTCTGGACACCGACGCAGACATGCGGCGGTAAAGTGCAAATTTCCATCAGTCCCCGTAATCGTCCGAGACGATCTCAAAGACGACTTGGACATCGAAACAGCTCTGGTGCGGTCAAATGATCAGCGCGAAAAAAACAATGAAAATAGGATCCGAGAGTTTCTGCTCCTGAACCTCGTCGAAGCCCAAAAAGCCAAACTGAGGCAACTCGCGGGCCTACGAATCGGGCACCGGAGCGGCAAGCAATTGGAAGATGGCGACGAAAAAGGAGGAGCAGCGGAATTAGCAGCGAAGGCCGTGGGATTATCCCGAAATACTGCCGTTTACGGTGCAAATGTCATCGCCGTGATTGACCAAGCATTGGACGAAGGGGACATAGAACGTGCCGAGCATCTTCGAGTGAAGCTCAACAAGTCGATCTCGGGTGCATTCAAAGAATTGGCGAAAACAACGGGGGTTCAAGAGTATGAATTCGGGCGTCCTCTTGATTTTCGCGGGTTGCGACACGAACCCCTAAACGAATTAGGTGTCGTTTTCCTCTTTGGGATGGTGGCACAGGAACTTGGTTTCACGGTTGAAGGCATTCGAGCACCGCTCCCCGATTGTCACGGCAAGCGCGAGAATCGAAAGGGACGTCTCTCGCCTGTCCGCATCGAATTCGAATTCAAAAGTCGCAACTACCTTGCGCATAAGCATTCCATAGATGCCTGTGACGTAATCGTCTGCTGGAAGAATAATTGGTCGGATCCTCCTTCATGCATCGAGATCGTGGAGTTGTCCCGAGAGATCAAAAAGCTACCGAAGCGCGTCAAGCACATCGAAACCGAATAATTGGACGGTCCGAATTCGTCGTCCCATCCCGGGAACTTGGGAACATCGTGGCAGTTCCGTAGGTCAGGCTGTGCCTGACGATACTGCGAGTGGGTGTCAGACCTTCATCGCGTCAGGCAGAGCCTGACTTACAGAACTTGCAATGCGAACCAGCGGACGGCAGCAATTGTCGATGTGATCGAAGGAGACCAGCCATGGCCAGCGAAATGATCTCGATTGAAGTCGATGCCGAAACGGCGCAGGAATTCGCGTCTGCCGATGTCGAGCGGCGTCGCAAGCTGGGATTGCTGCTCGGACTCGAACTGCGCGCCATGCTCAAGCGCCCCCAGCGCAAGTTGCTGAAAATCATGGATGAAATGGGTCGGCAGGCTCAGGCGAACGGGTTGACTCCCGAGATTCTGCAATCCATTCTCGATGATGACAGCAATCACGAATGAGGTGCGAGTCGTCGTCATCATCAGTGAAAGAAGAGAGATCATGACCACTGAAACAATCTCGATCGAAGTCGATTCCGAAACTGCTCTCGCCTATCGCGAGGCCGATCAACAGCGGCGGGCCAAGTTGGCGATTCTCGTGCGCTGGGGATTGGACGAACTCAAGGGGACCGGCGGAACGGCCTTGTTCGACGTGATGGAGGACATCGGCCGTAAAGCGCAAGCGAACGGGCTGACCCCCGAGATTCTCCAGTCCATTCTCGAAGATGACCGCGATGACGAATGAGCCGCGAGTCGTCTTCGACACGAACGTCGTCGTCAGCGCTACGATGTTCCCGCAGTCGATCCCGAATCGGGCCATGCGAACAGGTGCCGCGTTGGGATGCGTGTTGGCGTCGGAGGAAACGGTCGAAGAAATGCGAACGGTCCTGATTCGACGGAAGTTCGACCGCTACTTGAGTCCCGCCGACAGAACACGAGTGCTCGATGAATTTCTTGCCACGGTCGAAATGGTCGCCGTTGACGAGTCGATTCACGACTGCCGCGACCCCAAGGACAACAAGTTTCTGGAACTGGCGGTCTCGGGTGACGCGACGCATCTCGTCACGGGGGACGACGACCTGCTGGTCCTGCATCCGTTTCGAGGCATCGCCATCGTGACGCCTCAAGCGTTCCTCGACGAGTTTTCTCCGGACTCAGCAAGTGAACTCAAACCATGATTGACTGCATTCCGCGTCGGGATGGAGCGAAGCAACGAACGGGTGAAGACCATGCCGGTGACAGTCGAGTTGTTTGGGATTCCTCGCGCGAGGGCGGGGGTGGCGGCGACGACGGCAGTGGGCCGGTGCTTGGGAGATGTGTTCGTTGATTTGGCCGAGCGGTTTCCGGGGTTGGCTGAGTCGTGCATTGAAGGGCGCGCATTGCGTCCCGGTTACACGGCGAATCTGGGTGGCGAGCGGTTTGTGACATCATCAGAGACGCTGCTGAATGATGGTGACACGGTGCTGTTGCTCTCGCTGGATGCGGGGGGGTGAGAGAGTGGTCTCGCTGTTCGTCGTTTAACCGCGTGGGCAACGCCCCGCGCGTCGAGCGACGTTTGAGCCTGATTTGCCCATCGGCGCGCGGGGCGTTGCCCACGCGGTGAAACGACGCAGCTTTGCCGCAGCCAAAGTAGCCTTCATCGCTCGGCGTGAAGAAAGCCGATTGCGCGTCAAACGCAACGGGAACGATCGGCACCGAACTCGCGCTCGGCTTCCTTCACGCGGAGCGATGAAGGCTACTTTCAGGCGAACCAAATGCGCGCAGCACAACACCATTTTGAGACCTAGTAGTACGGCCTCTCAAATCGACCGAAGACGAAAGCAGCCCATCACCCTTACCCTCTCCTCGCAAAGCCAGGAAGAGGGGACAACCAAAGAATTCTCGAATTCACTATGCACGCTTATCACGGTTGCTATCTCCGTATTGATCTGACGACGGGCTTGTCGGAGCGTGTGCCGTTGGAGGAGAGCCTGCTGCGGAGTTATCTCGGCGGGAGTGGGTTGGGGGTGGCGATTTTGTTGAGGGAAGGGGCGGCTGAAGCGGAACCGTTGTCGCCCGAGGCGAGTATTGCGTTTGTGTTCAGTCCGCTCGTCGGTAGCCCGCTGACGACTTCGGCCAAGTTCGCGGTGGTGTCGAAGAGTCCGCTGACGCAGCGGATCAATGACTCGCTCTCCAGCAGCGGCTTCGCGTTGGCGGGTAAGAAAACGGGGCACGATGCGATCGTGTTGACGGGCCGGGCGAACGAGCCGTCGGTCGTTGTGATTGATGAGAGCGGCGTTCGGTTGGAACCGGCGGGCGAACTGTGGGGGCTGCCGAATCGTGAGGCTCAGTCTCGGCTGCGCGAGCGGCTCGGGGCGGACTATCAAGTCGCTTCGATTGGTCCGGCGGGTGAGCGACTCGTGCGGTACGCGACGATCTCGCACGACGGTCGTCATGCGGGGCGAGGCGGCAGCGGGGCGGTTCTCGGCGCGAAGAACATCAAGGCGATTGCCGTGCGCGGATCGCAACGCTGTTCGTGGGGACACCCGGAAGCGCTGATCGACTTCGCGCGGAAGCTGTCGGAGAAATCGTTTGGACCCGCGACGGCCAAGTACCGTGAGTTGGGGACCGCTTCAAATCTGCTCGCGTTCAACCGGCTCAATGTTCTGCCGACTCGCAACTTTCAGCAGGGGAGCTTTTCGGGGGCGAACGCGGTCTCACCCGAGCAACTCGGCGTGAGTCGCGAGAAAACGCGCGCGTCGTGCGCCGCCTGCACAATTGGTTGCGAACACATCTACGGGCTGCAAGACGGCAAGGGAAGCGTGCGGCTGGAATACGAGAACTTGTTCGCGTTGGGTCCGCTGTGTGGCATTGACGACGGTGAGATCGTGTTGCAAGCGTGCCAGAAGTGCGATGAACTGGGACTCGACACGATTAGCGCGGGAGGGACGATTGCGTTCGCGATGGAGTGCGCGGAACGTGGGTTCCTCGACGCGCCTTGGCTGCGGTTTGGTGACGGTGCGGCGCTGCTGCGTGCATTGGACCTGATCGTCAGTGGTGAAGGCATCGGACGGTTGCTCGCCGAGGGAAGTCGCCGCATGGCTCACGAGATTGGTCACGATACGATCGACTTCGCGCCTCAGGTCAAAGGGCTGGAGATTCCCGGTTATGACCCGCGCGGTCTGCAAACGATGGCCCTCGGGTTTGCGGTCGGTTCGCGCGGCGCCGACCACAATCGTTCGGGCGCTTACGAAGTGGACTTCTCGCAGGCCGTCGATCGCTTCAACGTGGGCCCGGAAGCGGCGGTGCTGGCGATCGAAACAGAAGACAAAGCGGCCCTGATGGACTCGATGATTCTGTGCAAGTTCCTGCGCGGTGTCTTCACCGATTTCTTCGTCGAGTCTGCCGAGATGCTGCATCTCGTCACCGGCTGGAACGTGACGGCGAGCGAACTTCGCGCGACGGCCAAGCGCATCGTGACGGATAAGAAACGCTTCAATATCCTTGCCGGATGGACTCCCGCCGAGGACACGCTCCCCGAGCGGCTACTCAACACGCCGCTGCCCGAAGACGCACGGGCCGCGCTCTCGTCGGCACGACTGTCGGGATTGGTGCAGGCGTACAACCTCGCCCGCGGCTGGACGAAAGAGGGCTGGTTGCCAGATGACGCTCGGTGGAGCGAGGCCGCTGTCGGCGAGTAGGATTTGATAACACTGTCGTAGGATGGGCACTCCTGCCCGTCCGCTTTTAGTCATCGACGATTGCTCGCATTGAAGACCGGACGGGCAGGAGTGCCCATCCTACATAACCAGAAAGCCAACATGCCCGAGACATTCATTCTCATTCCCGGCCGGACGAGCGACCAAGGTTGCGGTATTAGCGAGGGGAAGTATTTGGAGAAGTACCAGCGTGAGATCAACACGCTGCAAGTCCCGCCGGGTGACATGGCTCGGCTGGGACTGGTCGATGGTGACCGAGTGCGACTGACCGGCGAAGAGGGCCAAGTCGTCGAAGTCAACATCACACCCGCCAAGAAGGACGAGCTGCCCGAGGGGATGTTGTTCATCGCCTACGGTGACATCTCCAGCCGCCTGATGGGTGGCGACACGCATGGCTCGGGCATGCCAACGAGCAAAGGGATGGATGTGGTGCTGGAGCGAGTGGCAACCGGATAGAGGCTATTCGATGGACCTGCCAGACTACCTACACAACCACGACGAGTGGATGTTCGGTCCGGTTCATTTTGAGCATGGACGCCTCGAAATATTGTTGGTCTCCGAAATCGACGAACAGTCCAAGTTGAGGCGATTGGTAAAAATACGTTTCGCTTCACCATTTTCATTCGGCTGGACGACCTTGATGTACATGGACCAGTACATTGATGAATCACAGCCAGTGGTGCGACAAATGGAGTTGGGAGCGTTAGACGCTGCCGTTCCGGGTTTTCGCGTCGATGAAGCGTTCGTGGGAGAAAACTGGCAGAGGTACGAGATTGCAGCGTTTGATGAAGTCATTTACGTGCTCACAATTAAGCCACCAACGATTGAGACAACGACAGCCTGAGGCACCGTATGGCCACGGGTTCTGGATCGTCAGAAGAAACCCGCAGCCTTACGGCATGCGGCTCGCCGATCTCTCCTCTTGGTCCACATGAGGCATAAACGCCGCTCAGGCGACAGACTCGCTTGGCCGCTCAAGTTGAACAGGCTGTTCAGCGAAGTTCGACACCCACCAAACTTCTCATCCGTGGGAATGGTCGTGTTTCGGCGCGAGGTCGCTTGAATCGTGAAAACTCATCTGGCATAGTTCGCCGCCGACTTGGGCGGGCTGCGTGCGCGGCCCGCTGTTTAGAGCCTCGTCGCTGATTTATGCCCCGAGATTCACCGCATGAACGGCCCACTCGCCGCGCTGACGATTCAGCAATTCCTCGCCGACCAGTTGGCTTCCTTTGGAAGTCCCGCTTGTGCCGAGTTCATCGGATTGGTCGCATTTCTCCTTGCGGGACTTGTTCATGCTTCCCTGCTGATCGGCCTCTTCGCTGTCCTGCCAATGGTTTACATCTGGATGGAACGCAAGGTTGCCGGACGCATCCAAGACCGCCTCGGCCCCACGCGCGTCGGCGGCAAGTTCGGCTGGCTGCAAACGCTGGCCGACGGGATCAAGCTGATTCAAAAGGAAGACCTCATTCCGGCCTCGGCCGATGCGATGATGTTCCGGATGTCTCCGTATCTCGCAACCATCGCCTCGTTCGCCGCATTCATGGTCTTGCCGGTCGCAGACGGATGGGTCGGAGTGGCCGCCGAGACTGGTGCGTTCCTGATTCTCGCCCTGATGTCGCTCGAAGTGTTCGGGATCATTCTCGCGGGTTACTCCAGTGGTTCGAAGTGGGCGCTGTTCGGTGCCATGCGCGAAGCGGCTCAAATGGTGAGCTATGAAATTCCGATGGCCATCTGTGCGCTGGTGCCGCTGGTGATCGCCGGTTCGCTCAACCTGCAAGTGATTGGCAAAATGCAGGCGGGTGGCATGTGGAACTGGTTCATCTTCCATGACCCCTTCGCCTTCTTCGCCTTCTTCTGCTACTTCACCGTGGCCACCGCGAGCGTCAAACGCGCGCCGTTTGACTTGGCTGAGGCGGAAAGCGAGTTGGTCGCCGGTTTCCACACCGAGTACAGCGGCTTCCGTTGGTCAATCTTCTTCTTGGCTGAGTATGCCAGCATGTTCGCGGTCAGCGGGATTGCTGTGCTGTTGTTCTTGGGTGGTTGGGAGACCGGGCTGGTACTTCCCGAGGTCATGCTGAACGGAATTCGTAGCTTCGGTCAGGATGTTCCCGTGCAGGGCTTCGTGGTTGGCAATTACATCGCAAACGTTTTTGCCGCCAAGGTCTTCATTGTGAAGGCCAGCTTGCTGGTGTTCGTGCAAATCTGGGTTCGATGGACGCTGCCTCGTTTGCGAATCGACCAAGTGATGACGACTTGCTTGAAGTACTTGGTTCCAATCAGTTGCTGCCTGTTTTTGGGTGCCGTCTTCTGGCCGTTGCTGCTCGCGTCTTCCGACCTGAAGCGGCCGACTCTGTTTCCTCGCGCTCTGTTTTCTCCGGCGGTCGCTGCGACCGGTCGAGCTGATGAGTTGAATGTGGTTGCTGCTTCAAAGGTTGGCTCGTCGGTCGCTGCGACGGTTCGAGAGGTGTCGCGATGATCGAACAACTCCTGTTTTGGGTCTTCGCGATTTTGACGTGCGGTGCTGCAGTCGCTGTGGTTGCGACGCAGAATGTCGTGCGCATGGCGTTCTGGTTGATCGTTTCGCTTGGCTCTGTGTCAGCGCTGTTCTTCTTGTTGCACGCCGATTTTTTGGGTGCGGCTCAGTTGTTGATCTATGTCGGCGGAACAGTAGTGCTGTTGGTCTTCGGCGTGATGCTCACCGCGAGCGGTCCCTCCGTTTTGATCAAGACTTCTCCCGCCGAGGCGTTTGTGGGTGCGGGTGTTGGGCTGCTGTTGCTGTGCGTGCTGTTGTTCTCGGTCACGTCCGTTGAATGGAATGACATCGAGAGTCGTCTGCCGACTCGAAACGCCAGCCCTGCTGTGGTGGATTCCCGAAGATCGGCTTCTGCGGAAGTTGGTGTTGTCGATGCTGCTGGTTCACCAGAGCTGGGTGCCGCAGCCAAATCGCAAGCGGCGTTGATGGCTCGCACTCAAGCTGGGCGAACGGTAAGGCAACTTGGGCTGGGCTTCTTGGGCCTGCGACCTGATCGAGACCTGCGATCTGACGGAACGCGGAATTCTCCTGCAAACGGAAACTTGGCATCGGGGTATTTGTTGCCGTTTGAAATTGTGTCGATTCATTTGCTGGTCGTGTTGGTGGGGGCGGCCTATCTCGCTCGTGCCAAGCGGCGAGCGGCGGTTGGTTCGTCTGCTGACCTTTGACCGGTTACGTTTCTCTGTTGAACATTGAAAATCGTCGTGTCTGGTATGAGGTGCGTTTCATGGGTAGCGTCGGGCTGGAAGCATACTTAACCGTGGGTGCCATTCTGTTCGTTTGCGGTGTCGTCTGCATGGCGACGAAGCGAAACGCGATTGGGGTGCTGATGGGTGTGGAGTTGGTTTTGAACGGGGCGAACATCAATTTCGTCGCGTTCTCGCGCTTTACACCGCTCGGACTGGACGGCCAGTCGTTCGCCCTGTTTGTGGTCGTGCTGGCCGCAGCCGAAGCGGCCGTCGCACTGGCCATCGCACTCAACTTCTACAACAACCACACAACGATTGACGTGGATCGCGGCAATGAGCTGCACGGCTGAGTCGGACTGCCGACCGCTACGAGTTTCCCTCCGACTGACCACACTCACTTTCATCTGCTGATTATCACCATGGATCCTCAAACCACCGGCGACCTGCTGAGAAACCTGCTGACGGTGGCGTGGTTGCTGCCGTTGCTGGGCTTCGTCGCCGAAATCTACTGGCTCCGCTGGTCGCACCGATTGAGTAAGTCGGCGGCCCTCTGCGCTGTCGCGTGCATTGGTCTCGGTTTTCTTTGCAGTTTTTCCGCATTGATGGTCTGGGGGAACGCGACTGGCTGGGAGGCACTGAGTCCCGTCGAGCATCACGGTTCAGATGAGCATCACAGCGCGGCAACTCATGATCCGGCATCGGCTCCCGCCGATGCGGCTGCAGTCGTTGCGGGGACCGCTCACGAACAAGATGTCGCCGACAGTGGCAAGCATCAGGATATTGTCGTGAATCATGCGGGAAAAACTGCTCCACGGGCGTTCTCCGGAACGTTCTATCAGTTGGCGAAGTTCGGTTCGCTGCGGCTGTCACTCGACTGGTACATCGACAGCCTGACGCTGGTGATGTTCACGATGGTGACGTTCATCGCGACCTGTATTCACATCTTCGCGATTGGCTACATGAAAGATGAGTTGACCGAGGAATACGAGGACCATGAGGTTCACACGAGTCACGGTCACTTCACTCGCCCGGGTCGGTTCCACCGTTTCTTCGCCTATATGTCGCTGTTCTGCTTCTCAATGCTTGGCTTGGTGCTGGCAGGCAACATTTTCCAAGTCTTTATCTTCTGGGAGTTGGTCGGTGTTTGCAGCTACCTCTTGATCGGCTTTTACATCGAGCGCAAGTCGGCGAGCACGGCCGCGAACAAAGCGTTCATCATGAATCGCGTCGGCGACTTCGGGTTCTTGATCGGCCTGATGATCCTCTGGACTTGGTGCGGCACGTTTCAATTTGCCGACTCACCCACGTCGGGCGACGCGGGCTTATTCACGATGATTCGTGGCAATGATGGCAAGCTGGATGTCTCCGAAGATGGCCGGCAAGTCTTTCTGCGAGATGCTTCCGGGCATCGTCTTGAACAGGATGGCCAGAGTCGTTCGATCGGCTATCTGCTGTTGATCGCGGCGGGCTGTGGCATCTTCGCGGGCTGCATCGGAAAAAGTGCTCAGTTCCCGTTGCAGACGTGGTTGCCGGACGCGATGGAGGGACCGACTCCGGTTTCGGCGCTCGTTCATTCGGCAACGATGGTCGCGGCGGGTGTCTATCTCGCCGGTCGCTTCTATCCAGTGTTTACGCCGGAAGTGCTGCTGGTCATCGCCTACATCGGCTGCATCACACTGTTCATTGCCGCGACAATCGCCGTCGTCGCCACCGACATCAAACGTGTGCTCGCGTACTCCACGATCAGTCAACTTGGCTACATGATGCTGGCGATCGGCGTCGGCGGCTGGGGTGCCGGGCTGTTTCACTTGGTGACGCACGCCTTCTTCAAGTCATTGATGTTCCTTTGTTCCGGAAGCGTCATTGCGGGTTGCCATCACGTCCAAGAAATGCCCCGCATGGGCGGATTGCGTCACAAGATGCCGATCACCGCTTACACGATGCTGATCGGTGTGGTCGCGATTGCGGGACTGGCGATTCCGGTGCTGAACATCGGTCTGTCCGGGTTCTATTCCAAAGATGCCATCGTGGCCTCCGCCTTGGCTTATTCCAATTTGAATCCCGTTCATTCTCTCTTGTTCTTCACGCCGTTGGTGACAGCAGGAATCACCGCGTTCTACATGTTCCGCCTGTGGTTTCTGACTTTTGCGGGTGAGCCTCGCGATCACCACGTTTACGACCACTGTCATGAATCACCGCGCGTGATGACCACGCCGTTGATCGTTTTGGCGATTCTGGCTGCGACGTGCTCGTGGGGTTGGCTGCTCGGAGGCGACGGCTTGGCGGGGCCGGTCTACCGGATCCTGACGGGTAGCGAGGAGACCGGCACTTGGGGTGGGTGGTTCAATGGCGGCGGCGAACAAGGTCCGCTCTTCCGGTTGTTAGCCGACAGTGCGGTTGTGTCAGCGGATGAGCCATACACTTCGGTTGGCCCGGCGAAAATCACGTTGCCGAGCCATCATCAAATTCACGAAGTCCACAACCAAGCGGGTGTGATGGCCCTGTTGGCGGCGTTCGCCGGGTCAATTCTCGCCTATGTCATGTACGGCGTCCGGGCCATTCGAGCGGAAGACATCCGCCGCCAATTTCCTGGCGTTCACGAGTTCCTCGTCGATAAGTGGCGGTTTGATGTGCTGTACGACGCGATGTTTGTGCGCCCCGTTCACATCATCTCCGCGTGGTGTGCCGGCTTCGACAAGCATGTGTTGGATGTCGTGCTGCACACGTCCGCGAAGATTGTCAAATCGGTCGCTCAGTGGGATCGGAAGTTCGACGAGGGAATGATCGATGGTTTGGTCAACCTTGTCGGTAGCGTGACGCGGTCTGTAGGTATGTCGTTGCGAGTTGTTCAGACAGGACGACTGCGACAGTACGTGATGTGGGTTGCGGTTGGGGTGGTCGTGTTGTTTGCCGTGTTGATCACCGCGACACCGAAGTAATTTGTTGGTGATCGTGGTTTGAGTGAGATCGTTGGATGATCTGCTGCGGGGCCAGTGCTGTCCGCCGCGTTCAAAGAGATTGAGAACACCATGTTGAGTGCAGAATCCATTCTGAGTTTCATTATTTTCCTTCCGGCCCTGTTCGCGCTGGTCTTGCTGGCGTTCGACGGTCAGGCGAAGGAGGGGATGCGTTATTTCACGCTTGTCGGGACGATGCTGACATTCGCCCTCACACTGCAGCTGTGGGCTGGCTTCGATCCGTCTCAAGGTGGGATGCAGTTTCGTCTCAGCACGGAATGGATCAAGAACTGGAACGTCTATTACAGCCTGGGTGTGGACGGTATCAGTCTGCCATTGGTGATGCTCACCGGATTGGTTTTCGTGCTTTCGGCCCTCGCCTCGTGGAGCATCGAGAAGCACGTCAAAGGCTACTTGATGCTGTTTCTGGTCCTTGAGACCGGGGTCTTGGGAGTCTTCCTGTCGCTCGACTTCTTCCTCTTCTACGTCTTCTGGGAAGTGATGTTGCTGCCGATGTACTTCCTGATCGGCGTGTGGGGTGGCCCTCGCCGAGAATATGCGGCAATCAAGTTCTTCCTCTATACGCTGGCGGGCGGTGTACTGATGCTGATCGCCATGCTGATGTTCTACTTCAACAGCGGTCGCAGCTTTGACCTGCTCTATCTGGCGGAAGTGGCCGCTGGTCGCGGTTCGGTTCCTGCCTACAGCGAGTCGATGCAGATCGCGGCGTTCATCCTGCTGTTCATCGGGTTCGCCATCAAGTTGCCCTGCTTTCCGTTTCACACGTGGTTGCCCGATGCACACGTTGAAGCTCCGACTCCGATCTCAATGATTCTGGCAGGGATCCTGCTGAAATTGGGCGGGTACGGAATCATCCGCATCGCCTTCCCGCTCTGTCCGTATGGAGTGCAATACGCGGCCTACTTCCTCGTGGCGCTCGGTGTCTTCAGCATCATCTACGGTGCGTTCGCCGCGATGGCTCAGACGGACTTCAAGCGACTCGTGGCATACAGTTCAGTCAGTCACATGGGCTACGTGTTGTTGGGCCTGGCCGTCTGGAAGATTGTCGATGGCAAGACGTTTAATGCCGATTATTGGAAGATGGGGATCAATGCCGCGATGTTCCAGATGATCGCGCACGGTATCTCCTCGACGGGCATGTTCTTTATGGTGGGTGTCTTATACGACCGCGTTCACCACCGCGACCTCAACAAGTTTGGTGGCATTGCCCAGTTGATGCCGCACTACACCGGATTGGCTGCGGTGATCTTCTTCGCGGGCTTGGGGCTACCGGGATTGTGTGGGTTCGTCGGCGAAATCTTCTCGGTGTTGAGTTGTTGGAACTACGACCCGCTTCTGGCGATCATCTCGGCATCCGGTGTGATTTTGACTGCGGGCTACATCCTGTGGACGATGCAACGTGTGTATCTCGGCCCCGAATATAAGGGTCCGCATCCAGAAGCAATCACGCCGATCAATGCTCGTGAGTTGACGGTGGCTTACACACTGGTCGTCGGTGCAATTGTTCTGGGAGTCTTTCCCGGCCTGCTGTTCGATTTGATGAGCGGTTCGATTGACGCGATGGTCAACAGTATGGCGACGACTTACGACACGATGCATGGTGCCGCGTCGGCCGTGCAGACCACGTTCGTCCGGTAATTCGCTGGGTTGAGTTGATCGCACAATGCGGGCCTCGCTCGAAGTTCGAGTTGGGGCAGAATGAAGTCGGCCTGCTGGCGAATGCCGGAACCCGTTGAGAACGTCATGGATTTTCAGTCACTCTTATCGCAGTTTTTCGACGGCGGCGGGGCCACTCAGGTGGGCGCGTTTCGTTCGTTGGAGCTTTTTCTCCCGGAGTTGATTCTCTCCGGCTCCATCGTGTTGATGCTGTTGGCTCGTTTGACGAGTCTCGACAAGCTCGTGCCGACGCACTGGATTGCGCTGCTGGGCGGGATGGCGGCATTCATCAACGTGCTGTTCCAGTTCTGCGAACTGCGCGTTGAGGGTGGCGGGGCGGTCGAACTGTTTACCGGGTTGGCGATCCACGACTCGTTCTCCGTCTTCATTCGCGGGCTGCTGCTGTTTTTCTTGGTGTTCGTGATCGCGTTGACGGTGCTGACGGGCATTCCCGATGATGAAGACGCTCCCGATTTCTATGTTCTGCTTTCGGGAGCCGTTGTGGGAATGATGTTGATGTCGAGTGCGAATCATCTCCTGATGATGTTCGTCGGAATTGAGATGGCCAGCGTGCCGAGTTATGCGTTGACCGGCTTTCTGAAGGGGCGGCGGCAGAGCAGTGAGGCGGCACTGAAGTTTGTGGTCTACGGTGCCGGAGCAGCGGGGGTGATGCTATTCGGAATCAGCCTGCTCGCAGGTCTGACGGGAACGGCCGAATTCCCCGAACTCGGCAACCGGCTCCATGCGTTGTTTAGGAATGGCTTCGGAACTCATCAGCCGGAAGCACGGGTTGTCTTGCTGGCCTTGCTGATGATCACGGTCGGGTTCGCGTTCAAACTGTCCGCCGTCCCGTTCCACTTCTGGTGTCCGGATGCGTTCCAGGGAGCCTCTGCGGAAGTCGCCGGTTTCCTGTCGATCGGTTCCAAGGCCGCGGCCTTCGCGTTGCTCGTGCGGTTCTCATTGGCTGTCACTGGTGGCTCTGACGGTGGCCTGCCGGACTTGGCTTTGGTGTTCGGTCTGGGGTTGGGGGTTCTCGCTGCCGTGACGGCGACGTTCGGGAACCTTGCCGCTTATTCGCAGACGAACCTCAAGCGACTGCTCGCCTATTCGACGATCGCTCACGCGGGTTACATGCTCATGGCGGTCTCGGCGATGCTCGTGCTGCGTTCGGCGGGAGATAGCATCGAGTTGAGTTCGCCAGCGAGGGCCATCGAGGGATTGGTTTACTACCTTGCCGTCTACCTGTTCATGAATCTCGGTGCGTTCTCCATCGTCGCGTTCCTGCGGAATCAGTTGTTCAGCGAAGAGATCGACGACTACAAGGGGATCGTCCACCAGTCGCCGTTGCTGGCGGTCTGCATGGCAATCTGTATGTTCAGTCTGGTGGGCATCCCGCCGCTCGGTGGCTTCTTCGGGAAGTTCTTCATTTTCGCAGCCGTGTTCGATGCGACCGCCGTGCATTGGTTCATGTGGGTCGTGTTGGCGGCAGGCGGATTGAACACCGTGCTCAGCCTGTTCTACTACGTGGGCGTGCTGAAAGTGATGTGCATGCAGAACCGACCGACCGACGCCCGACCGGTGTCGTTGACGGCTCAATCGTCATCCGGCCTCTATGTGCTGATGATCTCGGCGATGGTGCTGCTGTTGGGAACGGTTTGGATCGAACCGCTGAGTCTTGTCGCCCGTCACGCGGCTGACGCATTCCTGTAAGTTGGCCCGTCTCGTTCCGTCCGCGTCGGCTGACTGCCGGTCGCTGTCGCTTGTCTTACCGGATTGCTCATGGCCCGCATTCAACACAACACGAAGCTGAATCAACTGATCGTCGATCTCGGGCGCAGCCTGCTCCAGTTTGTGGGCGAGGCCAGTCCTTGGTCGCCGAACAGCGCCTCCGCCGCCCGCGACGCGGTCGCTCGACTTGTCGGAAGCCAGCGTCAGCACGTTGAGCGACTCACGGACTTGCTCGTCGAACGTCGATGTCCGGTGGAGTTCGGTGTCTATCCGGCGGCCTTCACAGACCTGCATTTCCTTTCGTTGAAGTCGCTGCTACCACGCATCCTCGCCAATCAGGATGTCCTCGTGTCGGAGTTGGACGAAGCGGCGCACACATGCATCGATGACCCCGAAGCGGCGAGCGCCCTCGATGAAATCCTCGCGGCGCAGCGTGCTGGCACCGAAGAGCTGCGGTTGTTGAAGCTGTAGCCAATTTCGGGAGTCCCTGCGCGGCATGGTTCTGTACAGACAGCACGTGCCGATCGGAGTCGCGACGATGGAGTGGATCGACACGCACTGTCACTTGGACGAAGAGTCGTTTACGCAAGATTGCCACGACACGATCCAACGCGCGGTCGATGCCGGTGTGACGCGGATATTGACGATCGGCATCACCCTAGACAGTTGCCGTCGTGTCCTCGAACTCGCTCAGAAATACGACAGCGTGTTCGCGGTGGTCGGCCTGCATCCGAACTACATTCAAGCCGCTCAGCCTGGCGACTGGGAGCGGATCGTGGAACTGGCCGCTGCGCCCAAGGTCGTCGGCCTCGGTGAGACCGGTCTGGATCAGTATTGGGATCATTCGCCGATCGAGTTGCAGACAGAGTACTTCGACCGTCACTTGGAGTTGTCGCGGCAACTCGATCTGCCGTTCGTCGTGCATTGCCGTGAGGCCGAAGTGGAAGTGGTCACTCAATTGCGGAGGCACTCCGCCCACGGCTTACTGCGTGGTGTGATGCACGCCTTCTGCGGTTCCGCTGAGACGGCCTCGGCTTGTCTCGAAATGGGAATGCACCTTTCGTTTGGTGGGATGGTCACGTTTAAAAGAAACGAAGTGTTGCGGCAGGTTTCGCTCGCAGTTCCGCTGGACCGGCTGCTTGTGGAAACGGATGCGCCGTACCTTTCCCCCACACCCTTTCGCGGCAAACGAAACGAACCGGCTCATGTGCGACTGACTGCCGCGTGTCTGGCGGAGGCGAGGGGAGTCTCAAAAGAAGTGATCGCCGCTGCCACGACCGAAAATGCGAGGCGACTGTTTCGGTTGACGTGATTGAAGTTCTGTTGGTCGTTTAACCGCGTGGGCAAC
>JAYVDI010000135.1:0-15103 GCA_043749505.1 Schlesneria sp. | reverse complement strand
CGGTCACCACGTTTCGCAACGGCAGCCGCGGACGCCCCCCTTGACAACTGCGTTTGTAATTCGGGAGTACCAGTTCCATTCGTTCCCAGAGCGCATCGGAAATCTGGTCAAACTTGGACGAACAACTCGCGGCCATTGGCACACCTCCCGGCAACTTCGAGACAACCCGCTTCTCGAAAAGCATCCGGTGTGCCAAACTCGCGAACGGTTTTCGGATAGGTTCTTAGTGCCCCGCTCGGAAAGTTCTCGTCATGCGACGCTATCTCACTGAATTACTCCTCTCTCCTCTGCTGTTCGCGGTGTTCATCGCGTTGAGTCTGCTGGCTTCCGAGCCTGCTCGCGCTGAGATTCGCCCCGAGTTTCTCATGTACACGGACCCGGAGGTTCAGCTTCCCGGAACGGTTAAATCGTACTCGCCACGATTGAAGACGCTCTGGTTGGATGCGCTGTCTCGCCCCGAACATGACATGCAGCGACAAGCAGCAGAGACGATCGGCAAGGCGCATCCGATGGGCGTGCCCGACCTCGAAGAGGCGATTCCTCAGTTGGAGAATTTGTTGGTTGCGGACGGTTCACATCCGGCGACGCGGTTCGCTGCTGCCCGCACATTGATCGCGCTGAAGTCGCAACCCTCCGCACCGAAAATGCTCGACGTGGCGCAGCGGCATGAGCCTGAGTTGCGACAGCTCATCGAACCTGTTCTGGCCGAATGGAACTTTGCACCGGCGCGAGTCGTCTGGCTGGCTCGACTCAATGAGCCTTCCGGACGCCAGCGAGACACCGTGCTGGCACTGCGTGGGTTGGCTCACGTCCGTGAAGTGAAAGCGTTCGACACCGTTCGGCAAATGACGCTCAACAGACAGCTTCGTCCCGACCTGCGCCTGGAAGCCGCCGTCGCAACGGGCCTGCTGGCCGAACGAGACTTAGAACCCGATGCGGAGCGACTGGTCTCCTCGGCTGCCGCTCGAACTGCGAATTCGGTGCAGAGCGTGTCGATCGTTGATCGCCTTTGCGCCGTACGTTTGCTGGCGCGGCACACGAGCGACAAGTCACGAACGCTGCTGGTCGAATTGGCTCAAGACTCTGAGCCATCCGTCGCAGCGATCGCACTCGCGCGACTCAACGAGATCGACCCGAGCCTCGTTCTATCGTTGGCGGAGGTGGCGATGAATCGTCCCGATCCGCAGGTAAGACGCCACGCGGCCGAGTCCTTCATCCAACGACCGACGCCGGAACGAATGCCGCCGTTGGCTCGATTGCTGGACGATGTCCACCCTCAAGTCCGCAGTGAGATTCGCGAGGCTCTCTTCCGGCTCGCGGTGATGCCAGAACTCGGCGAGCCGATTCGAGCGGCAGGGTCGCACGAGCTGTCTCGCGACAGTTGGCGCGGCCACGAACAGGCGGCGCTCTTGCTGGTGGCACTCGATCACAAGCCAGCGGCGGGACGGCTCGTCGAGTTGCTCGAATCGACTCGCCCCGAAGTGATGATCGCGTCGGCGTGGGGACTCCGACGGCTGGAAGTTGTGGACACCCTGCCCGGTATGCTCGACAAAGCCCGCCGCCAGACCGTGATCCGAACCAAAGTGAATCCTGCGGGACTCGATGAACAAGTCGCCCATCTCTCCGAAGGATTCGGCCGCATGAAGTATCAGGCCGCCGAGCCGCTCCTCCGCGAGTACATCCCGCTAAACATGACGATGGGGTTCCATTCGCGCGGGGCGGCGATCCGATCACTCGGCTGGTTGCACGAGGGGAATCCGGATGGAGACCTCCCTGGCCTGTTCATCGGTCGCATCCTCGACCCTGCCACGTTTCCACCTGAATTGGATCTGGTGCGTGAGTCGTCCGCCGTTTCACTCGCCCGCATGAACGCGGTTACCCAAGTTGAAGCTCTGCGCGGCTTCGTCAAGGCGCGAAACGGGTACGAACGAACCGGCTTGGTCGCGCGCTGGTCGTTGACTCAACTGACGGGCGAGCAGTTCCCGATCGAGCCCTCGCGAGTCATCAGCCCTGGGATGTGGTTCCTCGAACCGTTCGGGACGGAGAAGTGACGCCACGCGACTTGCCAAGGTTGACGTGACCGACAGAGGTCACGTCAACCTTGGTTTCACGACGAATGATCCGTTTGTATTCTCACCGCCCCGAAATCGTTTTCGCCTCTTCCACTGCAATCGAATCATGACCGACACCCGCGAAATGTTTCCCGTTGATCGTCCCGTCTCGGGAACGATCAGACCTCCCGGATCGAAGAGTCTCACCAATCGAGCGCTCGTCGTGGCGGCTCTTGCGGAGGGAACGTCGCGGCTGACAGGCGTGCTCGACAGTCGAGACACTCAAGTCATGATCGACAGCCTGCGACGGCTGGGCATCTCGGTCGAACACTCACCCGCCAATTGTTCTGTCGTGGTGAATGGCTGCTCGGGCCGACCGCGTGTCGCCGTGGCCGATCTGTGGCTGGAGAACAGCGGAACGAGCATTCGGTTTCTCACGGCACTATGTGCGTTGGGACGCGGGACGTTTCGACTCGACGGCAACGCGCGGATGCGCGAGCGCCCGATCGGCGATCTGTTGGAATCGCTCCGCCAATTTGGAATCTCGGTCGCTGCCGAACTCGGGACCGATTGTCCGCCGGTCGTCCTGACCAGCGATGGCCTTCGCGGCGGAACGACGACCGTCAACGCCGATGTGTCGAGTCAGTTTCTAAGTGCCATCCTGATGGCGGCCCCGTGCGCGGCGTCTCCCGTCGAGATCCGCCTCGCCGGTGAAATGGTCTCGGAACCGTATGTCGAGATGACGTGGCAGGTGATGTTGCAGTTCGGCGTGAACGTCGAGCGCGACCAGCCGGGGCGATACCTCATCCGCCCGCAGTCGTATCGCGGCCGCAGCTATGACATCGAGCCAGATGCCTCGGCGGCCAGTTACTTCTTCGCTGCCGCCGCCGTGACGGGGGGCGAAGTGACGGTGGAAGGACTCACCGCGAACGCGTTGCAAGGAGACGTTTATTTTGTCGAGGCACTCGAACGGATGGGCTGCGAAGTGACTTGGAACGCGAGCAGCATCACGGTGCGTGGCCGTGAGCTACGCGGCATCGACATCGACATGAACGCAATCAGCGACACGGCTCAAACTTTGGCGTGCGTGGCCCCGTTCGCAATTGGCCCGACGCGCATCCGCAACGTCACCCACATGCGACACAAGGAGACCGATCGTGTCGTGGCCGTCGTGACCGAACTCCAGCGACTCGGCCTGTCCGTGGAAGAACATCCGGACGGCATGACTATTCATCCGGGGCCGCTCCAGCCGGGAATCGTCGCCACCTACGACGATCACCGCATGGCGATGAGCTTTGCGCTACTTGGCCTGCGAGTCCCCGGCATCGTCATCGCCGATCCCGGCTGCACTTCGAAGACCTATCCCCATTTCTTCGATGATCTCGATCGACTGTGCCAGTCGTCGCGCGGCGAGTAGGGTGCGCGGCAATCCTTGCCGGTCGGTTTGGTGTCCGGTGAATGCGGTCTCGGCAAAGCTCGCGGTTGAGGGTTGTCGTTGCAATCGGCTCAACCGGCAGTTCGCGTCTTTCCCGCTCGAACTGACGAAACTTTACGGCCGGGTGCCGCCCGTCTCGCCGGACGATGGGATCGGACTGCCGATGAAATCAGGCATGTGGTGCGTGCGTTGATTGCGCCGCAATGAAGGATCGCAGCGGTCACACTCTCGGACGTGAGGGGCGATACGCGACTGTCGAGCATTAGGGATGATGCCATGAAAACACCGTTGGTCTGGACTCTCGTGGTGCTGTGCCTGTCATGCAGTTGGGCCTGTCCCGCACAAGCTCAATCGGACGAACCCGATGAGGAAGCGATCGGAGCGTTCCTCTGGCCGGATCGCGAGACCGGGTTCTGGCTTACCACCGAGGCTCTGTTGTGGCGGCGAAACAACTCCGGTGGCAGCGGTCCCGTCATCGGTGGTCCGCAGAGTGTTCGCTTCGGTGACACCGACTACCACAACGAAGGCGGATACCGTGTCGGAGTCGGCTGGCTGATCGATCCCAACTACGAACTCGAAGGAGTCTGGACGAGCTTCTCGGGATGGAGTACCGGACAAACCGGGATTCTCACGCGAGCGATCAGCTTCGATGACGGCCAAGCCAGCTTGTTGATTGATCCGACAGGTGACGCCAACTTCGTCAATCACACGACATTCTTTCGGCCGCTTTATGACGCGGCCACCAATCCCGACATCGCTGGTGGGGGAGCCAACGATGAAACGGACGAGTTTGAATTTATCCGACCCGGCTCGACATACACGCTGAAACAAACCAGCAACCTGTACGACATCCAAATGAACGTCAAGACACGCCGCACCGAGGGGCAGCGGTACAGCTTCGGTCTCGGCTTCCGTCACGTCACACTGTCGGAAGCCGCACTGGCGCGAGTCAGCGGCACGTTCGATGCCTTCGATATTGATGGCGACGAAACGGTCGTGGACGACGGCAACGATCAACTTTCCGATGCCGTGTTGCTGGCTACGGGTCTCTCGCTCATCAGCGGTGGTGGTGGCTTCTTCGATCCGGGTCTCGGAGGCGGAGTTTTCACAATGCTGTGGAACGGCACCGCGAGCAACCAACTGAACGGCGTCCAAGGCACTTTCGACGCCGCGATCCTGCAACGGGGGCGTTTCTCACTCGACGGCAATCTGCGGGCTGGACTCTTTCACAACCGCGTGCGAGGGACCGTCACCGAAACCTACGCCGACTCACTCGACTCGACCTATCGCCGCTCGTTCAGCGGTGAATCCGACAAGCTCTCGCTTGGAGCAAACCTTGGGCTGAGTTCCTCGATCCGCATCTCGGAGCGAATCAAACTGCGCAGCGGCTACGAAGCCATGTTTCTCACCAACACGGCGCTCGGTCCCTCGCAACAACAGGGACTGGCTTACGACGCCCTCGGCAATGCGACGTACTCGGTCCAAGCTTCCGACACGCTCATCTTGCACGGACTGCGAGCAGGCATCGAGATGGAATGGTGACGCGGGGCTTTGTCAGAAAATGGGCGTCCAGAGTAATTTCAAAACTAGCCCGACGCGCCAGCGAGGGCCTCACCGTCATCGAATGTTCAGCCCTCGCTGACGCGTCGGGCTGGTTTTTCGAGGCAAAAATAGAGCCGCCCCACAAATGCCTCACGCCAGTTCGGCGATCGGCGTACCGCGCGTCAATGGGATCGGACGGCCGCGCGGATCCGGGAACTCCGCTTTGTGATCGATCCCCAAATGCTGGTAGATCGTCGCGAGAATATCGTGCGGATCGAGTGGCCTCTGGCTGGGGCGAGCCGCGTGATGGTCGGTCGCTCCGATCACTTGGCCCATCGGCTTTCCGCCGCCTGAGACAAGGATCGACATCGCGCCAGGATGATGATCGCGGCCGATCTTGCCGTCTTTGAACTCCAGTCGCGGCGTGCGACCAAACTCACCCGTGACGACAACGAGTACGTTCTGGTCCAACCCGCGATCATAGATGTCTTCAATCAGCGTACTCACGACGTGATCGTACTTTGGTAGCCGGGCATTCATCGCACCGAGCATGTCCCAGTTCACCGCGTGATCGTCCCAGTCGTAGGCTTTGGTTCCTTCGCCACTACCGGGAATTCGGATCGAGACGAAGCCAACTCCCGCCTCAACCAGTCGCCGTGCGACGAGGACTTCGCGACCGTAGCCGTCTCCATATTTTTCGCACAGGCGCGGGTCTTCCTTCGTCAGGTCGAAGGCGTTTCGCACGCGTTTCGTCGTCAGGATGTTGATGGCTCGCTGGTTGAAGACGTCCAATCCAGTCATTGCTCCCGTCGCATCGGCCTCGCGGCGGTAGCGGTCGAACGATTGCAACATTGCCAGCCGGTCACCCAATCGACCGCTTTCGACCGTCAGGCTGGCGTCTCGCAGTGCGAAGTTAGAAATGGGGACGCGGTATTGAGAACTCCAAAAACCTTGAGCGATGCCGGGACTGTAATCGGGACCGTTCAGAACCACGCCGTTGATCGCCACCGCCGCCAAGCCGCCGCGCTGTTCCGATAGCACGCGGTTTACGACGGCACCGACCTGCGGGTAGTACGACTCACTGCTTCCCGGCTTGAACTGGCCGTAGCCGCTCAGAAACCGGGCATGCCCCTCGAAGTGATTGGCTTGATCGTGGCAGCACGATCGAATGAGCGTGAACTTGTCCGCGAGCTTAGCCTGTTTGGGAAGATGCTCGCAGATGTCGATCCCCGGAATGGCACTCGCAATTGGCAAAAATGGGCCACGAATTTCCGTTGGCGCTTCAGGCTTGAGGTCATAAGTTTCGAGTTGACTCGGCCCGCCATGCACGAACAACAGAATGACCGAAGTCTCTTTGGACGCGGCCGGCCCTGCGATGGCCGAGTTTGATCGCAGCCGAAGCAGGTCTGGCAGAACCAACCCGCCTAGCCCGAGCATTCCGACTCGCAACGAATCTCGCCGCGAGATCGTTCGCCGCAGTCGCAGCGGATCACGGTCCCAATGAAACATGCCTTAGTTCCCGCCTTGCCCTCCAGATCGTTGGTCCTGTCGGCTCAATCTCGACCTGTTATCTTCCACCAGGACGCCCACCACCCGGCCCGCCTCCGCCGGGAAAACCTCCGCCAAACGGCGATCCACCACCGCCGCTTCTACCGGATCGACCTTGTGAGCGTTGTTCCATCGCGCGGCGGAGAATCTCCGTGTCGCGAGTGGCATCGGGAGGCTGCTGTCCACTTGGCTGCGCACTTGGGTTGCTGGGATCTGCTCCGGTCTTGCGGCTTCCGCTGCGTGCGCCACTGACATTGACCTTTGGGAGGACTGACTTGATCGTGTCGGAGAGGATCGAGGGATCAGCGGACTCCAGCTTGATGATCTTGACTGTTTGTCGGGCATCGCGGGCGCGGGCATCGACCGATTGAACGAGATCCTCAACTTGGCGATACAGCGAGTCATTGGCTGAAACGATCAAGTGGCTGGTTCGTCGATCGATGCCGATGGTCAGTTCGACTGACGGCTGTTTGCGACCGCCTGCTCCTCCACCTCCGCCTCCTCCCGCGCCACCCATTAACATGGCGAGCGGATTGAATCGTTGACCGTTCGCCCCCCCCTGAGCTGCCGCGTCGGGTGTAATCGAGTCTTTGAAGACGCTCTCCACAATCTCGAAGACTTCGTCGATGTCGGCATGCTCGACGGGGATCGATCGCGGTACGCGGTTGCGCAGTGAGTCAGGCAGTTCTGACGCATCGAGCAATTCGAGCATTTGCTCGACCTCACGGATCATCTCCTGAGGGCCGGTCACGAAGAGAGCGTTGGCTCGCAGATCAGTGATGATTCTCAGGCTGCCCGCTCCGCCGAGAGTTTGGTTCAGGCCGGTGACGTTCATCATGCCGCGTCCCATCGTGGATAACCCGCTGGTGAGCGACCCAAACAGCCCATCGCTGGACGAACTCGAAGCGCTCACACTGCTCTGCGGAAACAGCTTCTCCAACATCTGAGCCGTCTCCGTCGCATCGGCTGATCTCAGATAGAAGATCGTCCAGCGGGTGCGCGAAGGCATGGCGGAAGACAGTGTGTTGAACATGTCCTCCAACCGGTCGAGAGCCTGCTTGTCTTGGGATTGTAGGATAACCTCTTCGCCGATGATCGTGACGCCGATGGGGGGCGACTCGCTTGCGGCTCCCTTGTTGTCGGATGAGTTGGTGGCGTCGGCGTTGTTTGTGGAACTGCTAGTAACGCTACTTGGTCTTTCGACATCAACGTCAGTTTCCTCACGATCCGCTCCCGAGCGGCTGACCTGAAGAATGGACGACCTTCGGGGCGCGGCGGCCCCCGAGTCAGTCCGCTCGCCGCGAGGAATCGGTCGCACGCGCGGTCGCCCTTCCGTCGCGGGACGTTCGGCATCATCACTGCGCAGCCCGCGAGGCGGCTCAATGGAGCGTTCCCGTCGCGGAGGCTCATCCTGCAACTGTTCCTCCTTCGCACTCGGCACGCGCTTGTCGCGGATGGGACTCGGCTGCGAAGGGATCACGACGCGGATCGGATTGCGATTGCCTGCGTCCCACATTTGTTTGATGAGGGGCATCACATCCTGCGGATCGCGGCCACCCAAGTGGATCGTGCGCGTGTTTCCTCGATCGATGTTCTCACCTTGAGGCTCCGCCCCGACCTCGCCCAGTTGACTCAGCAGGATCTTCACCTGAGCCAACTGATCGGCCGACCCGCGTACGAGCAGCCTGCGCCCGAACGCATCGGGTTCGATCAACGGAGGCTTCGGATCACTTGCAAACAGTGCCTTGAGCGTGTTGGTGGCCTGGACCGGATCGAGCCGTGTGAGGTTGATGACGGCCACAGATCCTCCGGCCGAATCGCCCGCCAGCGTCTGCACGAGCTTCTCGATTTCGGCGTGTTCGTCACGCGTCGCATGGACGTGAATTTTCCCCGAGCGAGTGTCTTCACCGACGATCAGTCCCGGCATGAGCGAGTTCAGCGTGCGCGAGACTTGCGTCGCGTCGCCACCCGGCACCAAGTAAGCCTTGAGGTACGCGGGGGTGTCATTCACTTGAACGGTCTTGCCGCTCGCATCTTTATCCACGTCGATCGCCTTCACCGCCTCTTCCACGACCTTGACGAGGGCCGAACTGGCAGTGATGAGCAAGTGGTTGGTGCGCGTGTCGGCCGTCACTTGAATCTTGCCCGCGTATTGCGACGGAGTGGATGCGCCGCCGGAGGAAGTCGGCGTTCGAGAGCTGCTGCCGCCATCGCGACTCCGCGGGTCGTCTGACCGTCCATCACGCGAGCTTCCGGAGAATCCCGGTGGGCCGAACCCGCCGCCAAATGGACTGCCGCCGAAGCCACCTCCGAAAGGTGAGAAGCCTCCCTGCGAAAAATTCGTGGTGGTCGAAGTCGTGGTCGTGGTGAGTCCAAACAACCGACGAACCGTCCGCTCGGCCTCAGCCGCAGTGATGTGTTTGAGCGGCAGAGCACGGAACGCGGTCTCTTTGTTGTCGATTGGCGATCCTGACTTGAGCAGCCTGTAGATGCGATTGAGATTGCTTCCCGTGTCCATCAAGACCAGCGAGTTCGTGTTCTTCAACGCGGAGACTTTGCCCCAAGGCCCGAGCAGCTCCTTGACCTCGCCCACGATCTTGTCGGCTTCGAGTCCCTCAAGGGGGAGGATCAGGCTGAGTAACTCGTTGGCTCCCCGCTTCGACAACTCTTCGATCGTGACATCGGGGATGTAGTTCGGCGGGATGCCATTGTCGAAGTTGAGCGACACGAGGAACCGGTCCCGGCGAATCAGCACGAAGCCCTTCGGTAACAGATAGCCGTTGAGGACATCCAGCGCCTCAGTAACGGTGTACGACTTCTCGTCGTAATAGTTGAAGGTGCCGGGCGGAACATCGTTCAGATCGAGCGTCAGGCTCGCCGCTTCCGCGAAGAGCTTCAAAACATCGGACCACGGCGCGTAGCGGAAATTGAAGGCCAACTTGGGACCGTCCGTCTTGTCATCGGACACCGTGGGAACCTTGCCATCGGCCGTGGAAGCAACGGCAATGCGAGTTCCGAATGATGCAGAGACCTTGGCCCCCTCGGGTGGCTTCTCTTCGACGAACTCAGTCCGGCGCACGGGAGCAGGCGCGACGGCGGGACTACCACCCGGCCCGCGATTGCCACCGGGATCACGTACGGTCTCGCTGCCGCCGTTACGCTCCGCTTCGCGCGCAGCGATCTCGACCTTCATTTCCTCTTTGCGGACATCCCAAGTCTTTTTCTGGTCAGCCGAGAGAACTTCGACAGACTTCTGCTCGAACTCCTTCAACACGTTCGGCATCTCATCGCGAGACGCCAAGTTGCGCATGGCCATGAACATGTCCATGCGCAATTGATCGAGCTTCTTGCGCTGGTCCTCCGTCAGAGCCAACTTCTCGGCAAACTTCTCGTCGCGCAGAGCCAGCCCCAAAGTGGGTGTGTCGCCGAAACCGGATCGTCCGCGTCGAAAACCGCCCTCTTGAGGCCGTTCCAATGGAGGCCCCCCCGGTTGCGAGAACGCCACTCCATTATCAAGCCACAGCAGACTGACCAAGGCTAGGCTTGCTGGTCGAAAGAACTTCGACTGACGAACAAGAGTCGAGAACAGAGAAGCAAGTTTGAAGCACCGCATGATGGCCTCCGAGGGAACGGTTGCGAGAAGTCTCGCCGCGTTGGAACAGTCGCCGCTTAGTATGTCGTCCGTTTCAGCACCGCGCGTAGGCGGAGTCCGCAAGATTTCAGGTCAAACAAAGCTGAACGCATGGTGTTTGTAATGCACGTCGCCGACAATCAACCTGAGACGCGTCACGAATTTGATGTGCCAGCAGGATGAACGCCTCATCCGTTCGGTTCCCCTGTGGGAGCTTGGAAGGTCGAGCCGTCCATCCTACGAACCGCCAGTATCCTGTTTCGCCTCTCAGCTAATACGGTCGAATCTGTGAGAAACATCGGAGTCTTCAGAACAGCCAGCAAGGATTACCCGACTGGTCATTCCCGCCAAACGGCATGTTCGGGATGATAGCGGTTGAAACGACCGTGCCGAGAAACTCAGGTTTTCTTGCTCAAACGTCCGAAGTGATCTCAAGCCGCACAACTGGTCTCCATTGGATTTCGCCAGCCATTCCTAATGAAATACTGGGGCGTCGCGTCACGCAGGAGTCTCTCATGAACCGTTACTTTCCTCTCGTCTCATTCGCACTGCTGAGCTTCTCTTGCACATTGCGAGCACAAGAAAACGAAGCTGCAGAGTCGCACCAAGCCAAACTGGAGAGTCAGTTCGACGAACTCGATCGGGATGGAGACGGTCAGTTGTCTGAAGACGAAGCGCGCGAGTTCTCACAGAAGCGGCTAGGCCGAATGCGGGAAAATGGACTCCGGCAAGGATACCCTTTGGCGCGCGATGAGTTCATCACGGCGGGCGTCGCCGAACGCGAAGCCGATGACAGGAAGGGGCAGGAGAAGTCGGAAGATCGGCAGTCGCGCAAGGAAATGAAAAACGCCGTCCGATCTGACGAGCTAGAAACGCCCCCCGGAGCGGATTCCCCGACGGGTGGCCCAACCAACGGTAGTCGTCGCATTTCTTCCGGCAAGTCGAAGTTCATGCGAAACCTTCCTGCTGAGTATCAGGCGCGAGACAAAAACGGCGACGGGCAGATTGGTCTCTATGAGTGGGACCGCGCGAAGTACGCGGAGTTCACCAAACTCGACAAGAACGGCGACGGATTCCTCACTCCCGCCGAACTGGGACCAAAGATCGTCATGAAGGCGGGAAGCCCGCGTCCCAGCGGTGACAACCAAGATCCCACCGAACGCGAAGCCCGCGACAACTTTTCCCGCTTGGATGCCAATCGTGACGGAGCGATCACCGAAGACGAATGGGCCAAGAGCCAACGCACCCGAAGCATGTTTGAACAGGCAGGCATCAACGTCTCACTGCCCGTCGATGCCGACACTTTCACCGTCAGCTATCGGAAAGCCCGCGAAGCCTCAGGCGCTGGCAGAGGAGGCGAAGGAGGAGGTCGAAGTGGTGATGCAGGAGTAAGAGGCGGAGAACGGCGTTAACCTCATTTGCCGCGAGTCTTCCGACCCCGCCGAAACGCCCGACCGAAGGTCTCCTCATCCATCCGCAGCCCCAGTCAGCACTGCCAAGATCGTCCACGGCCGGTCTTTCTCGACTCTATCTGGCCAGTGTCGTGGCACGTGCATCACCGAATTGACACTCCGCGCAAGACGAACCTAGAATCCCGCCCTTTCATTCAGGTCCGTCGCCGGAAATCGTGATGTCACAGAACTTTGATGAGGCCGTGCGCAAGGCCGATGTGCTGCTCGAAGCCCTCCCGTGGATACGCCAGTTCCGGGATCGGCACGTCGTCATCAAACTGGGCGGCAGCGCGATGGAAGAGACGGCGGCGGTGAAGGCGTTTCTGACCGATGTCATTTTCATGTCATCCGTTGGAATGAGACCAATCTTGGTGCATGGCGGCGGGAAGGCGATCAACGCGGCGATGGCGAAGGCCGGGATTCAGCCGCGCTTCGTCCAAGGCCGCCGTTACACCGACGACGAGACTTTGGAGATCGTCGCCCGAACCTTGTGCGGCGAAATCTGTCAGGGTTTGGTCGATGAGATCACTCGCCAAGGGGGCGACGCGCGCGGCCTGCATTATCAAACGGTGAATTGCCTGCTTGGCAAGCGACTGATGCTGCCAGGTGACAACGGCGAACCGATCGACCTCGGCCGTGTCGGAGAAGTGACCGACATCGACCGCGACCTGCTGTTGATGACCTGCCGCGAAGACCAAATCCCCGTCTTGCCCTCCGTCGCATTGGACGAGAATGGCGGGAAGCTGAACGTCAACGCAGACACCGCAGCCGCAGCAGTCGCTCGCTGCATCCAAGCGGAAAAACTCGTTTTCCTCAGCGATGTCCCGGGCATCTTCCTCGACCGGAAGGATCCCGGCACATTGCAGTCGCACCTCAACGCGGCTCGCTGTCGAGAGTTGATCCGCGAAGGAATCATCGACGCGGGCATGGTCCCCAAAGTCGAAGCGGCCTTGGAAGCGTTGGAAGCGGGAGTCAAAAAGGTCCACATCATCGACGCCCGCATCCCGCACTCGGTGCTGTTGGAGATTTACTCGAACGAGGGAATCGGGACCGAGATTGTCCTGTAAATGACTTGTAGGGTGCGTGGAGTCTTCGGAACGCACCTGTCGCATCACGACCTCGCATGGTGCGTTCCGAAGACTCCACACACCCTACGACCGACCGCTCAAGACTCATTGCTAAGAGCTACTCATGCACCCAGCAGCGACCCACACCAGTCAGCAAACCATCGACCAGTTCGGCAAGTATGTCATTCCGAACTACAAGCGTTATCCCGTCTGCATCGTTCACGGCGAGGGAACCGCGGTGTGGGACGCTGAGGGAAAGCGATACCTCGATCTCTTTCCGGGATGGGGATGCAACATCTTGGGGCATTGCCCGCCGAAGGTCGTCAAGGCGGTGCAGCAACAGGTCTCGCACCTGATCCACGTCCCGAATACGTGGTACACGGAAGCCCAAGGGAACTTCGCCGAGGCGATCTGTACCCGCTCGTTTGGGAAGGCGTTCTTTGCGAACAGCGGTACCGAAGCAAACGAGGGAGCGATCAAGCTGGCTCGACTGCACGCGAGTTCTCAACCGGGCAAGGCTGGCAAGTATCGAGTCATCTCGTTCACAAATGGCTTCCACGGACGGACGTATGCCTCGGTGACGGCCACCGCGCAGCCAAAGTATCACGAGGGACTCGGCCCGCTGCTGCCGGGCTTTCGCTACGCCCCCTACAACGATCTGGAAGCCGTGCGCCAACTGGTCGATGACGAAACCTGCGCGATCCTGCTCGAACCCGTTCAGGGCGAAGGCGGCGTCAACATCGCCGACGACTCGTTTCTGAAGGGCCTGCGCCAACTGTGCGATGAGCGCGGGATGCTGCTCATTTTCGACGAGGTTCAAACCGGCATGGGCCGCACGGGACACTGGTTTGGATACCAGCATTCGGGAGTTCAGCCCGACATCATGACATTGGCGAAGGGCCTGGCAGCGGGAGTCGCTTGCGGCGCATTTGTCTGTCGCGACCACATCGCCCCCAGCCTGCGACCGGGGATGCACGCCAGCACCTTCGGCGGCAATCCGCTCGCGATGG
Organism: Schlesneria sp.; assembly: GCA_043749505.1. Taxonomy (GTDB): domain Bacteria; phylum Planctomycetota; class Planctomycetia; order Planctomycetales; family Planctomycetaceae; genus Schlesneria. Next base: position 1,368 of record JAYVDI010000135.1, on the reverse strand, counting down.
CGGCGGGCCTCGCCACGATTCAGACCATCGAGGAGGAAGGTCTGCTCGCCCATTGCCAGAAGATGGCTGAGCGGTTCCGAGGTCACTTCGCGAAGCTGAAGGAAGAACTTCCGATCATCAAAGACTTGCGAGTGCGCGGCATGATGGTCGGCGTTGAGCTTTCGATCCCGGCCACTCCCGCCGTTGGCAAGTGCATGGAGCGAGGAATCCTCATCAACGCGACGCACGACACGGTCATCCGACTCCTCCCCCCACTCAACATTACCGCCGAACAGGTTGACGAGGGATGCGCGGTGATCAGCACGGTCCTGCGTGAAATGGCCAACGAAGTGTGACCCTGAATTATTCCAAGCGGGGCGGCGTCAGCCCCCCGATTCTGCAGGCGTAAGCCCTTCGGCGAACAACGCAGAACAGAACTGATTCGACGTAAACCCGGAACCGGGGGGCTGACGCCACCTCGCTCAACAGTCCTGATCCAAAACCGAACGACAAGTCGCCGAAATGCCACGCCACGATCTCAGACCACCGTCTAGCAGGGCCTTCCCGCCGCAAAGTCTTTTTGACTCTTCGCGCGGTGAGGGCCTTTGACGCGACTCCTTCCACGGTCGCGTTCGGCGATGCTCTTTTCGTTTCGTTCATCACTTGTACCTTGTCATTCGGACTTTCTTCTCATGCGTCATCTCAATTCGCTCCTCGAACTCAAACCGGCCGACATCGAGGCCATCTTCAATCTGGCCCGCGAACTGAAGGCCCGGCTGGCCAAAGGGGACCGGCCGCAACTGCTGGCGGGGCGGGTTCTCACGGCCGTATTTGAAAAGCCGTCGCTGCGCACGCGGCTCAGTTTTGACGCGGCCATGATGCAGCTTGGCGGCAGCAGCATCTTCCTCGAAGCGCGCGAGGCCGGGATCGGCGGGCGCGAGGCGGTCAAGGACGTGGCCCGTGTGATCGGCGGCTACAGCGACGTGATCGCCCTCCGCACGTTCTCGCAGAAGCTGATCGACAACTTCATCGAGTTCTCGGGCAAGCCGGTCATCAACGGTCTGTCGGACGAACGGCATCCGTGTCAGGCCCTGACCGACCTGTTCACGATGCAGGAAGTCTTCGGCGACGTGCGCGGCAAGAAGATCGCGTTCATCGGTGACGGCAACAACGTCGCCAGTTCGCTGGCGATCGCCGCCGCGCAGTGCGGTGCCTCGTTCGTCGTGTGCGCCCCCGAGGGCTACAAGCTCGGCGACAAGTTTCTCCAGACGCTGAAGAAACGCATCCCCACGGCCGACGTGACGCAGGCCGATGATTTCAAGACGGCCCTCAAGGACGCCTCGATCGTCTACACCGACGTCTGGACCAGCATGGGTCAGGAGGCCGAGG
>JAYVDI010000134.1:0-5119 GCA_043749505.1 Schlesneria sp. | reverse complement strand
CTGTTGACCGGGGCGCGGGTTCTCGCCGAGTCCGAAGTTGAGGTAAAACGGGCCGAGCGCTTCGCCGGGTGCGAGCTTTTCGTGGTAGTGTGGGATGTGTCCGAGCAGCGGGATTTTCTCGAGCGCGATCGGTTCGCCCTTCGCGTTGTGTACCTTCGGCGTGTTGCCAAAGAAGTCGGGAGCGGTGTCGAACTTGATGGGCTGGTCGCTGGCGTTGCGCAAGAAGACGACCAGCGGGACTCGTTCGCCGCTGCGGAATTTTCGTTGTGGTTTCGTCAGCGCGATGCCGTATTGCAGGCCGAGCTGCGTGTCGCCCCACGTCGGCTGGAGCTTGTCGATGAACTCAGCCGCCGTCTTGCCGACGTAGTGGCCGTTCTCTTCCACTCGATCTTGCCGCGAATGAGGTCCGGGGCCTGCGGTTTGTTCGACGTTGGCCGCGTCGCCGTCTCGATCCATCAGCCGGAACGCGCTAGCGTCCGGTTCGGAGAAGCCACCAACACTCGAACCGGACGCTAGCGTGTTCCGGCTGATGGATCGAGACGGCGACGCGGCCAACGTCGAACAAACCGCCGGCCCCGGACCTCATTCGCGGCAAGATCGAGTGGAAGAGAACGGCCACTACGTCGGCAAGACGGCGGCTGAGCTCATCGACAAGTTCCAGCCGACGTGGGGCAACGAAAAACTCGGCCTGCAATACGGCATCGCGCTGACGAAGCCGCAACCTCAACGAAAATTCCGCAGCGGCGAACGAGTCCCGCTGGTCGTCTTCTTCCGCAACGCCAGCGACAAGCCTATCAAGTTCAACACCGCTCCCGACTTCTTTGGCAACACGCCGAAGGTACACAACGCGAAGGGCGAGCCGATCGCGCTCGAGAACATCCCGCTGCTTGGACACATCCCGCACTACAACGAACAGCTCGCACCCGGCGAAGCGCTTGGCCCGTTCTACCTCAACTTCGGACTCGGCGAGAACCCGCGCCCCGGTCAACAGCACTGGCATCCGTATTTCAAGACGCCAGCTGCGGGCCAATACAAGCTGACGCATTCAGCTTCGATCAACGTCGCGGGTCAGAAAGACGGCGATCCCTCGACGCGAGCCGACATCACGAGCAGCACGGTTGAGTTCGAGATTGTCGATGGCGTCAAGCCTGTCACAGACGGTCAAGCGAATAATCCGCCGGCTGCGGCTCTCGCGAATCAAACCATTTTACTCGCCGATGCTGTGCGCGATTTCAATGCGGAGAACAAGAAACGTGGACGAGGGCTCGATCAACCGCCACTCACCGAGGATGAGGTTGTGGCGGCGATCAAGCGGAGCGATTGGAAGCGGGATGTGCCGGACGTTGGCGAGCGCGAGTTTTCTGCGTTCAAAGCCATCGCCGAGACTCGTCAGTTGCCGAAAGGGTCGGAGTTGGAAGTGCTGACGGGCATGCAGCCCGATGCGTTCACCCTGATCCAGCTCTGGTCGATCCGTGTCATCATGTCCGCCCTCGAACGAGAGGGGACCACCGGCTTCACCGTTCGACACACCAAGCTCAGTGAAGAGAAGATCGATCCGAAGTCGGTCGCGTGGGGCAAGCCCGACTCAGACGGGTTGTCGCTCGGGCTGTATCTCGCACCGAAGAAGGACAAATACCAAATCGGTGAGCGAGTCCAACTGCGGCTCTTCGTTCGCAATGAGGGCAAGAAGGCCGTCGATGGACTGACGTTCATGAACATCACCTGGCCGGTGGCAGATGATTTCACTGTCACCGATCAAACAGGGGCAAAGGTCGCGGTTCGTAACGGCCATGAGGAATGGTCGAGCGAAATGTGGATCGCAGGTGCCGTAAGTGGACGACTCGACCCCGGCGACGCTCATGCCTTTCGCGTGCCGTTTGAAGTCGGCATCGGCGGAGATGGCTCGAACAAGTTGATCGGCCGAGTCATCGAAGCTCGCCCCAGCCAGACGCTGCAACTCAAGGTTCGTGAGCACAACGGCAGTGACCGTAAACGCAAAGAGGGCGAGGCCGCGCCGGAGTCGGGCAGCATCACGTTCGCCGTTGCAGACAAGGGGAATGCTGCCGACCTCAATTGAGAGGAAGCTCCGACTGAAGAGACAGAAAGAGAGCGGCAGAAAAATGAGGACGAACTCTGGTCTCTCAACGTGCGCGGTGAAAGGCTTAGGAACGGGAGCGCAATAACTTCCCGAACTCGAAAATGTGTGGCTGGGGTCGGCGTTTCGCCGCCCCCACATTGGGGCGAATCCCGCTTCGCTGGGGGCCGCGAAGTGCGGACCCCAGCCACACTCGGGAAATTATTGCGGCCCCGTTCCTTAGCGCAGCACTTCAAACAGGTTGCTGCGGCCGTCCGTCCAGACAAGCGGCTGTTTGCGTGACGGGGCGAAGGGCAGGACTTCGCTCGGCTCTAATTGGATGGCGTCCAGTGTCGAGTGGTCTCGGCTGAGGAATGTCCAGAAGGCGGCTTGAGTCGCGGACTCGTGACGTTGGCGGTTGACGAGTGTGACGACGGAGAGCTTTGTTTCTTGGGCCAGTCCGTTCAGTAGCGGTCTGAGATCGAAGTGCAGGTTGGAAATGTGGCAGGCCAGAATGCCGTTCGGCTTGAGATGCCGCTGATAAACGGCGAAGGCTTCCAGCGTGAGCAGATGCGCGGGGATGGCGTCGCCCGAGAAGGCATCGATCACGAGGACATCGAACTGCTGGTCGTCTTCGAGTTCGAGCATCAGCCGCGCGTCGCCGGACACGATGTCCGTCTTGCCTTGGCACGCGCTGAGAAACGTGAAGTGTCGCTGAGCAAGTCCGATCACGTCGGGATTGATCTCGTAGAAACGGAAGCGGTCGCCGGAGCGGGCATACGTGGCGAGCGTCCCGATCCCGAGTCCGATCACGCCGACATGACGCGGCTGATCGACGGAGCCGCCGCGCAGCAACCGTCCGATCCCGGTGGACTCACCGTAGTACGAGGTCGGGACGAGTCGCCGGTCGTCCGCTTGAAACTGCGTGCCGTGAACGATTCGCCCGTGAACCATGTCCTGCACCTGTTCGCCCTGCGTGGTCTCGCGCGCTTCGACCTTCAGCACGCCGTAGAAGTTGCGACTCACCGCGATCGCTCCTTCGGCGAAGCGATCCACTTGAGAGAGCACGGCCATCGCCACTCCCAGCACGATCACCGTTCCCCAGCCGCGCGTCAGTGACGGCGGAGCGGCTGCGGCATTCGGAGCGCGGAGCATCAGTAACTTCATCGAGAGGAGTGCGAACGCCAGCAGTCCCAATTGCAGTTCGTAGTACGACGCAAACAGGAACGGACACGCGAGACAGACGAACAGACCTCCGCCCGCTCCTCCCGCCGAGATCGTCAGGTAGTACGTCGTCAGGTGTCGCGGGTGCGGCTTCAGTGAAACCAACTCACCGTGACAGACCATGCAGATGCAGAACATCGTCGCGAAGTAGACGACGACCTGCGTAAAGATCCCCGTCATCGCGCCTTGCCCCAACACGTACAACACGGCGAGGCAACCGATCCCTGCCGCGATGGCGAACGGACGGCGGACGTACCAGCGATCACTGTCGAAGCAGAGGATGAACGTCAGCAAGTACAGCGCGAGTGGCAGTACCCACAGGAACGGGATCACGGCGACATCCAGACAGACTTGGTTCGTCGTGGCGAGCAGCATCACCGACGCGGTCATCGACAGGCCAAACCACAGTCCCAGCGATTGTCGCGTGGGAACTTCGTCTCGCTCGGCCTGAGTCTCGGGCGCAGACAGCGCGAGGCTGGCGAGCGTCACCGGAGTTGCTCGTTGCCACATCCACACGGCTCCCGTCGCACACAACAACGCGAAGCCACAGAACAGCAGTGACCACAGCGTCGATTGCGTCGTCGTGGCGAAACTCGGTTCGACAATGAACGGGTACGAGACCAAGGCCAACAACGAACCGATGTTCGACAAAGCGTACAGGCGGTAGGGCGAGTGATGCTCATGCGTGCGGCTGAACCAACCCTGCACGAGCGGTCCCGTCGAAGAGAGGATGAAGTACGGCAGCCCGACGCTGGAGATCGTCAACAACATGATGCGCCACGCGGCCCCATCGCCGCTCGTCGGCTTCCACGACGGATCGGGCGTGATCGGCAACGAGATCAAGGCCAGCAGCAAAAGCGCCAAATGGAGATAGCCCTGCTGGCGCGGTGTCAGATAGCGCGTCGTCAAATGGGCGTAGGCATAGCCGCCGAACAGCAGCACCTGAAACACCAACATGCACGTCGTCCAAACGGCCGGACTCCCGCCGAACCAAGGCAGGATGTACTTGCCAATCAACGGCTGGACCTGAAACAGCAGAAAGGCGCTCGTGAAAATCGTCGCCGCATAAACGGCGGCCAAGCTGCGCGAACCGGTGGTCATCGACATGCCTTCCCTTTGACGGACTTCTCTACAAGCCGGGTTCGCAGCGTCGGGTCCAACCGTCTGTACGAATTATCGGGCCTCGCTCGCGCGTGAGTTCTCCCCGCAATGAGAAACGTAGCTCGCAATCGCAGCCTCGGCGGGACAATGTTGTGAAAAGGCAACATTGCCATTGCCGACAGACGTTGGCGAGTCGCGTGAGTTCGACCAATGTCGGTCACGTCAGCATTACCCGCGTTGCTTGAGAAGAGGAGCGGTCAATGTGGACAAAGCCGCTCGTTGCTGACCGTGTTCGTCGAAGTTGGCTGGGGCGAGCCAGCGTGAGAAGGCGCTCCGGAGAGCCGGCCATTCTTGATCGATGGCGGCGTACCAGGCGGTGTCGCGGTTTCTTCCCTTGTAGACGGCGGCCTGGCGGAAAACTCCTTCAAACGACAGGCCGAGTCGCTGCGCGGCGCGGCGAGACGGCTCGTTCAACGCGTTGCTCTTCCATTCGTACCGGCGGTAACCGAGGCCGAACGCGCGGTCCATCATCAGAAACATGGCCTCGGTGGCGGCGGGGTTTTGTTGGAGCAGCGGCGAGAAATTCAGATGCCCGACCTCAATCGAACCGTGTCGCGGATCGATCCGCAGATAGCTGGCCACTCCCACCGCCTTGCCGTGCGCCTTGTCGATGATGGCGAAGAACAAGGGATCACTCTTGGAAGCCGACTCGCTCAGCCA
>JAYVDI010000133.1:0-5273 GCA_043749505.1 Schlesneria sp. | reverse complement strand
CCAGCGGCTGGTGCCGTGTAAAGTCTTGATTTTGGGGTAGGCCGGACCAAGTGGAGCGTAGTTCCGGCAGGTGTCTGGCAATTGCCGGAACGGCGCTGCGCTTGGTCCGGCCTACAGTTACAACCCCAATTCGATGTCTTGACAGGGCACTGGCGATCATTTTTTCAATGCGGCATCGACAAATTGAAACAAAGCGATTGTCGCTGGATCATCGGGTAGGCCGAGGTTCTCGTTGATCCGCGTATGTGTCGTTTCTTTGCCCCCGTAGAGTGTGACAGGAATCTCTGCGTCTTTCAGCACGGCACCGAGGCGTTGAGCCTGCGCGCTGGTATCGGGATGGTCGGCGACGTAGACGATCAGGAACGGCGGGATGCCCTTGCCTTTCGCCACATGTGTCACGGCCGAATAGTCCAGATGCTTCGCCGGATCGTTGCCGAACTTTTCTCGATGACCAATCTTCGCCTGCGGCTGGTGATGGACTCGACGACGAGTTTCTGCGGTCTCAATGATGGCTGGCACGTCGTAAGTGTCGCCATCGACAGGCACGCAGCCCTTGATGCCAGCCAGAGACAACCCCTCCGCCTTGAGATATCGATCATCAATGCAGATCAACGCGGCGAGTTGCGCGCCGGCTGAATGGCCCATGACGAGGATTCGGTTCGGATCGCCGCCGTACTCTGCGATATGGTCATGCACCCAGTGCATGGATTTGGCGATGTCGCGAAAGATCGTCTCCATCTCGACGTCTGGCAACAGTCGATAGTTGGTGGAGACAAAGACGAAACCCTTATCGACGAAGGCCTTCGGTTTCAACTGGACACTGGTCTTGTCACCAGCCTGCCAGCCTCCGCCGTGAATCCAGAACACCACGGGCAGGTTTTTCGCATCCGGCGGCGCGTAAACATCCAGCACCTGCCGCTCATGCGCGGGTTCTGCGTAGGGAATGTTGCTTTTGACATCCTGAGCCTGAGCTCCGGACAGGAACGCGACGACGATGACAAGTGGGGCGAGAAGCTTCATGGGGTTCTTTCTGGCAGGAGGAGTTGGAGCACGACAAAGCGTACGACGATCTCGCGGCAACATCAATCGTTCCAGATCAACACTTCCGAAACTCCGCTGCGCGACTGTCCGCGATGCGTGAACACAATGCGGACTTTAGAGGATGTCACAGGATCGAAGCGGGCTTCGTTCCATTGGCTGCCGAGAGGTTGTTCGGGCGACTTTTTCGTATCGCTGACGTCTTGCCAATCGGTGCCCGTCCAGTGCTGGATCGCATACGAAGTGGGAGGCTGCACACCGCCTCGGTCGTCGTAGATCGCCAATTCGACCCGACGAAACTCCACATCACGACCGAAGTCGATCTCCAGCCAGTCGGTCTCCTTCGGCGATTCGTAACTCGTCCAGCGATTCATCGGTGTTGGCAGGAAGACCGTTCTGCCGTCGATGGCACTCGCCGGCTTACCGCCGAAACGATCTGAGTATGAGGCCGAGGCTTTGGGATAACCGTCCGGCTTCGGGTTGAATGCCACGTTGCCTGCCGGCGGTGCGACGGGTGCCAGCGGAAGCTTGACATCGCCCCACGCTTCGATCTCCGTGAGTCCCGATTTTCCTTCCACCGCATGATGCAGCGTGACTCGAAGTTTCGTGGTCTCAATCGGATCGAATTTCACGACGTTGGCGCGGTGACCAGCCGGTTTGTCGAGCACACCGTCCGGGGACTTGATCGAACGCCATGTATTATCGATCCATGCGTCGAGTTCAATTCGTCGCGGAGCACGCACGGTCGAATCCTTCACTTCAGCGTCGTCGAGCGGATAGAGTTTCACCGTATGAAGCTCTCGGATCACGCCGAAATCAATGATCACCGAATCCTGCTCGTTCGGTGATCCTTCACACGTCCAGCGATTGGGCGGATGCGGCACGTACCAATAATTGCCGTCATTCAATTTACCAGCAGACGTCGTGGGGGACACGTACGACGCAGTCAGTCGAGGAAAGTAATCGCCGTCATTGTTGACCGCGAAGTTCGTCGCTGTCGTAGCTTGACTCTCCGAGTCGAGACTTTCTCGCGGCAACTCGACTCGGAGAGTCAAGCTACGGAGTGTCAACGACTTCGCTGTCGGCTTGCCGTCAACCAGCACATGCAGCCCAGCGCCAAATTTGTATCGCTTGCCGGTTTTGTCCCAGACCACGCTGATCAGGTGACCTCGATACGGCACGTCATCGAGTGCGAAGTAATCCCAATCGGCCGGCGCAAGCGGATTCACTTCCAGACTGTCGTCATCACGCGGCGTCAGTCCGACCAGGCCGGTGATCACAAGGTCGCAGAAGCCCGAATGAAAATAGTGTTCCGAGTGGTTGTAGCCGTCATGGCCTTCGAACGAGCCCGTGTCAGGATGCAGTGCTTCGGCGAGATACGGCTTTCCATCCTTGCGGTGCGATCGAGCGTAGATCTGCAGCAACTTGATGTAGTCGGCCTTTGTCGGCAGCGATTCCGCTCCCGAGTCACCGCCACGTTGCACGACATTTGCCACGGCCTTCAGCGTTTGAGTTGTCGCGTACGGCCACGACTGACCGCTCCACCAACAGCAGGAGTTCTTAAGCAGGAACATCGGGTCGTTGCGTTCGACGGTCGATGGCCCGAAGTCCGCATAAAAGCCGTCGCGGTCCATCAGCTTTGGCCAGGCAGCGTCATATCCCCGGCCGCGATCAATCATGTTGAACTGCCACGGCACGTAGCCGATCAATTCACGTCCGTGAGTATCACCGGCGAACTCACCGTCTTCGTATGTCTTTGTCAGCGCTTTGATCTTGTGGCCGTCACGCTCTTCGTCGTTCTTGTAAACCGGGAAGAAGAATTTTCGCTGGTCGTCCCACAGCAGTTGCAGCATCTTTGCTTTGAGCGACTCGGCTTTTCTCTCAAACCGCTCAGCAAGATCGCCTTGCTCTGCCAACCGAGCAAGCTTCGCAATCGCAACGGCATCTGCCCACATGTAAGCGTTGAATGACGGACGGTAGCTCGGAGCCCCGCGCAGGATGTCCTGCGTCTGGCGGCTGTTGATGTTGAATTCCATGCCGTCATCATGACCGGTCTGCCAGAACAGCCCGACTTCGGGAACGAACTGCCGCTGCTCCCAGCCTTCGTAGTTCCTGACCAGATCCGGCAGCAGATCGATCGCGAAAGTATCATTGCGATGCACCTGATTCACAGCCCAGGCAGAATCCGCCAGCCACGTCGAATAATTCCTCGGCTGAGCCCCCGGCGTGCGGAACCAGTATTTCAAATAGTCCCGCGCAATCCTCGGCTGTCGCAACCACCGAGCCTCATAAAACTGATGCCCCGCCGGACAACTGATTGCCCCATAGGCTCCCGACCAGAACGGCCGGTCGATGAACTCCGTAAACGAGTAACCGCTGTTGGGCGAACCATAGGTCAGATGCTTTGTCAGCAGCTCCCAGCGGTAGTAATACGTCGTTGTGATGTCCGCGTCCGGACATTCAAAGAACGGAATCTGTGCAGCATACCAATCCCAGTCCCGATTGTCCCAAAACGTCTGCGCCTCCAGCTGCGCCTGTTTATCCAGCACCTGCGCCGAAAGGTCGTGCGACGACGTGATCGCCAGCAAGATCGTCATCGCCATTGTGGTACGAAAAACTGTCATGGTGAATCTCGATCAGAAGTACTGGGTTTCTGTGTGGCGAGCGGTGCGGCGTCAGCCCTCCGGTGCATCCGCAAGACAATAAGATGCGACAAATCGCAACGTACCGGCAAGCTGACGCATGCCGCTCGCCGGAATTTTACGGCAGACATTTGTCACCGTGCGGCACCCGCGTGGCGTTTGGCTTTGGGGTCGCCGGCGGCGTGCATTGTGCCGGTCTTTTGATCGATGAAGATCATGACGGGATGAGCGATCGGCGATGCCACGATCCCCAGCAGGTGTCCGCGGTCTGACAGATCCTTGCGGACGGCTTCCGGGATTTCTTCGTTGACCTTGAGCTCACCGCGCCCCACGAATGCGGCGTCGCGATCAGGATTGGGATTGAACGAATCCTGGTGATGGTTCATCTGGAAGCGCGGCGCCGTCACGGCCTCTTGCGGCGACATGCCGAAGTCGATGTGATTGAGCAGCACGTTCAGCGTCGTCTGATCCTGGATGTCTCCGCCAGCCACGCTGATGGCAATCACCGGCAAGCCGTCCTTCAGAACGAGTGTCGGTGTTAAGGTGACTCGAGGTCGCTTGCCTGGCTGAACTCGGTTCGGATGATTGGGGTTTGTATTCATACTTCGCACGCGGTTGCCCGTGTTGACACCCGATGGACCGGGAGTGTTCGTCAACATGTTGCAGCTTGGAGTCGCAGCGATCAAATTGCCCCAGCGATCGGCGACGACGCAGGTTGTGGTGTCCTGCTTCGGGATCTTTTCCGTCTCGTTGTCAGGAGCTCCATCAGTCCGCAGCGCCTGCATTTTTACAGGATCGCCAGGCCGACGGTCCATGGACGCATGTTGCAGATCGATCAGCGGACGGCGGAGATTTGTATAGCCGTCGGAAAGCAGATCCGTCATCGGCACCGACGAAAAGCGAGGGTCCGCGTAATACTCATCCCGGTCAGCGTATCCCAGCTTCATGGCTTCCGTCATCACATGAATGCAGTCAGCCGACAAATGCCCCATCGCGTGCAGATCGAATCCTTCGAGCAAACGCAGGTTCTGACAAAGCACGGGCCCTTGAGTCCAAGGCCCGCACTTGTAGACCGTGTAGCCTCGGTATTCGATTGAGACCGGATCCTCCACCCACGTTGTCTGGGCCGCCAGATCCGGTTTCCGCTGAAACGCGCCGGTCGCGATGTACCACGCTTCCAGTTCGTCGGCGACGTCACCGATGTAAAAGCGATCTCGTGCCGCCTTGAGTTTGTCTTCACGACTTCCCTGGGCAGCACGCTCGGCATCGACCAGTTTACGCAGCGTCACAGCCAGATGCGGATGCCACGCTTCTTTGCCCTTGTCGAGAAGTTCCAGTGTGGGCGTCACAGCCTGTTCAAAGGAAATCGTTCCGTAGAGCTTCAAAAGTGTGACGACCAGATCAACCGCCCCCGGCACCGGTGCTGCCTTCATGCTGCCCATGTACGGGATGCCGTTCTGATAGAACCATTCGATCGCCGCCGGATCCATTGGTGCTCCGCCGACGCCGCTCAGCGATTTGACCTGCTTCGTCTTCGCGTCGTAAACCAGAACAGGCACCTCACCGCCGATCGCAAACGAACCATAGTCCGTG
>JAYVDI010000132.1:0-13499 GCA_043749505.1 Schlesneria sp. | reverse complement strand
GGACACCCTGGCACGCCTACCAAACCGCTCGCCGTCCACCTCGCTGACACCATCTAAGAAATGGCTCCCCGTGGTCCGAATTATGGGGTCCACTTCAGTGAGTCGGGTTTGGAGTTGTTGGGCGAGGGCGGGCTGCTGTGTGAGGAGGTTGGTCTTCTCCGCCGGATCGGCTTCGAGATCGAAGAGTTCGCGTTTGGCGTCGCCGTTCTTTGGCTCGTGGATGACCAGCTTGAAGTGACCGTCAATGATGGCACGGGGGCCGAGATAGTCGTCGTCCGTGATCGCAGGATGTCGGAAGTTCGTGAAGTCGCGCGTGGCTTTGCCGCCCATCAGCTTCACGAGTGGCGTCGTCCCCTTTTGCAGTTCGGGGTCGATCCAGGGTTCGGTCTTGGATCGCGCGAGTCGCTGGGTGTTGTACTCCCAGAAGAAGAGCGGGTTGGGACGCTCGGTCAGCTTGCCATCCAGCGCGGAGGTGAGATCGACACCATCGAGCGGACGGTTCGGCAGCGGTTGACCGACGAGGGCACAAATCGTGGGCAACAGATCGCTGGTACTCGCGCGGACGGTCGTCGTTCGCGGCTTCGGAATCCGCGCGGGCCATTCAATCAGACCAGGGACGAGTGTGCCTCCCTCATAGACCTGACCTTTAACACCGCGATGCGGAACTCCGAGCGCAGCATCGGCCGACATGCCGTTGTCGCCACAGTAGAAGAGCAGTGTGTCCTGCCGCAGTCCCTGCGCGGCGAGGTGTTTTCGCAACTGGCCGATCGCTCGATCCATCGCCGTGATCTCGGCGTAACGCTCGCGCAACACCTCGCCTTGCGGGCGCGTGGTTGGACCGCCGGTTTCGTTCGACGTGAGGTTGACATTTTTTGAATACTTCGCGGGCAAGTCGTCGTAGAGCGCGAGATCGGCGGGCAGGCCGCTGTAGGGTTCATGCGGCGAGCCAAACCAAACGACGGTGAAGAACGGCTGGCCCTCTTTCTTGGTGCCGTCGATGAAGCGAATCGCCTCGTTGATGACAATCTCGGAGCTTTCGCCTTGGAGGACTTCGGGCGGGTCGCCATTGCGGGACAATGACGGATTCAGTTCAAAGAAATTGTCATGCGAGACCCACTCGTGAAAGCCCATCGCGCCGGGACTCACGAGCGACTCCTTCTTCACCGCGCCGACGTGCCATTTGCCAAAGTGCCCACAGCGATAGCCGGCCTTGCTCAGAACGTGCGCGATCGTGATCTCCTCCGGCCGCAGCGACCAACCGGGCGCGAACGTCCCCATGCGATTCGGATGTCGTCCGGTCAGAAAACTCGCGCGCGTGGGCGAGCAACTCGGATGCGCGGCGTAGAAATGATTGAACCGCAATCCACTGGTGGCGATCTCATCGAGCACCGGCGTCTTCACATGCGGATGACCGTTGTAGCCGGTCTCCTCCCAGCCGTGGTCGTCTCCCATCAGCAGGATGATGTTGGGCTTCACGGGCTCGACGGCGTAAGTCTGGCTGCACAGGGAGCCAAGCAGTGCCATCAGCAAGAGAAGTCGTTTCATGATTTTTCTTTCTTATTCGCAGGACTCTTGGTCGGCACTGGCTCGGCTTCCAGGGCAGCGCCGTTGTCGGGCGGCAGCGACTGGTGCCACGCGAGCACGCCTGCCGTGAGTCGCCGCACGACATCCGCTTGTTGTTAGGCGACGTTCGTCGTCTCCGCGCGGTCTTTCGCCAGGTCATAAAGTTCGGGCCGCGAGCCATCGTAATCGCAGAGCAGTTTCCAATCGCCGTCGCGTACGGCGAGATCGGGTTGCGGATCGGGAAGCGCCGGCGGCGAGTTCTTGCGATCGGGCGGACGACGCCAGAAGATCGGGGCGGCTCGCGCAGCCGTGCTCCGACCGAGCAGCGTCGCGGAGACATCTTCGCCGTCGAACTTCACCTCAGCCGGTGCTCGCACATTCGCCAGCGCGAGCAGCGATGGCACGAGGTCGAACGCGGCAAAGACTGAGGTTTCGTTGTGCGTGCCGCGTTTCTCCGCCGCGATGAGGCCCGGTCCCCAGACGACAAGCGGCGAGCGGATGCCTCCTTCGTACAGCCGTGTCTTCGCGCCACGAAACGGCCCGGCACTGCCCGCTCCCGGTTCGGGACCGTTGTCCGAACAGACCAGAACCAAAGTGTTGTCTCGCAGCGCAGGCGTCTCGCGAATGTGATCGAACAGCTTGCCGAGCTGCCGATCCATTTCCTGCAACACCGACCGATACAAACCGCGTTTGCCATCGGCCCACTTCTCCACCGGCGGCCAGAACGGGCTGTGAACGTCGTCCGGCCAGAGATTGATGTAGAACGGTTTTCGCTCACCAGCCGCGCGGTCGATGAACGGGATCGCCGCGTCCACGAACCCGCTGGTGATCTGCGACCGCTGCATCCAGGTGATCGGCTTTCCGAGCCGCTCAGCGTCCGCCCAGATGCGTCCCGGTTGCGTGTCGCCGGGCTTGAGTGTCAGCGGCAACAGCTTCGCGCCCATCCCTTCAAAGTTGGTCAGCGATTCGTCGAAGCCGTAAGCCGAGATCAGCGGCGCGTCATCCACATCCCGCTGCCCGCCGAGATGCCACTTGCCGAAATGTCCGGTGGCGTATCCGTTGTCATGCAGGTTTCGCGCGAGCGTCGGCGCTCTTGGGTCGAGCCAATTCGCAACGCCACGCCGCGCGTTGTCCGCGCGGTTGTTCAAGTACGACGTGATCCGCCACCGCTGCGGATACTGCCCGGTCGTCAGCGCACACCGCGACGGCGAGCAGATCGGCGCGTTGACATAGAACTGCGAGAACCGAATTCCTTCGCTCGCCAGCCGATCCACGTTCGGCGTCTTCGCGTCGCGGTTGCCGAAGCACGAGAAATCTCCCCAGCCCATGTCGTCGATGAAGACCATGATGATGTTCGGCTGCGGTTCGGCCGCTCGCAGTACCGTCGCGCACGTCACGACAGCCACACAGATCGTGGTCCAGAACCAGAGTCTTGTCTTCATGAGCCGTTCTCGGAATGAGTCATTCTCGGATCAAAGGAGGAATCACTTGAACTTCTTCGCGGCGGACTAGTTGGGTTCCCATTCCGGGGATTTGCTGCGAGCCTGTCTCAGATATTGGTCGAGCTTGGCGGCGATGTCGGGATGCTGGGCCGCGACATTGGTTTTCTCGGCGATGTCGGCCTGTTGATCGTACAGAGCGACGGGCGTGTCGGGACTGCCGCTGCGAATGCCCTTCCAGCGGCCCTGATACAAGGCGGCTTGCTTGAAGCCCCCTTCGTGAAACTCCCAGTAGAGGAACTCATGCTTCGGCTGCTGCGGGACGGGCTGGCCGAACAGCGTCGGCACGAAACTGAGCGAGTCGCATCCATCGGGAGTCTTCGTCTTGGCAAGTTCGGCGGCCGTGGCCATCCAGTCGCCGAAGTAGGCGACATGATCCGTCTCGGTCCCGGCCGGCACCTTGTTGGGCCACTAGGCGATCATCGGGACGCGGATACCGCCGTCGGTCAGGCTGCGTTTGATGCCTGACAACGGACCGGACGGATTGAACCTCGCGAGGTTGTGATTGCTCTCGTTGTGCGGGCCGTTGTCGCTGGTGAAGATCACGAGCGTGTTCTCCGCGACGCCTTGCATTCGTAGCGCCGCCAGCATCCGACCGACATAACCGTCGAGTCGCGAGATCATTGCCGCCTGTCCCTTGTCGGGATCGGGCCAGTCCTTGTTGGCGTACGGGCCGAAGTCGGGAACGTGCGCGCCGTTTTTCAACTCGCGACTCCGTTCGTTGTTGGCGTGCGGGGTGACCATGCTCCAGAACAGGAAGAACGGTCGCGACTGGTTCTCGGCCACGAAACTGACGGCTTCGTCCGCGAACAGATCGTCGGCGAATTGCACCGCCTTGGTCGCGTAGCCCGCGCCGTCGCCGCCCACGGGAGTCACGACGTTCGGCAGCGCGACTCGCTCTTCGTTGTGCCAGAAAAAATCCGGGAAGTGATTGTGCGCGTGCCGCTGGTTGAGGTAGCCGAAGAACTGATCGAAGCCGTGCTTGCGAGGCAACCCGCTTTCCGCCGTGCCGCTGTCACCCAACCCCCATTTGCCGACGAGTGCCGTGCGATAGCCGGCTTGTTGCAAAACCTTGGCGACCGTGATGTCCTCGGGCCGGAGCGCCTGAGCGATCGGATTCGTCGGGCCCGCGTTGCCGCGGACTCGCGTGTGCCCATGATGCTGACCGGTCATCAGAACACTGCGTGAGGGAGCGCAGACCGTCGCTCCGGCATAGAAGTGAGTGAACCGCAAACCCTCCTTGGCCATGCGATCCAGGTGCGGAGTCGAGATGACCTTCTGGCCATAGCAGCCCAAATCGCCATAGCCCAGATCGTCGGCCATGATCCAGATCAGATTCGGTCGGTCAGCCGCCGATGCCAGGTGGCCGATGAGCACCAGAAGCACGGTCAGCGAGGTGCGAAGCCAGGTGTTGATCATCTGATTGTCTCACTTATTCCGGGATGGGATCCCTGCGACGAAAGGGTTTGCCTTCCCACACCGCTTCGTTGGTCATCTTGTCGTAGGTCAGCACACGATTGGCACTGTTCGCGGCGGGAGCGATCATATCGAGCATTGTGTCCTCGGAAAAATCGTGAAAGGTCAAAACGCCGCACGGTAACTCACCAGATCATGGCAAGAACAAGGTTCCGAGTTAGACTGACAACGGCCCTGCCCTCAACCAAAAGAAGAACCTCATGGCGAAGTTCCCATCCAGCAAGTTCTCAACCACGAAGAAGAAGATTCCTTCGACAAAGTTCGTCACAGCCAAACGGAAACTCTCGTCGGGAACACTTGCCAACCAGTCCACAAAAATCCCTTCGAGGAAATCCGCAAAGGCAAAAGAAGGAGCGAAGCAAGGAGTCAATGAACCCGCTCCGCTTGGTCGCCCCTCGGGTGAGAAAGACCGACAAGAGGCAGTGGCAACATTGAAAGGTCAGACAGACGCCTTGAAGGCTGTGAGTAAGAAAGCTGCTCGTTGATCGAGATCAAAGTCCCAAATCGAATGGCAAAGAGACGAACCGCTGCCGAACGTATTCGCTGCCCGTGGGCACGGGGGGATCAATACGTCGAGTACCACGATGCTGAATGGGGCGTGCCGGTTCACGACGACCGTTTACTCTTCGAGTTTCTGATCCTCGAAGGGGCACAGGCGGGACTCAGTTGGATCACGATCCTGAAGAAGCGGGAGAACTATCGGGAGGCATTCGACCACTTCGACCCGGCTGTTGTCGCTAAGTACAGCAAGGAGAAGCAGGCGAGCCTGATGGCGAATGCGGGGATCGTCCGCAACCGGCTCAAGATCGAGTCCACCATCGACAATGCCAATGCGTTCCTCGTTGTGCAACAAGAGTTCGGCAGTTTCGATGAGTTCATCTGGGGCTTCGTCGAAGGGCATCCCAAGCAAAACGCATGGAAATCAATGACGGACGTTCCAGCCCGCACGCTGGAGTCGGATGCCATGAGCAAGGAGTTGAAGCGGCGAGGTTTTAGGTTCGTCGGCAGCACGATCTGCTACGCCTTGATGCAGGCCATCGGCATGGTAAACGACCATTTGGTCGAATGCTTCCGACATGCCGAGCTAAAGCCACGGAGGACCGCCAAATGAAACTTCGCAAGATTCTCATCATTCTCATGGCCATCCTTTCTGTTCCCTCGGTTGTCCATGCCGAGATCACTCGCCTCTGGTTGAGCCACCGCACAAACGATCCCAGCAAGATCGTTGTCAATTGGGAATCATCGCAGCCGGGAAACTCAGTGGTCCGCTTTGCAGAGGGACAGCGACCGCTTCAGGCCATCGAAGTCACCGAGAATGTCACCCTGCACCACATCGAGATTCCACTGACTGAAAAGAATTCGACTTACCGCTACAGCGTGCAAACGGGCCAAGAGCGATCCAGCGAGGCCACGTTCAAGTCGTACCCGACTGAAATCTTCCGGGCTGCTGTCGTTGCCGACTGGCAGGGTAAACCCAAACTGGATTCGATCCTCAAGGATGATGTGCATTTGCTACTGTCGGCGGGCGACAACATTGGCAGCCTGCATGAGCGATGCGGTGCTGGCATCGCCGACTGCACGAAGCCGTATGGCGAGTTGATCGACACTTATCCCAACCACTTTCGGTCGATCCCGTTTCTTCCCGTCTTGGGCAATCATGACCGGGAAATTCGACCACGAGGCAACAAGCCTCCCACCGATCCGGTTTACGATGTCGAGGCTACTGCCTTCCGTAAATACTTCGAGCTGCCTGATGACGAATGGAAGTGGCGATTCGACGTGCCCGACATCGGCGTGCGGTTCGTAGCCCTTGATCTCAACCACATTTCAGACTTTGGAACGACGTGGCAAACCTGTCATGCGTTCGACAAACAGTCGGTGCAATTTCAGTGGTACGAAAATCTGATGACAGGCCCCAAGCCGCCGTTCGTGGTCACACTGCAAAATGAAAACAACTCGGCCATGAGATCGAAGGAAAGCGGGGCTTGGCACAAACTGTTCAGCCGGGGAACCATCGCCGTCACCGGCTTCGGTTACTTTGCCGAGCGGGCTGAAGTCGAGGGGTTCAGCTACTACAACACGGCCTTGGAAACGGGAGCCAAATACCCCGACAAACAGTCGAAGTTCTTCGAGAGCGTGCCGAGCTACCTGCTGCTGACGATCACCAAGGACAAGATGATCGTGGAGTTGAAGGGGCTGGACGGGAAGGTGCTGGATCGAAAGGAATTCGCTGCCACTTCAGCGAGCTAGTTGGCTACTCGTGAACGTGGCTCTCAGCGAACTCTCATCAGCAGTCTCAACCCGTCGCCCAGTCTATGCTGGCTTGACGTTCTCGGCACACGGGCCTTTCTGGCCCATGCCTTCGGTGTACGTCACCTTCTGGCCTTCACGCAGATCATTGAAACCTACACCTTGCACAGCAGACGAATGGAAAAACAAGTCTTTGTCAGTCGATGTCTTGATGAACCCGAAACCCTTGTCCATCACCTTTTTGATCGTGCCTTCGGCCATGTCCGCATTTCCCTGAATTACTGCTTGGATGGGATGCTGATCGGCACACGATGCCGACTTGCTACCATCTGGTTGATTGAAGGGACTGTACCACGTCCACGTACCCAGGTGAGAAATTGGATAGTGACCAGCCAATTTGGACGTGGCCCAACGGAACTACCTCATTGCCATTCCCTTGTAGATGTAGCCGTGCGTTCGAGGTGTCTGCTCCAAGTAGAACTCGTCGAGACGGACGCTTTCAAACGGCTTTTCTCGAACGAGGTCATTGACGTTGCGGTCGAGACGGCAGTTGTCACCCAGTCGTCGCTGGAGCCAGTTCAAACGCCGCTGCCACTTCTGAACCTTCGCATCGGGACTGAGACCGTGCTCCAGGAAGAGGAATCGGCCACCGGGCTTGAGCACACGGTACACTTCGTTCAACGCTTGCCCGACATTCTCGATGCTGCACAGCGTGAATGTGCTGACCACGCAATCGAACACTTGGTTGTCGAACGGAAGCTCTTCGCTGCTGAGGAGTCGTTGGTCCACTTCGATCCCTGCTCGTTCGATGCGACTCCGAGCTTGCCGTTGCATTCCGGGATTCGGATCGACGACCGTGATCTTGTGGATGTGTTCAGGATAGTCGGCAAGGTTCAGGCCCGTTCCGAAACCAATCTCCAGAACCTCACCATCCACTGTAGACAGCAACTCTCGGCGACGCTGTGCCACAAACGGTCGGTCGAGTACGAAGTCGCAAAGGCGGGGGAAGATCACTCGGGAGTAGAAGCCCACGTTTGACTCCTGCGTTCGTTACAGCCCTTTCGTTCAATGCCCCGGCAACCTGATCTCGACCCCAAACCTCGGAGCGATCGCCAGCAGCTTTTCGATCTCTTCCTTCGTTGGTGGTGAAGCAGTCGAGGCTCCTTGGGCTACCGGCACTCCGACCTCGAAGAACATTTGCTCCAGACCGGCAGGGGCGACTGAGATCAGCATCTTCGCCGAGAGGGTGGACTCGTTCTTGAACGAGTGCTGCGTCCCGACCGGCATGTTGGCAAACATCCCTGCCGTCGCAACGACACGCTCATCGCCGATCTGGAAGGTGATTTCACCTTCCAGGATGTAGAAGCCCTCTTCCTCTCGGCTGTGGACGTGTGGGGGTGGCCCGCCGCCCGGAGGTACGATGGCTTCCAATATGGCGTACTTGCCATTGGTGTCTTCACCAGTCGCCAGAAAGCGGTACACGTCGCCGACGACGGCGATGGTGCGACCTTCGGTGGGTGTTCTCAAGATTGGTTGGTGCGTCATGATCGGGTTGCCTCACTTCCTGCGGAATCTTGGAGTGGTTGGGGTCTTCGACCCATCTGGATCTGCCGACAGGAGCGCTCATCGAACAGATGGCTGACCGAAAAGAGAAGCCATCCATCGTGATGCACGACCGGGATACGAAGCGGTCGAACAGTCCGGACCATGCACCATCAACGAACACACCCCAGCGGAGTGTACCGCTGGGGTGTGATGTCTGCCCGTTCTCTGATCCCACGATTCTCCGAATACAATTCCGCACTTCGTGCCCCGGAACGTATTGGAGTCGCGATTCCTGCCGTGGGAACTGATCAAGAACGAACGAGGGACCAACGACTGGCGTCAGTCCCTCGTTCTTCAGTGTTTCATCGAAATCAGTGGCCTACAGCGTGACCGCCTCGACTTCCGTGACGAAGCGGTTGGTGTCGTCGCTCAGGAACGCGGCGACCACGCCGAACACGGCGTCACTGAAGCCGCCGACGTTCAGGATGTCGCCTCGCTCTGGGGCCTGCGTCGTCGAGTTCGGTTGCAGGTCGATGCAGACCAGCTTCGGTCCCGCAAGGCTCTCGCTCTTCAAGCGAACCTGATTCTGCACGAACCGCTGCCACTCGGTCAGCACACCCGTCGAGCCGTTGGCACCCGATGCGAACGCTCGCTGCTGATACACCCAGCTCTCACTGTCACTCACCAGCACGCAACCCGCGAACTTGCGGTTCCCGAAGCTGCGGTTGGCCTTGGCCAACGGCAGCGAGCAATCCGTTCCGCCGCCTCCGTACTTCGCCAGCCGCTCCGCCAGACTCAGGATCGAGTCCGCCGGATCGAACTGTGCGTCGTACGCCGACGTGTCGAACGGGATCACCACGCTGTCCGGGTTGCGGCGGAGCATCGCGGCGGCGAAAAGGGCCGCCACATCGACACACCGCATTGTCGTCGAGCCGCCTCGACCTCGCTGACCCGTCACTGGCGACTGCATTGAACCCGACGTGTCGAGACCGATCACGACCGGCCCCGGCAACTCGGGCACGTTTCCGCAGGCGATCTCGGCCGCCTGATGCAGCGCGGTCTTGATCGCCCGTGGCACGTCCTCCGCCGCGTTCAAGTACGCGGCGAAGAACTGATACGGAAACTGACGCGAACGACGAATCTCGTCCGCATCCGACAAGCGGTTCGCCACGAACTGCACGGCGTCGGCGTTGTCGAAGACACCGTGACGTTGCAGCGTGTTGAGGTTCATACGCAACGCCTGTGGTCCCATCGTGCGGGCGATCGCCGCCCAGACCGACGGTCCCTTGGCCGCATCCGCCAGCAAGTCCCACCGCGCGTGGAGTTGAGGCACCAGCGCGACCTGCTGCTCGGCCGTCTCCACTGAGCGGAACGCCTTCAACAGACGAACCTGCTCGGGCAAGTCGGCCTCGCTGGCGGGAGCCCACTTGGCCGGCTCCTTGCCCGTCAGCCAACCGAACAGTGCTCGTCGAGTGTTGTCCGGCGGAGTCGGCCGCGCCAGTCGCAGGACATCGCGCAGGCTCGGATCGTCACCGATCGACGCCGACAACAGCTTCTCGACCGACGCCGAGTTCAACCAGCGCTGGAAGGCTCGCTGTGCGGAACTCGACAGACTCTTCTTGCCAAACTGGCCCGAACGGATCATCTGGAACAGCGTGCGCAGAACGCGGCCGTTGTCGATCACCCGGTCGAAGACCTGATGAAACAGAACCGTGTCGCGCGACGCCAGCGCCGCCGTCAACGCAGCCGGCATGTCCTTCATGTAAGCCCGTTCGCGGCTGTAGACGGCCAGCTTGGCGAGGAACACGTTGTCGTTGACCTGCGCGATCAGCGACTTCAACGTATCAAGCTGCGACGCGGCCTTGGCGTAGAACGTGCCGTTGAAGCAGCCGGTGGCAGCGAGCTGCGCCAGCGCGTGCTTCGGCTCCATGAGATATGCGGGCCCACCGGCATCATTGCGGGCAGTCGCCTTCTGGAAGTGACTCTTGGCGCTGTTGAACAGAGACTTGTTGGCCATGTTGATCCCTCCTTCTGAGGGCGATGGGAAAGTGGTGTGGCCGTGACAGACCGTCTGCCTCAGCCACACTTGAATGCACAAGACAATCGACGAGGGGATGGATCAGAGTTTCGATTCGTTGCCCGAAGCAACGCGCCGAGTGAGTTTCGAGCTCACCATGCCATGTACTCCGTTCCGGCAGTCGATTGAAGACACCAGACACACACTTCGCGAGCGGGTTCACCGCACGAGACGCCACGCTTCGGAATGCGGATGGCTCGACGGCACGGCGGCGATCTGGTGCTCGTCGGCGTAGACAATGCGTCCGGGCTGGCGACAGGTCAGCATCGCCACCGGCACACCCGCCTCGCGCAAACACCAGACCACCTGCCAGCACCGCGAAACCATCTCGCGCGACGAACCGCAGAACCAGAAGACCGCTCTTCAGCCGTGCTCACCCAGCGTCGGAACGGTCAGGTGATCGTTGAACCAGTCGAGGTGCTCATTGAGGAACTCACGCTGGCTCTCGTCCAACCGGCCGCTTTCTTCCAAGCGGCCCGCGCCGGTGAAGAGTCCCAGCTGGCGACCGGTCTCGGAACAGCGCAGTCAGGTTTGAAAGCGAACGAACATGGCTCCTGCCTTTCCGATTCAAAGTAAGAATGTCCCAACGAGGAGATGACCAGAGAACGCCTCTTGCGAGACTTCAGGCGCGTTTGACCGCTCCGCCACGGCATGTCACCATGCCGGTGGGATTCGAACCCACGAGTTCTTGCGAACACCAGATAATGAACTCCAATCGGTCAGTCGGAACACTCTGCGGTTCAAAACAAACAGAAAAACGGATCGACGAAGTTGTGGCCAGAGGTTGTTCGTGCTCTACCACTGAGCTACAGCCACCATGTCGCAATGGGTGGCTGGTGGGACTCGAACCCACGACCGCGGCTTTACAAAAGCATGGACTCCAAACCGGCAGTCGATCCGGATTTCAAAAAACGGCGACGAGGGGATGGCCAGAGATTGCCCTACCAGTTGGGCGACAGCGCCGTGTTTTCAAAAGGCGCTGATTGGATTCGAACCAATAACATGTACTCCAAACCGACAGTCGCCGAGTTGCTGCAAATGATCCAACGAGGTGTTCGCCGAGACGCCTTCCTTATCGAGCCGTGTGGCTCGACAGTGGACGCGCGGCTTCGTCTACGAGAGTTTCAGACCGCTTCACCAGTCGGTCACCCGACATCGCTACCTTAGGGCCGTCATAGTTACGTGTAGTCCCAGCCGGCAGTTGGATCAATGTTCTGTTGAGTCATCAATAGCCCCAACGAAGTGATCGCCGAGACATCGTGCCTAGCGGCACACCGTAGCAAGGTGGTGATATAGTCCCGACAGGCAGTTGAGGCTTTTCAATGACACGCTCAACGAGGGAATGGTTCAGACATTGCACATTTTCGAGATGTAGTCCGAACCGGCAGTTGAATGTGTCAAGACGCCGGTGGGAGTCGAACTCACTGGATGCGGCTTTGCAGGCCGCCGCCACGCCGTGTGACTTCAGCGTCATCAAGTCAGTGTCCCTGCCAGGAATCGAACCTGGTCTACGACCTTCGCAGAGTCGCGTGCATCCACCACACTCCAAGGACAATGAGAAAAATACCCCACCGAGGAATCGAACCTCGCCCGACTGCTTTGAAGGCAGTCATGCGTCCTCCACACTCGCAGGGCATGCAATCAATATCCCGACCTGGAATTGAACCAGGGCCTGGACCTTCGGAGAGTCCAATGCAATCCGCTACACCATCGGGACAATCAGGGCCGACGACTGGATTCGCACCAGCATGCTTCCGCTTACAAGGCGGACGCCTTTCTCAGTCGAGCCACGTCGGCAGTCAGCACGAGCGTGAGGATTCGAACCCCATTCAGCGGCTTTGGAGACCACCCGCTCTCCCAGGAGCTCGCTCGTGTAAGGCCGCCGAGCCATTACGAAAGGGACTCGGCGGCGATCGTCATTCATCCAGTTCCACGGTCCAGTACGCCTCGCTGAGGAACTTGGACCAGCTTTCGATCCGTATGTCGTGCCGGGCGTAGAGCGGTCGCCACGTCGGACGAACCGGGGTCTTCCTCAGCGGCATGTGCGCTTCGGTCGGCGTGCGGTCGGCCTTCCGCTTGTTGCACTCGACACAGGCCAGGACACAGTTCTCCCAAGTGCTGGTTCCGCCGCGCGAGCGCGGCTGCACATGGTCGATCGTCAGTTCCTCGTTCCCCGGCTGGGCATGGCAATACTGGCAGGTGTACCGATCTCGCTTGTAAATGTTCCGCCGACTGAACGTGACCGCGTTCGTGGGAACTCGGTCATACTCCGTCGGCGTGATCACCTCGGGCACGCGAATTCGGAACGTCACCGACTGCACGAACAACTCGTCCGTCTACGGGATGAGCTTCGCCCAATCGGCCCAGGTGTACTGCTGGAAATCGGTCGGATCGACGATCCGCGCCCGTTCCGCCGCCACCAGCGTCAGCGAGCGGGCCACGGAGGCCACGCCCACCGGCTGCCAGATCCGGTTCAGCACCAGCGTCGGTCGAGTCAGCATCGTCACCACGATCATCTCCTCTACTTCTTCTTAGGGTGCTCGAACGGGATCGAACCGTCACCTTCGGCTTCACAGGCCGACATGCAGGAACCACTACACCACGAACACCATGTATTCCCGGACCAGGAATCGAACCCGGACTTCCCAGTTAGGACCGGGACGTGATCTCCGTTTCACCATCCGAGAGCGGAAGGAGCGGGAGTTGAACCCGCAAGGCACTGTTCATGCTCGACCGGCTTCCAACCGGTTCCCGTCGCCATTCGGGTGGCCCTTCCGTTGTTTCTTCAATGCCTCGACCAGGACTCGAACCCAGAACACCCCGTTAGAAGCGGAGCATGATTTCCATTTCACCATCGAGGCCAAAAGCGGAAGGCAAGGGATTCGAACCCTGATCTCCTTTGAGGGAGAACCGCGTTAGCACCGCGGCCCGGCCAGCCGTATCCGGCTACCTTCCGTATTCATTCAGTTTCATTCAGTGGACCCACCGGGAGTTGAACCCGGATTGCTAGCCTGCCGAGCTGGCGTCGTGCCGTTGGACCATGAGCCCATGGAAAGCCGCTGGCGGTCAAGGGACCGCCAGCGACCGCG
>JAYVDI010000131.1:0-15955 GCA_043749505.1 Schlesneria sp. | reverse complement strand
ACTGAACGCGGCGAGCGGTGTCGCCGACGTGGCCACGGTTGGCGGGATGCCGCTCGAATACCAGATTGATGTCCGGCCCGAGGCTCTGCGCGCGTTTGGCATCACGCTGGGCGAGCTGTATTCGGCCGTGGCCCGCAGCAACATGCCCGCCGGTGGTGGCGTGATTCAAAAGAACAATGCCGAGTACATCGTGCGCGGCGTCGGCTGGCTGCGCGACAAACGCGACATCGAACGAACCGTGATCCGCGAGGTCAACGGCACGCCGATCTTCGTCGAGACGATCGCCACCGTGCAGTTTGGCACACAGTTCCGCCGCAGCGTCTACGAAAAGAACGGCAACGAAGTGGTAGGCGGCGTCGTGCTGATGCGGCACGGTCAGAATCCGCTCGCCGTGACGGAACTGGTCAAAGCGAAGATTCAGGAGTTGCAGCCCGGCCTGCCCGAAGGTGTCCACATTGTTCCGGCCTACGACCGCACGCGGCTGATCCACGGCGCGATTCACACGCTGACCGAGGTCATGTGGCACGAGATGCTGATTGCGTCGATCGCCATCCTGTTGATTCTGTCTCACGTCCGCAGTGTGTTCGTCATCTGCATCACTCTCCCGCTGGCCGTGCTGTTTTCGTTCCTGATGATGTGGGTGTTGCGAAGGCTCGGAATCATCGACATCCAAGCGAACATCATGTCGCTGGCTGGGATCACGATTTCAATCGGCATCCTCGTCGATCAGGCCATCGTGATGGTCGAGAATGCGACGCACGTCCTCAAGGAACATTTCGGCGACCGCCCGGTCACGGGTGACACGCGCGAATTGGTCATCCCCGCCTGCCGCACGGTGGGGCGGCCGATCTTTTTCTCGGTGCTCATCATGCTGCTGTCATTCGTGCCGGTGTTCATGCTGAGCGGCCGTGAGGGCAAGCTGTTTCATCCGCTGGCGTTCACGAAGAGCTTCGCGCTGATCGGCGTGGCGATCATCTCGGTGACGCTCGTTCCCGCGCTGATCCCGCTGTTCATTCGCGGCCGTCTGCGCAGTGAGGAAGACAACTGGATCGTGCGGAGCTTCATCCACATCTACAAGCCGCTGCTGACGTGGGCCTTGCCCCGCCGAAACCTCGTGATGTGGATGTTTGCCGTATTGCTGGTGCTGGCGGCGGGAATGTTTCCGTTGCAGGCGATCATCGGGCAGGGAGCCTCGGAAACCGCATGGAAGGGGACGTTCCTGCTGATGTTCGCCGCCGTCGTGTCGCTGACGGTGATCTCGACGCGCGGCTGGCACTGGCAGTTGCTGTCGTTCTCGTCGCTGACCGTCATCGCGCTGTGGGCCTATCACTTTCCGAAGATCGGCGTGGCCTTCATGCCCGCGCTGGACGAAGGGACAACGCTCGACATGCCGATCACGGTGCCACGGGCCAGCGTGACTCAGGCCGCCGACGACTTGAAGGCCCGCAACGCCCTGCTGCGCGGCTTTCCCGAGGTCGAGTCGGTGATCGGCAAGGCGGGGCGAGCCGACACGCCAACCGATCCGGCTCCGCTCGACATGGTCGAGACGTTCGTCAACTTCCGCCCGCGTGAGTTCTGGCCGAAGCGAGTTCTGCGATTCGATAACGCCACGCGCCAGACGACCGACGTGTTGACGGTCCTCGAACAGCGCGGCTTCGTGCTGCCGTCAAAGACGCCCGAAGACCGGCTGTCGCTCATCAATGATGCGACGCAAAAAGCCCTCGAACGATTCGACGAAACGCAGCGCGAACTGGCTCTCCTCCGCTATCGGGAGTTCGAGCGGTCGCTCGGCGGCGAGTTGGTTCGCTTCACACTCGACGAGACGATTCGACGCCTCACGCAAACGGGAGACTGGACCTGGCCGGAAGGGACGCAGCCCGAGAGCCGCCTCGCCGAACTGAGCACGCGATTGACGAACGAGGTCGGTGCGTGGATGGCCACTCAACCGGCTCTGGAAGATGTCCGGCAACTTGTCCAAGACGTGGTGCGACACGGCGAACAGCTTGGAGCCGTGAGTGATCCCGTCCATGCGATGGAACTCAAGCCGGGGCTGCTCGGCCAGGTGCGTGACTCGATTGAGGAAGCCCTCGGTACAGCCCGCCGCACATTGACGAGCGAGATGTTGGAGCGAGTTCATCGCCAATACAACGACCTCTGGCACGAACAGGTTCGCCGCACGAACTACGAATTGTTCGACCACGGCGTAGAAGCCTATACGTGGTACGCACTCGAAGAAGTCGCCCGCGCGGCCAAGGGGCAGTCACTGCTCGAAGAAGCCCCGCACGGTGCCGAGACACTGGCGTTCGCCGAGGCTTCCGTGCGCAGCCAACTCAGCGAAACGGCCGATCCTCAAGCCGTTCAACCGTTCCTCGCACTGCGCGAGGATCTGACGAAGCGTTTCTCCGACCGCGTGTTTCTCTGGCCGCGACGCACCGGCCCGAAGGGCGATCTCGTTGATGACGAGATGGGGCGCGTGCTGCAAGTCCCCGGCTGGAGCAACATCTTCACGCAGCCGATCATCAACCGGATCGAGATGCTCTCGACGGGCGTGCGCACTGACATCGGCGTGAAAGTGTTTGGCCCGGACCTCGACACCATCGACGGCGTCTGCAAACAGATTGAAGCGGTGCTCAAGCCGCTCAACGGCGCGCGCGATGCCATCGCCGCCCCGATCATGGGCAAGGGTTATCTCGACATCGACATCGACCGCGAAGCCGCCGCACGCTACGGCATCAGCGTCGAGGATATTCAGAACGAAATCGAGGTCGCGCTGGCCGGTCGCGCGGTGACATATACGGTCGAGAAACGAGAACGCTTCCCGGTGCGCATCCGTTACGTCCGTTCAGCTCGCGACGACGAAGAGAGCATCCGCCGGTTGCTCATCAGTTCCGGCGGCATGTCTTCGGCATCGCCGATGAGCGGCACGTCGGGCGGCGCGGCCGGCGGCTCCATGACCTCGACAGGCAGCGCGATGAAGCGTCCGACGATCGGCACGCCACCCGGCGGCGGCTTGGGAACGCTTGCGGACACGACCGGCAGCGAAGGGCACTCCGCGTCGCCCGGCCATGCCGTCCAGGGGCGCACGCTGATTCCGCTCTCCGCCGTGGCCGAGGTCAAAATTGTCGAAGGACCGGCCATGATCAAGAGCGAAAACGGAAGGCTCTTGAACTATGTGACGCTCAACGTGCGGGGCCGCGACATCGTGGGCTTCGTTGACGAAGCACGGCGGGTCGTCGCCGAAAAGGTCTCACTCCCCGAAGGCGTTCACATCGACTGGAGTGGCGAGTTCGAGCATCAGGTGCGGGCCGCTCAAACTTTGCGGTTCGTCTTCCCGGTCGTCATCGCGCTGATCTTCCTGATCCTGTACCTGACCTATCGGGATCTGGCGGACGCCGCGCTGATGATGCTGACGGTGCCGGAGGCTCTCGCGGGTGGAGCGTTCTTCATGTACCTGTTTCCCAAAATCATGCACGGTTGGGACACGCCGCCGATGGATTTCAGCGTCGCCGTGTGGGTGGGCTTCATCGCCTGCTTCGGCATGGCCACCGAGACCGGCATCATCATGCTGGTCTATCTGCGAGAAGCCATCGAGAAACGCGGCGGCCTCGAAAAGATTGCGTCCCTTGAAGAACTCCGCCAGGCCGTGATCGAGGGGGCCGTTCACCGTCTGCGACCCAAGCTGCTCACCGAAGGCGTGGCCATCATCGCGATCTTCCCGATGGTGTTCGCACGCGGAGTCGGTGGAGAAATCCTTGCTCCAATGGCGCTGCCAGTTCTCGGCGGCCTGCTGATCTCGGACGAAGTCGTGGACCTGTTTCTCCCGGTGCGATTCTACTGGGTCCGCCGCGCCCGGTGGCTCAAGCTTCACAATAAATCACATGAGCAAGACTCCCTAAATACTTTGCCCCGTCGTGAAAACGAATTGCTTCCGTGAATCGTCGCCGTGTTCGATCTCATCCCGCTCCCCTCGGACTGGCAAGACGGCACACCGAGCAAGGACGATCCGTTCTATTACTACCGCCTCTGGAAAACGATCCTCATCCGCACCGTCGCCGATGGCGGCCAATCCTTCTACTTCCAAGGCGACCACCGCCAAACCATTCCCGCGCTGTGGCATGAGCTGGTCATGTCGCAGGCTGCTGGCAACGGCTCGGCCTGATGCTTGAGGCAGTGGCTCACGCGGCCACGTGAAGTGGTCGGTTCCACTCGCGGCCGGAGAGCGGTGTCACACGATCTCCACCGAGAGCAAAGCCGAGCTTGACGGTGCCGGAAGCTACTTTGCACCTAGATAACAATATGTATTATCAACAACAGGACGATGGCATGAAGCGCCACAGCCGATCCAACAACCCCGCTGGTCGCCCGAAGGAGTATGCCGAGCGGTTGCGGACGATTTCGCTGAGCCTGCCAGCCTCACTCATCGCCTCACTCGACCAGATCGCGGATGAGGCGGGAATCTCTCGCCAGCGCGTGATTGTGGAATGGCTCCACATCGCCCGATCCTTGGATGAGATGGGTTATCTGCGGACGACTTCGGAGTACACGCACTTCGGCGACTGGGCCAAGTATCCGTCGAAGATCGAAGGCTGCACGAACAGTCCCATGACGTACAAGCAGGTGGCAGAGTGGTACGCGCGACTGGCGAAGGGAATGCCGGATGCGGTCGTCAGCGAGGTGGACCTATTTGTGACGCGGGATCAACAGTCACCGGCCAGCAACGACGCGAAACCGGCCGTCCCGCCCAAGTTGAAGGGCCGTGGCACGAAGAAGAAACAGAAGCCACGAACCTCGCACCGTCACCTGTTTGGCGACGGCCGACGGCCGGGCGCGATGATGTGTCAAACAGAATGTTTTGCAACGCCTGCCCGACGGGGCATCACCCCCCGTTGTGCCTTTGGAACGGAGTCCAAATCCATTCCACGACGCGCGGATGATGACGAGGCCACCAGCCAACCCCACGAGGAATGGGTTGCCGGGTGTGGCGTGACTCAGACAGTCACTCCCGATACGTCGGTCACGGGGCCGAACGCACCCGCGTCGGCCCCAGCGACCGACGCCCCCGCAGGCAGGGCGTTGTCTGTAACGCGCCCTGCTCAAATTTCAGTGGATTATTGGGAGCCTCGCATCCAGGAATGTCGCGTCCTGCTGGCGGGGACGGATAGTCTCGACTTCGGAATGTTCGTCGAGTTCGATGCACGTTGGTCGCGCATCGTGGCCAAACTGGCTCAACTCAAACGTGCCGCGCGGGGGACGACGGGTCGGGTCGTGGGGGGAGGACGTTGCCTCGTCCTGCCCGGTGGGAAGCCAAACTATCCGTTATCATGTGCAGTATCCGGGCTTTCAGCATTACCTGTCCCGCAAGGCTCGACCGGATGACGAGACTCCCAACGTCTTTGTGTCGCTCAACGCCGAACTGCTGTGGCAGCGTGGCGAGCGGGCGGCCATCGAACAAGTGCAAGCCGAGTTGGCGGAACTGGCCGGTGGAACAGTACCGCATGAGCCGCTGTGACCTGGCTGTCGATTTGTTGCTTCCCGGTGGACTGACCGACGACTTCGTGCGCCGCTTGGCCGTGTCCCACGTGGGGAAACACCGCGTCTTCACGAACCTTGACCGGTTGGAGACCCTGTATGTGGGAGCTACGGACTCCGACATCCTGCTGAGAATCTATGACAAGTCGGCGGAAGTGGCTCACCGCGAAAAGTTCTGGTTCCTGCCGCTGTGGGGACTCAAAGAGAACGCCGATGTCTGGCGGTTCGAGTTCCAAATCCGACGCCCCGTTCTAAAAGCCTCCGGCATCCTTACGCTCGATGACCTGATGACTCGGCGCGCAGACCTCTGGCGGTATCTGACGGACGTGTGGTTCACCCTGCGTCTGGCCGACAATCAGAACGCCACCCGCCGCACGGTGCATCCCCTTTGGCAAATCGTTCAGCAGTGTGCGGAACGATTCGGTTCGACCACGGAACCGATCCAACGACAGCAGCCGCGACCGTCGCTAGACCCTCGCCGTTCCGTCCGACAAGCGGCCGGGGCACTGGTCGGTTACGCGGTTCGGAAAGAACTCACTACGTTGGAAGCCGCATTACAGGCGTTGAGTGACGATCTTCGGCAGGAGTTCCAAGCCCGCCACTTCGGGGAAGAATGGCAGCGGAAGGCGATTCAACTTGGAGTCCAATCGGACAGGGAGGCCGCGTAAGTCTTCTCTTGGATGTCGATCAACCCACACGCAAAACTCGGGACGAGTGTCTCCACGAGATGCCGGATGAACTCCGGCTCAAGCTGGAAGGCATTCTCAAGTCGCGAGATTTGCTGCGCTGGATCGTGGAAGGGATCGCAGCCGTGGGAGTCGCCGGTGAGCATCTCCTCGTGCTGACGATCTATCTGACCGGAACGTCGCGACTGTTGGAGCATCCCCTGGCCGTGATCGTGCAGGGGCCATCGTCGTCGGGCAAGTCGTATGTGATCGAACAGGTCGCCCGGCTCTTCCCGGCGGAAGCGGTGCTGATGGCCACCGACATCACACCGAACGCCCTCTATTACCTGCCACCCGGTGAACTGGAACACCGGTTCGTCGTGGCGGGTGAGCGATCCCGACAGCACCACGACGAGTCGGCCCAGACCACGAAAGCCCTGCGGGAGATGATTTCATCCGGTCAGTTGGTGAAGGTTCACACGATTTCTGACCCCGATGGTCCGAGAGCCGTGACAGTCCGACAACAGGGACCGATTGCGTATGCCGAATCGACGACGGCTCCCGAAGTGTTTGAAGAGGATGCGAACCGCTGTCTGATCCTTCAACCGGACGAACGTCCCGAACAAACGCGCCGCATTCTCGCGGCCAGCGGTCGCCAACTGGCGGGGCAGGGTTCTGCGGAAGTTCGCGAGACGCTGCGACAGGAGTTTCACGCACTGCATCGTCTGCTGGAATCACCGCCCGTCGTCATCCCCTTCTCGGAAAGTCTCGCCCGGCTGTTTCCCAGCGAACCGTTGGAGGTTCGCCGGACGTTCGGGCATGTGGACATCACGCTCTTCAGTTGATTCGACAGTGGAACGGCGCGAGTCGTCGTGCGCCCACGAACACGCTTTTTCTCGTGGAGTCGCACAAACCCGCCGTCGAAATCGAAGTCTTGAGACAGCGCCCGCATGATCTCGCTTCGCCTGGCCCCGGTATGAGCGGCCAGCAACATCATCGGGTGGATGAAGTCATGCAGTGCGACTTCCTGAACCACTTGCAACACGTCGTCGATGTCGCCTGCTGAGAGATAGAGGCAATCCCACAAGTCGGCCTGCTCGATGTCCGACAGGTCCCCCCTTCGCGATCTGACGCTCGATCTCGCTCCTCGTCTGAAACATCGGCTTCTCAGTGGTCTTCTGAAAGCTCAAGCCCTTGCTGGGGAACACGCCCCGCATATCTCCCATGCGTGCCGCCCAATTCCACACGCCACTCAACGAGGCGAGTTCCTTTTTCACAGTGACGGCACTGATGGGGCGACCGCGTTTGCCCCGCTCCAGGCTGCGGACATCGACATAATTTTGCAGGTCGCTGAACGTCAGACGGTCGGCTCGCAACTTGGAACCGAAAATTCGAGCGATGTGTTTGAGATGCAGCTTGATCGTGGCGATCGAGTTCTCTTCCAGCGCTCCAACACGCAGTCCGCTCTCATACTTCAGGAGCAGTTCGCGCAATGTCATAGTGCGAACCATGACCGGGCGCTCAAGCCTTCCATCGGCGAGGATAAACGTGGCCAAATCGGCATCATCGGGAATCGACAGTTCACCGTCTTCAATCAACTTCAAACGGCGATTCACTCGGCAGACGGTCGTCTCTGCCTCCCGCTGATTGGTGGTCTTGAGCGAACGCTTGAACTTCTGTTTGCCGAGTCGAAAACAAAGATGAAAACGGTCGCCGCGTTTTTCGAGCCATGCCATTGGATGGGCCTCCTGTGTAGAGATTGTCGTTGGAACGGCAATCGACGCAGATGCCACGCAAGCCCGATGTCTGCCCCCAAGTGATGTTGGGAAACAAAAAAGGACTCGGAGCAATTTGCTCCGAGTCCTTTCACCAATTCTGTCTCGCATCACTCACAACATGGTGCGGAAGAGTTGCCCGACCAGGATTCGAACCTGGACCAAGTGATTCAGAGTCACTCGTGCTACCGTTACACCATCAGGCAAAATGCTTGGCTTACGGAGCCGTGTTGTGGGGGGTGAGTCTAGGATTCTGAAGCCGAGACTCGGGCAGCGAAAGCGTGCGAAGTATACTGGTCCACCTTGTTTTGCCAATTCTGAACGGGTTGTTTTTCTGGCCCATCTGACAGTCCGCATCGGTCATTGGCACTGGGCCGGTCATTCCTCACACGCCCTTGAGTGAAGCATTGGCCAGCCGCATGCCGTCAGGCTGCGGGTTCTGGATCGTCGCGGGGAAATCCGTGGCCTGACGGCACACGGTTCGCCTCGAACATCTC
Organism: Schlesneria sp.; assembly: GCA_043749505.1. Lineage (GTDB taxonomy): Bacteria > Planctomycetota > Planctomycetia > Planctomycetales > Planctomycetaceae > Schlesneria. The sequence goes on along the minus strand of JAYVDI010000131.1, from coordinate 7,489 downwards.
ACTCAGGGCCGTGGGAGGCATCCGCGTTTTAACACCATTTTTTGAGGAGAGATTTCTATGGCGGAGACGGATGAGTTGTTTTCGGTTCGCGATCGGGTCGTATTGGTCTCGGGCGGGAGTCGCGGGATCGGACGCGGGTTGGCGGAAGGGTTTGCTGCGCGAGGTGCTCAAGTGGTGATCGCCGGGCGCGAGGAAGCGACGTTGCGGCAGACCGCGAGCGAGATCGGAGGTTCCGCGTGGTCGTGCGATTACGTCGTGTGCGATGTTTCACAACCGGAGGACGTGCCGCGCATGATCGAGTCGGTCGTGGCCAAGGCCGGTCGGATCGACACGCTCCTCAACGTGGCGGGAGTCAATATTCGCAAGCGGGTCGAAACGTACACCGAGGCCGAGTACGACCACATCTTGGACATCAACCTCAAGGGAGCGTTCCTCGTCGCGCAAGCCGTCGGTCGGCAGATGATCGCGCAGGGAGACGGAGGAACGATCGTCAACATCGACTCGCTCAACACGTTCGCTCCGCTGAAGGGCGTCCTGCCGTATGCGATGAGCAAAGCGGGGCTGGGGATGATGACGCGCGGGATGGGCATGGAGTGGGGCCAGCACAACATCCGCGTCAACGCGATCGCGCCGGGTTTCATCCTGACCGATCTCACTCAGAAACTGTGGTCCGATCCCACGATGCAGGCTTGGGGCGAAGCCAACACGCCATTGAAGAGACTCGGCAAACCGGAAGACATGCTGGGCGCGGCCCTCTTTCTCACCAGCGACGCCTCACGGTACATGACCGGCCAAGTGATCTACGTCGATGGCGGCATCTCGTGCGGCATGAACTGGCCCATCCCACTGACGTAGGCGATTGGAAGCGGCCCATCCTCCAAACACCAACCCGCAGCGTCAGCAAGTGCGGTGTGGCTGGGGTCGGCGCTTCGCCGCCCCCAGAGGTCCGCGTGTGCCAATACGCTGGGGGTCGCGAAGCGCGGCCCCCAGCCACACAATTTGTTTCAATCGGGCGTCTGACTTCCAATTCACAAGCCCCCGACTTCCAACCGAACGCCATCTCAATCAGAGGCCGATTCATGCCGAGGGCGACTACCGAACGGATGACATCACGCTACCGCACGAGATCGGCGATCAAGATCGTTGTGCTGAGCCTCGTGCTGCCGGTGGTCGTGATCATCTGGTCGGCAACCACTGCGTTGAAGGACAAGCTGGTCTGGGGCCGACCGTCCAATGTCTTCAAGCTTCATCACACTGGTTCGGTCAGAGACGGCGAATTGTGGTTTGCGGAAGCCCACTTGGATGACAACTCGAATGCCTTGATTACTCTCGTAAAGGAAAGTCGCATCAAACGGCTCGACCTTCAGACGGGAGTCGAACGCGACACGGGACTCGTCGTCGCCGGGGACTTTGCTCATCCCAAGTGGCTGGGCGACAAGCTCTATTTGGTCGCCTCCAACGCGATCTATGAAGTGCAGGGTGACGCGCTCGTTCAAATAGTCGCTTCGCGGCCGGGCATTTCTTTACCATCGCACAGCTTGGTGTTTCTGTATGAAGACCGGCTAACAACGATTCGTGAACGAGAAACGGGACGGCGATATCTGACTCATTTGATCGACGGCCAGTGGGTGGACGGTCGCGAGATCGTGCTGCCGGGACCGGACCTCACATGGCACCACGACCACGAGCGGGGCCAGACAGTCTTGTTGCCTCGCACCTCACAGCCAGCGTCTGGAACCGTCGCTCGCAATTGCCTTCTGTGGGTCGTCCAACACGGGACGCAGCATCATCTGATGCGGACGAATTATCAGCAGGGATTCGCCGCGTACCGGGCAGGCTTCCAGTTCGCGGATGAGGAGCAGGATGCCGCATCAGCCGTGGCTCCCGAGAATGCGCCGCCCGAAGCGTTCGGCTGGATACCGATTGGAGAGCCGCTTGATGCAGACAAGTCGCCGTTGGGCGGTTGGATGCAAATGGTCAGTACATCTGACGGGCCAGTGTTTGTGTTTTGGGGAAGCAAACGCCAAGTCTTTCAGCCTGCCTCAGACGGGCGATGGGAAGAGTTGACTGGTCTCAGCGAAAGCAACAAGTGGGGCCGATACCTCTTACCCGATACCTCCGGCTCCACGAACTACATTGTCTATGCGGATGGCGCATGGGGGTCGCTCGAAGTCCGGCGAATCGGCACCGATGCGGGACAGGCTGCGACGCTCGTCGTGCCGGGTTGCGAGCGTGAGTACGTGGGGCGCTGGCGGACTCTCGTGTGGGGAGTGTTGTTCGCGTGGCTGCTGCACATCGCCGTGTTGATTGGTGGGGCCGAGTGGCTCGCGCGGGACGGCTCCTCTGAGAAGTATGAGTTCGGAGTCGAGCAAGCGTCGCTCGCATCTGTGTGGCGACGCGCGGTGGCGACGACGGTGGATGTGGTGCTGATGCTCATCGTGCTGAGTCTGTTGTGGCTGCTCTGTTGTTGGGTCTTCGGATTCAAGCATGTGCCGTTTCATGGAGCGATGCTCGCCGACTCATTGCTGCGCATCGAAGGGTCGTTGGCTGGCGGACTCAGATTCTTCAAGTACATTCCCGAAGCATTACTCGGCTCCCCCATCGGTTGGCTGGTTCATCCGTTTGCCGTGGGACGTGACTTTCCAAGTCTGTGGGTGGCGGCGTTGTTCGTCGCGGGTGGCTTGAAAGTTCTGTTCGAGGGTCGCGTCGGTGTCACGCCGGGAAAGTGGCTGCTGGGCATTCGCACGGTGAGTTCCACTCTGCGACCGTGCGGCGTCTCCAAAGCCATCGTCCGCAGCGTGTTCTACTGCTTCGACCTCCCATTCCTGCTGACTCCGCTCCCCGCCGTGTTGAGCCTGATGCTGTCCGAGCATCGCCAAACTCTGGGAGACCGCGCGGCTCAGACGCTCGTCATTCGAGCCGGGTCGGTTTGTAGGATGGGCACTCCTGCCCGTCCGGATTTGCCGCAGTAAGGTCTCTTGTCGTTCTATACCTCACACGGTCCTCGATACGACGTTTTCTCCAATTGGTTTTGGTGAGCCGGGCGGTGTCAGCCCAATGGCATTTACTTTAGGCGTTAGGCGTCATGCCACTTCGGCCCGAGATTTGCGCCTGCGGTTTGCTTCCTTTGTTCAGGAGTCAAATTGGCATGGCGGCCAGAATCCAGGTTCCGGTGGACCCGTTGCGGGATGCGGAGTTTGATCGGGCGTTTGAATTGTTGCGCGGGGTTGTGGATGGGTCGGCGATCGATCGAGAGTTTTCCCTTGCGGGAGAACGCCGTCGATATCAGCAGCGTCGTGTTGTGGAGGCTGGTATCGCAGTGGAGGAATCCCGCAGGTTCATTGGAGGCGACCGTCCAGCCGCTGATGGAATCGCAGCACGACTTTCTGCCGCGGAACAAGCGTGTCCTCGAGCAGACGTTGTCGGCGGGGACCGGGTCGTACCGTTGCGCGCAGATTCGCTTGCCGCGTCGGGCCGGGCCGCCGAGTGGTTCGCCCAGCATGGGCCTTGTGCCTGATGACCAGCCTGCCGCACTCGGCCACCCGACTCTCCGAACTGGACCGCTACCGCATCGAGATCGACATCCGCAATCTCAAGGTCGTGCTCAACACCGAACACTTGGCGGCTCGCAGTGTGGACCTGTTCCACAAGGAACGGCTGACATCGCTGGTGGCCTACAATCTGGTGACACAGTTCCGCCGCCAAGCCGCCGCGTTGATCCGAGAACCTCCCCGCCGTTCGTCTGATTCGTGGTTCCCTCATGAATCTTGCGGGTTGTGTGAAGGGCAAAAGCGGTTGTCACAGAGCGAGCGTGCCTGGCCTCAAAATGGGTCGTTTCTGTTTGGAGGGCCTCGCGCCTAGAATCGGCTCGCGAAGTGAACGGGAGCGAGACTGAAACGGGAACGGAGTGCCGAGAGCCGTGAAGTTTGAAGACGATTGGGACGAGCCGTCGGTGGATGCGGCTTCGATGAAGGATGATCTCACCCCGTCTCAGCGCGCGGCGGTGGAGCACTTTCATGGACCGTTGCTGGTGCTGGCGGGACCGGGATCGGGAAAGACGCGGGTCATCACGCGGCGGATCGCACGGTTGATCGAACGGGGCGTGAGACCGTGGGAGATTCTCGCGATCACCTTCACCAACAAAGCGGCGCGGGCAATGAGCGATCGCGTGCAGGCGCTGTTGCCAGGCAAGCGAATCTGGGTCAGTACCTTTCATCGCTTCTGTTCGAGACTGCTCCGCGATCACGGCCGGTCGGTCGGGTTGCAGCCGAACTTTTCGATCTACGACACCAGCGATCAGCAGCAGATCATCAAGCAAGTGTTGAGCGAGCAGAACTTCGACGCGGCTCACTTCCCCGCCAACAAGATCGGGGCGCGGATCAGTCACGCGAAGAACGAACTGCTCACGCCGGAGCTGTACGTCGCGCGATATGGCGAGGGGATCGGCACGCATCTCGAAGCGGTCGTGGCCAAGGTTTATCCGGCCTATCAAAAGCGGTTGCTCGCAGCGAACGCGGTCGATTTCGACGATCTGCTGGTTCACGTCGCACTGCTACTGGCGGAGAACGAAGAACTGCGCACGGAACTCGATCAGCGGTTCCGCTTCATCCTGGTCGATGAGTATCAGGACACGAACAAGGCCCAGTACCAGATCGTCGCGGCGCTGTCACAGATCGAGCCAAATTTGTGCGCGACGGGCGATCCCGATCAGTCGATCTACGGCTGGCGCGGGGCGAGGATCGAGAACATCCTGCGGTTCGAGCAAGAGTTCCCCGACGTGACGATGATTCGTCTCGAAGAGAACTTTCGCAGCACGCCCGAGATCTTGCAGACGGCCGACGCCCTCATCTCGCACAACATTCAGCGCAAGCCGAAGCGATTGAAGACAGACAACGCCAGCGGTGAGAAGGTCGAACTGCGGCTGCATCGCGACGGGCAGGACGAAGCGAACGGGATCGCCAACGAAATCGCGGCGCTCGTCGAAGCGGGCGAGCGGCAGTGGAAGGACTTCGCGATTTTCTATCGCGTCAACGCGCTGTCGCGTTCGTTGGAGACGGCTCTTGCGCGGCAGAAGATTTCATATCAGATCGCGGGGGGAGTGGCGTTTTATGAGCGGGCCGAGATCAAAGATTTGCTCGGCTACCTGCGACTGATCGAGAACCCACAGGATCGCGTCGCCTTCCTGCGCGTCGTCAACACGCCGACGCGCGGGATCGGCAAGAGTTCGCTCGACAAGCTCGTGCGCTGGGCTGACGGCACGGGTACGGTGTTGCTCGACGCGGCGCGGCAACCGGGTGCGGTCCCCGATCTGCCGAAGAAGGCGGCGGTTCAGTTGCGTGCCTTCGCGGCGTTGATTGATGAGCTGGCACAGGCCAGCAGCGGGCCGACTCTTGTCCCCTCGTCCTCGGGGGAGAGGGCTAGGGTGAGGGGGCCGAACGGTGAGAACGTTTCCGATCTGGGAGGAGATTCTTTCTCTGGCCCTCAGCCCTCAACCCTCGACCCTCAACGTATGGGCGAAGAACCCCTCACCCTAACCCTCTCCCCGCAGAGCCGGGGCGAGGGGACAGGAGATGAAGAACCCCCTCACCCTAACCCTCTCCCCCACAAAGCTGGGGGCGAGGGGACAGGACAAAGCCAGGTCGAGCCAGAGGTGACAGGAGAGTCCGTCGAGGCGCTGCTGAAACTGGTGCTGCGGCGAACGGGATACCTGCGGCAGTTCGAATCATCGCCCGATGAAGACGACATGCAGCGGCTCGGCAACATCGACGAACTGGTCAGCGCGGCACGGCAGTACGACGAGGAAGAGGCCAAGACAGAACAGGGCGGTTCGCTGGGCGGATTCCTCGAAACGGCGAGCCTCGCGCAGGACATCGACTCGCTCGATGAATCGACCGGCGCGGTGATGCTGATGACGCTGCACGCGGCCAAGGGGCTGGAGTTCCCCGTCGTCTACGTGATTGGTGTCGAGCAGAACCTGATCCCGCACGAACGCTCGCTGCGTGAGAATGATGCGCGGCAACTCGAAGAGGAGCGGCGACTGTTATTCGTGGGGATCACACGCGCCGAGGAAAAGCTGGTCCTGACGCACACACAACGACGCGAGATTCACGGTCGGAGCCTGAGTACCATTCCGAGCGACTTCCTTCAGGAACTCAACCTACAACACCGCGACTGCACCGGCGCGGAGGACTTTCAATTTGGAGACTTCGCGGCGCACGACTTCGCCGACGATCACTTCGGTGACGACGCGGGGAACGCACACGACGATCACGGTGAAGTCGATTACGACGCGAGCGATCCGGACGAAGCGGATCATGAGCAAGCCGCCCGCGTCGAGTCGAAGTTCACCGCATTGAGGCAAGTCGGGAAGAGTTTCAACCGCCCGCGCGTGCTGCCGAACAACCTGCATCTCACGACCGGTGCCGCGTTGGAATCGGGCGCAGCAGGGAAGATCGAGCTGTCGTTGGGATTTGCCGTCGGCATGCAGGTCCGGCATCCGCGCTACGGTCTGGGGACGGTCATCGAAACGAGCGGCCTCGCGAAGAACCGGATGGTTGTCGTGGAGTTCGCGACCGATGCGCGCCGCGAGAGCTTCGTCGCATCCAAGTGCCCGCTCCAACCGGTCGGATTGAGGTGACTGGCAACATCAATCCCCAGCCTGAGCGAGCCGCCTTCCTCGCTCAGGAGCGAATGCGAATTCACTTCTCGGAGGTGTGGCTGGAATCAGCGTTTCACCGCCCCCCAGTGAAGCGACCGTGAGCAAAGTGCCGGTGTCCCGGACACTCGAAGCGTCCGGGACACTTTGCAAATCAAAGATTACGAATCACTGGATGGTGAGGCTGCTACTTCTTCTTGCCGCCTCGCTCTTCGCGAGCCTTCTTGGCCGCTTCGCGTTCGGCTTCGTTCAGTTTGCCATCGCCGTCTTTGTCGAAGCGTTTGAGGATCTCGTCCTTCATTTTGCCGTCGCCACCGGGCTTGCCATCGCCACCGGGTTGACCGGGGCGACCACCGCGTTCCTCCATCGACTTTTTAGCGGCGGCGCGTTCTGTATCGTTGAGCTTGCCATCTCCATCCTTGTCGAATCGCTTCAGCACTTCGGCGGGAATTTGCTGGCCGTTCCCTTTGCCTTGTGGACGTGCCCCCTTGGCCTTGCCTTGGCCGGGTGCAGCATCGGCCACCGCGCTGAGCAGCATCGTCAAAGTCAGAGCAACCAACACGAAACCGGTGGATCGAACCATGATGAACTTCCTCTCACGCGAACAGGTGTTAAGCCTCACGAGCGTGTGAGGCAGTTCGGCGTCAGACATGCGCCGTGTGAAAGGCAAACACGGCTCCGAAGAAAAAGTTTCGATCGCAGGAGAAACATGTTCGCGTTGGTGGCCAGCCGAGCTACGGAACTGGCTCGAAACAACTTCCTTGTTTAACCGCAAGCCAAAGGCGAGCGCGGAGGCGGTTGATGTACTGAGTCACCCCTCCGCGCTCGCCTTTG
>JAYVDI010000130.1:0-3432 GCA_043749505.1 Schlesneria sp. | reverse complement strand
GGGAGTGTGCCGGCCCACGAGTTCGTCGGCCGAGTAGCCGAGCATCTGTTCGGCACCGGTGTTGAAGACCGTGATGGTTCCCGCCACGTCGGTCGCGATGATCGCGACCTGAGTGGCGGCATCGAGCACCTCCTCCAGTTGCCCGTTGGCCGATTCCAGCGCCTGCTGACTCCGTTTCAACTCCGCCGTGCGCTGCCGGACCTGGAGTTCGATCGTTTCGTTGGTCGTCTCCAGCAGAGCCTGTCGTTCGGCGAGGGTCTGAGTTTCTCGATTGCTTCTCAGGCACGAGAGGACCAAAAACACATCTTCAAAAACGACCCAGCCGGCGTGTTCGAGCCACCTCCAAGTTCCAGCGGCTTCAATGCCATAGATCGACTGCGGCCAGACGATGCCGCGCAGCAGATGGTCGGCCGCCGTCACGGCTGATGCGGTGACCAGCACGCGCCAATCGCGATAGAACGCGAGAAACGCCAGCGAGCCGAACACATGAAAATGCGTTTCGATCCGGCCGCCCGTCAGATGAATCAGCAGCGCGGACATCGCCATCTGCGCCACGGCGATGACATGCCGGGTGGCCCCTCGGCCGGGATGTCGCAGTGCGAGGTAGATCGGCAGACTGATGATCGTCAGACCAAGCAAACCCGCCGCCCACAGATGCGGATGCAGTTGCCGTTCGGTCCCCGACCAAGTGTAGGGCGCGATCCAGATCGCAGCCAGTAATCCCGCCAGAAACTCAAATATCAGCAGTCCGGCAAACAACTGATCGGTCTGTCGAAACAAGCGGTCTTGTTGCTCGGCAACCAGTTGGCGCGTTCGTTGAACGAGCGAGGGCGAGTTTGATTGTTGCGTCGTTGCAGTTGTCATGGCATCACCGGTTGAAGGGGAGTTCACCGTCGAAGGGTTCATCGTTGTTCAGCGCGTTCTGTTACGAGTGGGCAGCCGAATGCACTGCATTCCAGCGTGGGACCGTTGGTTTTCTCATCCAGGATGGACAGGACGGCTGTTCGACCGGGGCTGTCTCCCTCGTGACCTCGTCCCGGCGTTAGGCCGCCTCGGAACACCAGTGTGCCCGTCCGATCATAGACCAGCGTTTGACCGGAGGTTTTGGCTCCAAACTGCTCGGCAAGATGTCCGCCGAGATCGACATCCACCTGCACGCCGGGGATGTCACGGGCGTTGGTCCAGAGACGGGTCTGATACCAGCCGGGCGGACAACCCTCGGGCTGCACGAACAGCACCTGCATTCGCATCCGCTCGCGGCCTCGCACGGCCAATCGAGCCAGTTCGCTAAGACTGGCCTGCGAACACGGGCACTGAGGATGCAGAAACATCATCAGCGTTGGTTGTCGATCATCTCGTTGAAGACCGGCCTGTCGAGGCCATGTAACAGGTGAGGTCGCAGCCGCTCCTGGTTCGGAACTGTAGTCCGTCAACCAGACCAGACCCGCCGCAGAAGCGACGGCCCAGACGGCGATTTGCATCACCAGCACTCGGTGGCCCGCGAGTGTCATGCGTCACGCTCAACTTTCGATGGCTAAAGATCGGCACAGCAATCACTGTCGTAGCCGACGCTGCCAGCGTCGGTTCGGATGCTGGCAGCATCCGCCACGATGCGACAGTGATTGCTGTGCCGATCCTAAAGGCGATGAGATCACAGTCTTGGGTGATGCTTGGTCGGCTAATCGTCACGATGCGAGTCGCGTCAGCCTCCAAGCTACAAACGTTGCCCTTAGAAAACATAGGTCGCTCACAACCGGCGGGGCAAACTATCTTCTCAGGGAGTTCCTGATGGATGTGCCGTGGCCCCGACAGGGCTTCCCACAGAATTGGCAAACTCGGCAGAACCCGTTGATTTGCGACTGCGATGTTGTTTCTTCACGCACCGTCAGTAGCCTGTTGAAAAAGGTAGAACGGGCACTCTTGCCCGTCGGTTTTCAAGTGGAAAGCTGGGCAAGGGTGCCCACCCTACAGGATGATTCAACAGGCTGTTGAATCAACGGAATTCGTGCGTCTCGATGGCTCAGGTTGGCCTACGTGACTTTGCGGAAGCGGTCTGCTATCAAGCCACACGAGGAAGCTGCCAAGGTTGTGCGGCGATGGTGAAGGCGTTGGCTTTTTGGCTTGCACACCATCCCGCCAGTAAGCCGTCCCCATTTGAACTCCTTCAGTCAGGTCGCAAGCGAATTATGGAAGCTGGCATCGTCGGGCTGCCCAATGTGGGCAAAAGCACTCTGTTCAACGCTCTTACCAGTTCCAAAGCGGCCCAAAGCGCAAACTACCCGTTCTGCACGATCGAGCCGAACGAGGGCGTTGTCAGCGTTCCCGATGATCGGCTGCGTCGGATCAGCCAGCACATCGTTCCCAAAAAGTTGGTCCCGGCGGCACTCAAACTGGTCGATATCGCTGGGATCGTGAAGGGGGCAAGCGAAGGCCAGGGCTTGGGCAACAAGTTCCTGACGCACATCCGCGAGGTCGATGCGATCCTGCAAGTCGTGCGGTGTTTTGAAGACCCCGACGTGATCCATGTGACCGGCACGGTGAATCCGGTATCGGACATTGAGACCATCGAAATTGAGTTGATGCTGGCCGACATCCAGACTCTCGACAACGCTCTCTCCAAAGCCGAGCGGACGGCGAAGGGTGGTGACAAGGACGCGAAGCTGCGCGTGGAAGTCATCAAGAAATGCCTGGCTCACCTTGCCACCGATGAACCGCTGCGGAAGCTGACGTTCGATGAGAACGAAGCCAAGGCCGTCGCGAGCTTTGGACTGATGACCGCGAAGCCGATCCTGTACGTGGCCAATGTCGATGAGAACGATCTCGAAGGAAAAGGGCCGCTCGTACAGCAGGTGCGCGAGTTCGCGGCAAAGATTGGCGCGTCGGTCGTTCCCGTCTGTGCGAAGCTTGAAGCGGAGATTGCCGAGCTGGACGAAGCGGATCGCGCCGAGATGCTCGCCGGTGCCGGATTGGCCGAGCCGTCGCTCGGGCTGCTGGCGCGGGAGGCTTACCGCGTGCTGGGCTATCACAGCTACTTCACCGCCGGTGAGATGGAAGTTCGCGCGTGGACGATTCCCATCGGAGCCACCGCGCCGCAAGCCGCCGGTGTGATTCACACCGACTTCGAGAAGGGTTTCATCCGCGCCGAAATCTACACGCTGGACGACCTCGAAACGTACAAGTCCGAGAAGGACATTCGTCAGGCGGGCAAGCTGCGCGTCGAAGGCAAAGCCTACGTCATGCAGGACGGCGACATCTGTCACTTCCTGTTCAACTCGTAGAGGTCCGACACGGCTCGTTTAACCGCGTGGGCAAGAGTTGTCGTCCCCAATCAGGTAAGGATCGGCGCATCAATTACTGTCGTCTTTCGCTCCGCGAAAGAACGTCCTTTCGCGGAGCGAAAGGCGACAATGCGACAGTTATTTCTGCGCCGAT
>JAYVDI010000129.1:0-2212 GCA_043749505.1 Schlesneria sp. | reverse complement strand
CCACTTCGTAGCCGGTGTACTCTTTCTCTTCGAGCACCTTCCGCGTGCGCGGGTTCAGCGGCATCGTCGGCTCGGGGAGCTTGCCGATCAGTTCCTCATGGACCTTGTTGCGGAGGACATCGGCGGTCGCCACCCACTTCTCGACGCTCGACCGATCCGCCGAGGCCCAGTACTGATTGCGGACCCGGAAGCTCTTGCGAAGGAGTTTTTGAGTGAACTCGGTCAGCTCGCGGACCTGCCGTTGCTGGCGGTCTTGCAGTGAGAAGTTCTTGCGAGCGTCGGCGCTGACAGCGGGGAACGGGCCTCGAAGCTCTTTCGGGAAGACTCCGCGAAGCTTTTTCAGTGCAAACGTGGTGAGAGAGAAGTTCATCGGGTTCCGGCCTCGTTGGTCGTTTGGTTGCGGCGCGACCTCAACGCACGAAAACGGATTCTCTTTACTCATCCGCGCAAAGGGTATTTCGACGATTCTTGCCAATCGGTCGCGCTCTTTCTCAGCCGACTTGTCGTCAAACGGCGCAATCCGACCAGGTGCCGCGCCGCCCGCTCGCCCATCGCGCGGCTTTGGCGGCCCATCGACGACGGGTATCAGAATGTTTGTCTCCGTCACCATGATTCGTGGCGCGATCATGCTCGCGATGTCGGCGTCGCCAAACTCCTTGAGCAGGCCCCACACGTTGCGGTAGATCGGCTCCTGCCAGACACCGTCGCGTTGGTTGAAGTAGCCGCTGACGACCGCGCCGTCGATGCGGGTGTCGATCGCCGCGCTGTAGAGGGCGAGCAGTCCGCCTTCGCTGACGCCCATCACGGCGATCGGCAGTTTCTTGCCATCGGTCTCGTTGCGGAACGTGAACTGATCGACGGCGGCCATCACTTTTTGAACTTCATAGCCGATGACGTGCCGGCCCATTTCGAAGGCCGAGCGATAGACCCACTCGCGGTGAGTCTGATTGGTGAAGCGGCCCAGTTCCGGGCTGCCCGAGAACGTGTCGTCGCGGCTGATGAGCGTCGGGACGAGCACCTCGCACCCGAAGGCGGCCAGATGCGCGGCGAAGTGCGACGCGGGATCGACTCCCGGCGCGAGGCCCACGATCATCTCGGGCGTCCAGTCGGCATCGGGCAGCGCGATGACGCGGGCCACCGCCGGAGCCTTCGGTTTGAGAAACAGTCCCTCGGCCGTGACGCCGTCCAGCACGGGCCATCTCACGGAGTAGACCGAATACGAACCATCGGTCGCTGTGGCGACGAGCGAATCGTCAACCGTGGTCGAGATGAACTCCAAGCCCTTCGCGGGAACTCGCGGATCGACGGCTCCGATGATCGTGCGGAACTTCTCGCGGTACGGCGCAATGCTCTTATCGTAGGCTTCGACGCTGCTGTAGTCGCGCTTCCACAGCGAGTCACGTTGCTCACGAGCCTTCTCAATTTCCTTGAGGCAGAAGCGATCCAGCCCCTCGACCATGAAGACATCCAGCGGCTTGTCGATCGTCAGCGGCTGAGTCCCCGGCAGTGCGCCCGGCTGTTCTTGGGCGACGGTCCTGCCCGTCGAACCGCAGGTCGAGCACATTCCGATCAGCAATGCGAGCGAGAACCAACGCATGAGAGTCTCCCACAGAATCGTGTTGAGGACGGGGGCCGCTCGGCGGCAGGCAGTGGACGACGTGGGACAATTGCCTCGCGTCCCGAGCCGCCACTATGATGACGCACGTTCCGCTTTGACAAGGAGACGACGCATGGCTTCGGGGCTGCTTGAACAGAATTCTTCCACCAACACAAATCGAATTTCCAACAGCGAACGGCTGTATGAGATCCTCGACGGCGAACGACGTTACGAGTGGATCGAGGGCGAACCCAGGGAGTTGGAACCGATGAGTGCCTTTTCCGTGGTCTTGGCGGGCGAGTTGTATGTGATGCTGCACTCGTTTGTCCTGGCGAACCGTTTGGGGCTGGTGGTCACCGAGTTGTTGTTCGTGTTCCAGCGCGATCCCAAACGAGGCCGTTGTCCCGACGTCGCATTCGTCAGCCGCGAACGGTGCCGACAGTCACCGCTGCCGAAAGAAGGGGACTGGGAAGTCGTCCCCGATCTGGCGGTCGAGGTCGTCAGCCCAACCAATGAGGCCACCGAGATCGAACAGAAGCTGGTCGAATACTTTCGCGTGGGCGTGCGCCAAGTGTGGGTGCTGCACCCGGAAACGCGGCGGCTGTATGTTCACGA
>JAYVDI010000128.1:0-21254 GCA_043749505.1 Schlesneria sp. | reverse complement strand
TTCACGGGAACCGGGCCGGTGCTGGCGACGAACCTCAACGCGAACCGAGCCATCGTCACGGCGGCGGTGCTGTATGTCTTCCGGTGCCTCATCCAGGATGACATTCCGCTCAACAGTGGTGTGCTGGAACCGGTCACGATCGTACTGCCCGAATGTCTGCTCAACCCGCCCGCGCACGATGACCCGTCGCAATGCGCGGCGATGGTGGGAGGGAACGTCGAGACATCGCAGCGAGTCGTCGATGTGTTGCTTGGTGCGTTGGGAGTGGCCGCCGCGAGTCAGGGAACGATGAACAACCTGACCTTCGGCGACGGAACGTTCGGCTACTACGAAACGATCTGCGGCGGCAGCGGAGCGACGCCCGACGCCGACGGGGCCGATGCCGTTCACACGCACATGACCAACACGCGGCTGACCGATCCCGAAGTGATCGAGCGCCGCTATCCCGTCCACATCCGCGAGTTCTCGATCCGCCGCGGCTCGGGCGGAGCAGGGCAACATCGCGGCGGAGACGGCATCGTCCGCCAGATCGAGTTCCTGAAGCCGCTCCGCGTCTCAATCCTCTCCGAACGCCGGGGCCCATACGCGCCGTTCGGCCTGAACGGCGGAGAGCTGGGCCAACTCGGCCGTAACACCCTGCAACGGGCGGACTCGACGGAGGTCATCAACCTCGGAGGCAAAGTGTCGCTCGATGTCCAAGCGGGCGATATCCTCACGATCGAGACGCCGGGTGGAGGCGGGTTCGGCTCGCCTCAGACATGACGCTGTTAGCGGTGGTCGATATCATGCCACCTCGCTCGTACCTCGTGAGCGACAACCTCTTCTCGAACAAAGGACCGAATTCGTGGCTGCCAATCGACGCGCTGATGTGGACAAGGCTCTGGCCGATGTGGATTTCTCGAAGAACACGTATCAGGTCGAGTTCGAGACGACGCTGGGGAAAATTCTGCTCGACGTGTACCCCGACGTGGCGCCGGGGCACGCGAAGAATCTGATCGGGCTGACGAAGATCGGCTTCTACAACGGGATCATCTTTCACCGCGTGATCGCGGGCTTCATGATTCAGGTCGGTTGTCCGCTGGGGAATGGGACGGGCGATGCGGGCTACAAGATCAAGGCAGAGTTCAACAAGACGCCTCACGAACCGGGCATCCTGTCGATGGCACGCAGCAACGATCCGGACTCGGCCGGTTCGCAGTTCTTCATCTGCCTAGAACGTGTACCGCATCTGGACAACAACTACACCGTCTTCGGCAAGACGGCCGACAAAGCCAGCCTCGACGTAGTGAAGTCAATCGGAGCAGTCGAAACCCGCAGCGACCGCCCGCTGAAGGAAGTGAAGATCAACTCGGCACGAGTCATCGTCACGGCGAAGTAGTTTTGTAGGGAACCACGAAACACACCAAAAGACACGAAAAAAGAGGAGGGCGATGTCATTCAGGCATCGTCCTCTTCTGCTTATCGGGTTGAGAGTCACTCCCGATAGAGAATCGGGGAGTAAGCTTCGGCTCTCACTTCATCGCCGAGTCGAATCATTCCACCTTCGATCACCTTGGCCGTGATACCGCCGTGGCCGCGCATGGCGTTGAAGCCTCCTAGGCCGAGATTGGCTTCCATGCGCGAACAGGGTTCGCAGGGGCCACTGAACTCCAGCAGGGCCTCGCCAATTCGGAACTGCCAGCGTTTGAGAGCGAGCAGGTTGATCCCGGAGACGACAAGGTTGCGTCGCGTCAGTTCGGGAGGGACTCGGTCACGATGCAGCATCCCGGCGACAGCGATCAGGTGTTCGTTCTGAATCAGCGTCACCTGCCGCTTCGTGCCCGCACGACCCGTCACTTTGTGATCCCCTTGCAGACCGCGTTCAGCCACGAGGACCGCCTCTTCGACGACGGTGATCTCACCCAGTCGTGCCGAACGGAGACCGATCCATTCGAGGCGGCCAACTTGCGGCAGGTTCCAGAACAGTTTTTGCATCGTCTCCATGCGACGGCTCCCGATGGACAAAAAGTGTGAACCACGAAACACACGAAAGACACGAAACGGGAGGAAGAATCAAGTCGGTTGAGTCCGGATGACGCCGGATGTCGGCTGGTCGTTCGGAGAATTTGAATGAACCACGGAAAACACGGAAGTTCACGGAAGGAAAGACTTGAATCGAACTCCTTCACCCAAGCCATGCCGCCCCTGCAAATCGAGCCTCCACTCAAACGCATTCATTCCTCCACGCCTCCTTCCGTGAACTTCCGTGTTTTCCGTGGTGAACTGCCTTCCTCATTTCGTGTGTCTCGTGGTTAGACTCCTTCTGTTTTCTATGGACCCTAGGAGCAAGCGCGATGTCGGATGGAGAGCGATTGGCAACGGGACTCGATGTGCGCCTGGCGTGTCGGCGGGGCGAATGGACCGGGCCGACGGCGGGCCTTGCGCCAAATCATGCTCAGGCGAACCTCGTCATCCTGCCACGCGAATGGGCGTTTGACTTCCTGCTGTTCTGCCAGCGAAACCCTCGACCGTGCCCGTTGATCTCGGTAACGGAGGCCGGAAGTTGGCAACCGTCGTCAGTGGCGAGCGATGTTGATTTGCGGACCGACCTGCCGAAGTATCGCGTCTGGCGCGACGGGCAACTTGTCGATGAGCCGACCGATGTGAGCGGCCTCTGGCGCGGGGATCTCGTCAGTTTTTTGATCGGCTGCTCGTTCACGTTTGAGGCGGCCCTGCTGCACGCGGATATTCCTGTGCGTCACATTGAACTTGGTCGCAACGTGCCAATGTTTCGAACGAATGTTCCGTGTGTGTCGGCCGGTCGTTTTTCGGGACCACTCGTCGTGTCGATGAGACCGCTCAAGCCCGCCGATGCGATTCGCGCGGTCGAGATTTCATCGAAGTTTACGGGGTCGCACGGTTCACCGGTTCACATCGGCTTCCCAGAACAGATCGGCATCACGGACATCGGCCAGCCGGACTACGGCGACTCTGTACCGGTGCAGAAGGACGAGCTACCCGTCTTCTGGGCGTGTGGCGTCACACCTCAAGCCGCCTTGTTGGAGGCGAAGCCGTCGTTCGCGATCACACACGCGCCGGGTTGCATGTTCGTCACCGATCAGATCGTCTAGGCAACGGCTTCCGTCGCGAATGCGATTCAGATGCAAAGGCGTCTGTGTCGGCCTAGACTCCGACGAGTTCCGTTCCTGACTGCCCGTTTGTTCTTTTGGAGTTTCGCTCATGAATCGGTCTCTCGTATTGGCGATGGTGTTCTGTGTGATTGGGAGTTTGACGTACTCATCGCAGCGGTTGGCTGCTGAGGAGGCATTCACGCGGACGGAGGACGTGATTTACGGTCGCAAGTTTGGGACGGCGCTCACGCTCGACGTGTTCGCTCCGAAGGAAAACGCGAACGGGGCGGCCATCGTCTGGTGCGTGAGTGGTGGCTGGTACTCGAATCACGATTCGGTCAATTCCGGCTCCGTCGCCGAGTACCTGCGGCGCGGCTACACCGTCTTCGCCGTCGTGCATGGCAGCCAGCCGAAGTTCACGATCCCCGAAGTGTTGGAGGACATGCACCGCGCGGTTCGGTTCATCCGCAGTCGCGCCGAGCAATACAAGATCGACCCCAACCGCATTGGCATCACGGGCGGCTCTGCGGGAGGCCATCTGTCGCTGATGCAGGGGACGGCTGGAACGCTCGGGAAGCCCGATGCCAAGGATCCGGTCGATCGATTGTCGAGCCGCGTTCAAGCCGTCGCCTGCTTCTTTCCGCCGACCGATTTCCTAAATTATGGCAAGCCAGGAGAAAACGCCATCGGGCGAGGCGTCCTAAAAAACTACCGCGCTCCGTTCGACTTCCACGAGTTCGATAAGACGACCAACGCCTTCATCCCGATCACCGATGAGGAACGGATCCTCGCACTCGGTAAAGCCATCTCGCCCGTGAACCACGTCTCGAACGACGACCCGCCGACGCTCATCATCCACGGTGACGCCGACCTGCTCGTTCCGATCCAACAGGCGGAACTCATCATCGAGAAACTCAAAGCGGAAGGCGTCCCGGCGGAACTCGTCGTCAAAAAGGGAGCCGCCCACGGCTGGCCCGAAATGGGAAAAGATGCCGCCACGCTGGCCGACTGGTTCGACAAACACCTCGCCAAGAAGTGACTGTTGGGCGAGCGGCAGGAAATCGTTTACCCATAGGATGGACGCCCCGTCCGTCCGAGCTTGCCCAGAAGAACCGGACGGACAGGGCATCCATTCTGCGTTGCGCGTACGCGAACTCTTGCCGCTCGCCTTATTTCTCCCCCCAGACTTCAAACAGACTGTGGCGGGCGTCGGTCCAGTGGCGAGGCGGGCCGAGGTCGGATCGTTCGGCCTGCCCCAATGCTCCCGTGTTCAAAACGTCGGCGTTCGGCGACAGCAAGACCCACGAGGACGAATAGGTGAACAACTCATCGTCCGACTTCGCGTCCGCGATGCCGATCGCCGTCCAGCCGAGTCGCTCGGCGTGACCCGCCAGAACGGGGCGGAGATTGAAATAGCGGTTCGAGACATGCGCGGCGACGATGCCATCCGAGACGAGATGTCTGCGATAGATGTCGAAGGCTTCGGCCGTCAGCAGGTGAATGGGGATCGCATCGCTGGAGAAGGCGTCGAGAACCAGCACGTCGTACTGCTGACCTTCGCGCCGTTCGAGTGCGAGCCTTGCGTCACCGGGGATAAGTCGAACTTCGGCGCGTGAGTCTCGCAGGTAGGTGAATGCGTGTTGGGCGAGGTCGCGCACCGCCGGGTCGATCTCATAGAAGTCGTACACGTCGCCCGTGCGACCGTATGCGGCGAGCGTACCGACTCCGAGTCCCACCAAACCAATCCGTCGCGGACGGTCGGCGTGATGTGTCGCGAGAGCCAATCCCACGCCGGACTTCAACCCGTAGTACGTTGTCGGCAGTCGAGCCAGCGCTGGGTCGAGCGGCTGTAATCCGTGTCTCGTTCCACCGTGACTCAGTGAAGCATAGGACCGGCTCGGCAGATCAAGATGCCGCTCGATCACACGCAGCACCCCGTAAAAATTGCGTGAGATCGACCGGACGTTGTTGAATGTCGAGACCACGTCAATCAGCAGGCAGATGCTGAGCAAGCTGACCGCACTGGCGACGCCCACCCACGCCGCAGCGTTTCTGATGCGGCTGCGACTGAGAAACAGATCCGCTCGCCACATCCACGGCATCAACAACGCGGCGAACAACAGCCCCAGATGATGTTCGACGAAGAGGGGGAAGAGCGCCGGAGCCAGCACGGCCACGAAGAGGCCGCCTGCGGCTCCCCCGGCGGACATCACCAGGTAGAACTCGGTCAACGCGCTGCTGCTGGCAGACGCATTGGTCGAGACTGGCTTCCGTCGAACCAATTCTCCGTGACAGACCATGCACAGGCTGAAGAACGTTCCCCAGTGAACGCCAAATTGGAACGGCAACGAACCGTAGTGGCCTCGTCCAAGCTGCCGCGCGATGACGTTGGCACTCACCAGCAAACCGACGACCGCCGTCGGTCCCCACACCCAGCGCGAGGCCCACGATTCGCGCGAGAAGCAGACGATGAGCGAGATCAAATACAGCGTCAGTGGCACCACCCATAGAAACGGGACCGGGCTGATGTCGATCGACAGTTTGTTTGTGACGGACGAGAGCAGCACCGACGGGACCATCGCAAGTACGAACCACAGCAGCCGCTCGCCCCACGTTGCGCGCGAGTCGTCACTCGGCAATTCTGTGACCAGCTCGCCCTTGGCGTGCGCAGCGGCTCCGCGCGAGACCACGATCCCGCCGCACGCCACGCACAGCAGGCTGTAACCGAAGAAGCCGCTCCACCACAGAGTCACCTGTTGAGGAGCCGCCAGCCAAACATCGACCACGAACGGGTAACTCACCAAGCCCAGCAACGAACCCAAGTTGGACAGGGCGTACAGGCGGTAAGGCGACTCACCGGGGAAGGCCCGCGCGAACCAGACTTGCAACAGCGGACCGGTCGCGCTGAGTAACAGGTACGGCAGTCCGACATGCCACGCGAGCAGCGCCAAGATCGCAATCGTCGGATCACCGTCACCCGTCGGCTTCCATGAGGCGGACGGCCAGATCGGCGCGAGCAACGCCACGGCCAGCAATCCCGAATGGATCAGCCACTGACCGCGCAGACTGCCGCGTTGCACCAAGCCATGCGCGTACAAGTAGCCGACGAACAACAGCGATTGAAAAAACAGCAGGCACACCGTCCAGACGCCGGGGCTACCGCCAAACCACGGCAGGATCAGCTTGCTCATCAGTGGCTGAATCTGAAAGACCAGCCCCGCTCCCAAAAACACCGCCGCAGCAAACAGGCTTTGGGCAACACGGGGCGAAATCGGAGTCGGCATCGGCGGATCATTCCGTGCGAGTGAGGTGTTGAGGCGGGCCGCGAGAGTCTACTCAAAGTGCGGAAACAAGTGTCGCCAACAAACCGGCGAGCGGGGCCATCGCCTTATTTGGTCTGCGACACTTCTAGGGTGGGGCCAGCTCGCTTCGCCGCGCCGGCCCACCAAGAATTCTCGACGTTTTCCAATGGTGGGCCGGCGCTCGAAGCGAGCTGGCCCCACCCTACGTTGAAAAAGGCGATGGCCTTGGATTGCTGGTCCACCCTGTTGAATCAGCCGGACTGACGGCGTTTCATTGGGAGGGGAGATCGCACACCGGCTCAGGTTGAGTGGTGGTTCGCGTCGTTCTGCCCCTCGTCACGAGTGCCATCGCGGATTGGGTGGTCCCTGATTGACATCTGAGTGGCAAGCATTTCTGGCAAGGTAGCCCTGTCGCTCCGCGACAGGAAGCGGGATCAACAGGGGATGCCGATTTGTGGTTCACTTTCAACGAACGACGCGCGTGCGTTCTCGCTTCCTGTCGCGGAGCGACAGGGCTACCTTGAGGCTCAGGCTGGTGCGTCGGCCCTGGCATTCACTGACCGGAGAATCTCACATGTCTCAAGCCATCGTTGATCCTGCTGAACTGCGTCGGTTCGCCGGATTGCTGCGTGAATTTAACAACGACCTGCAAGCGCGACTTGGCTCCGTGGCGGGGCAGCTCAATTTGCTCAACCAAACCTGGCGCGATCAGGAGCATCTGAAGTTCGCCGAAGAATTCAGCGAACATTTGAAACTGCTCAGCCGGTTTGTGGAGGCGAACGAGCGCCATGTGCCGTATCTCGTGCGGAAGGCGGATCGGATCGAAGAGTACATGCAGCAGCGGTGATTCCTCACCCGTAGGATGGACGCGAACTCCTGACGTTGACCTTGCGATTGAAACAATCCACTTCCTCACTTCCATTCTCGATCATGACCCTCGCCACCAACGCTAACGTCAGATCACTCGACGCCCTGCGGGATGTCCGTCTCGCGTTGATCGCGTTTCAGGAACGAGCTTCATCGGCGCTCGGCAGCTTGCGGTCGAAGATTGATCGAACGCGCGCGTGGCTCGAACAGGACCGTCCGATTTATTGGGCCGAGCAGGAACGACGGGCCTACGACGGAGTGGCCACCGCGCGAGTCGGTTATGAAACCTGCAAACTGCGCACGGTGGCCGGTCGTCATCCCGAGTGCATTGAGGAAAAGATCGCCGTGCAACGAGCGAAGGCTCGGTTGGAGTACTGCCAACAAAAGGTCGTTACGGTGCGGCGCTGGGTGATTGAAGCAGGTCGTCAATCGGACGATTACCGTGGCCGTGTCGGGCCGCTCCAACGATTGCTGGAAGAAGACATTCCGAGCGTGCTGGCGCGCGTGTCGCGGATGATCGACGCGCTCGAAGCCTATGCGGAAGTTGGCCCCGTGTCGGGCGGCGAAGCGGCGATTCAACATCGAGCCGTCTCGCTGAGTGCGCTGCCGTTGGGTGATCGCGTGATGACGGCGACGAGCGAGAAACCGGAGCCAGCGAACGCGATCTTCACGGGAAAAGAAGAGGGAGAAGAACCCCTCACCCTAGCCCTCTCCCCGCAGAGCCGGGGCGAGGGGACAAGCGAATGACCGGCACTGTCGGAAAACTCTGTGGCAACCAGCGGTTTCGACATCACTTAGATACAAGAGGCGCACGATGGCACTGGGCAGTTTGATTGACGGGGCAGGGCAACTCGACGCGGCGGCCGATTTGCTGGAAGAGACTTGGTTGGCGGCGCGGACCAACTGGGATGATGGCGTCAGCCGCAGTCTGAACGAAGAACATTTTGAACCGCTGTTCGCTCAGGTCCGCATGACCATCGACGCGATCTCGCGATTGAACAGCGTCCTGATGAGCGCCTGCCGCGAATGTGAGGACCAGCGTTGAATCCGAAGTCCGGCTTTTCTGAAAGCCGGACTTCCTCGTGCCGTGAAGTCCTCATCAATCATTGAAGTCCGGCTTTCAGAAAAGCCGGACTTCTGCCCCCCCCACTTCCGCAGGCCAGTCTCACGACGACGGAATCGAATCATCACCATGACTGCACCACCGACCATCGAGCACGAACGCTCACTGTTGCAACGGCTGCTCGCGCTGGTGGCCGATCGGGCGCGGCGGGAGCGTGAGATTGAGACGCTGCACGCCGGAGAGGTCTCCGGTGAGCAGCGGCAGTACCACGAAGTCTTTCAGCTTTTGACCTCGACCTACGAGTCCGAGCAGGCGACGTTGCAGCACGGTCATGACGGGCGAGTCTCATCGACCGAAGCACGCTGGCAGACGGAGACCGCCGCCGTGCAGGCGGACTATGAGCGGACGATGGAGGAGAGCGACCTCCGTTTCGACGACGAGGCGACTCACGCCAAGAAGGAGTACGACGAAGCGACGTGGCTGGTGTCGTCGCTGCTCGACGAAGACACCGAGGACAGTCCGCTGGCTCGACTACAAGCGATTCAGTTGGGGCGCGTTGCCAGTCGGACGGAGTTGGAGGTGGCGCTGAAGTCGCTCGACAATTGGTATCGCCAGTCGATCGCGTTCCTTCAAAGTTGTCGCTTGCTGGGCGAGCCGGTTCCGCCACAACCCAACGCGCTGCCGACGGACGCCGTCGGTCTGCATCAAAAATGTGTCGAGTCCGTGCGGCAGTCGGAACCGCTCTATCACAGCTTGATGAGTCGCCTTCTGCCGCGCCTGTTTCAGAGCTTCGTCCCACTCGTCGCGTTTGTGGTGTTCACTCTGCTGTTGTTTGTCGTGTTGCGTTCCACAGTCGATCCCGCGTGGCTGAGTCTCAAGTTGACGAGAGCCGACCGCGACTGGCAGTTCATCGCGGCGGGAGCCAGCGCGGCGATCAGTCTGATCGGGTTGTTCCTGCTGCACCTCGTAGCCGGACAGCGGGCGTTGCCCGACTTTGAGAAGCTGCTCCAACTGGCAGTCGATGGTGACTTCGCCTACCAGCGTTGGGCGATTGTCTCGCACCGTGAATTGGAATTGCAGGAGACCGACCTTGCCCATCAGCACGATGTCCGGCAGCACAAACGCGACGCCGCGCTGGCTCGGGCGGAGGAACGGCAGCGCACGAGACGGCAAGCGGCGGAGCAACGTCACGCCACCGAACAGCGGGCCGCGAAGAGTCACTTTCCCGCACGGCTCGCCGAAATCCAGCAGTCTCGCCAGCAGGACCGTCAGCAAGCGGAGAGCCAATTTGAATCGGCCTGGCGCGACAGTCTGCTCCGTCGCGAACAGGACTTCCGCAACTTGCAGGGTGAGTTCGACAAGCGCGTCGCCGTCAGTCGGCAGGTTTACCAGCAGAGTTGGATCGACTTGATGCGCGCGTGGCGTTCGACGCTGGACGAACTCGGTGCCGAGTCCGATGCGCTGCAAACACTGTTGCGCCAAGTTTGCCCAGATTGGTCCGAGGTCATTCGCAAGCTGGAGTCGCCCGTCGCCGAGTCACCGACGAACGACATCGGTCTGCTGTCACTCGGTCGCATTGTCGCGGACTTGGAGCAGATCGAATCCGGTACGTCACCCGATCCTCGTTTGAAGACCGAACGAACACGATTCGACCTGCCAATCCTCGTGCCGTTGGCGAAGCAGCCGTCGCTCGTCGTGAGAACGAACGCCGCCACGCGCGTGGAAGCGACGGCCGTGTTGCAGACGGCGATGCTCCGATTCCTCACGTCACTCCCTGCCGGAAAAGTCCGGTTCACGATTCTCGATCCGGTGGGACTCGGCGCGAATTTCGCCTCGTTCATGCACCTCGCCGATATCGACGAGCAGCTCGTGACGAGCCGCATCTGGACGGAGCCACCGCACATCGAAAAGCGGCTGGCCGATCTGACCGAACACATGGAGACCGTGCTGCAAGCCTACCTGCGGAACGAATACCCGACGCTCGACGACTACAACCGTGAAGCAGGGGAAGTGGCCGAACCGTATCGCGTGCTGGTTGTCGCCAACTTCCCGACGAACTTCACCGAGGTCTCCCTGCGACGCTTGTTGAGCATCGCCGACGGCGGCGTTCGCTGCGGCGTTTTTTTGTTGGTCAGCGTCGATGAATCGCAGCCGCTGCCGCGCGGGTTCTCGCTGACGGACCTCGAACGCCACGCGATCGTGCTGCGGTTGCCTGCCGTCGCGACGACCGCTTCGACACAGGGCAGCTTGTTGCAAGAGTTGCTGGGCGCGACGAGCTTGGTTGAGCGTGGCGAAGACGCCGTTATGCGCGGGAGTGTGGCTGGGGTCCGCGCTTCGCGGCCCCCAGAGAAGTCTGTCGCGTCATCGCACGGAGACTCGCGACAGTCTGGGGGCGACGAAGCGCCGACCCCAGCCACACAACTTTCGAGCAACGAGTCAGCCCGCTCGACGTTCCGTCTCAACGATGCCGATCTCAGTCGGTGGCCGCTCCAAATCGACCCTCCTCCCGCCGCTGAGGAGTTCGGTCGGATCGTGCGACTCGCGGGTGAAATGGCGCGATCGGTGCGTCGCGTCGAAGTGCCGTTCGAGCGGGTCATGCCTGCGCCGGAAGCGTATTGGACTTCGAGTTCCCGCGCGGGACTCGACATCCCCGTCGGTCGCGCCGGGGCGACGAAGTTGCAGCATCTCAGACTCGGCAAGGGAACGTCTCAGCACGTCCTCATCGCGGGCAAGACTGGTTCGGGCAAGTCGTCGCTGCTGCACGCGCTCATCACGAATGCGGCGTTGCACTACACGCCGGACGAAGTCGAGTTCTATCTGATCGACTTCAAGAAGGGGGTCGAGTTCAAGACGTATGCGACGCAGGGGCTGCCTCACGCGCGCGTCATTGCGATTGAGAGCGACCGCGAGTTTGGTGTCAGCGTGCTGCAACGACTCGATGAGTTGCTCAAGCAGCGCGGCGACCTGTACCGCCGCGCGGGCGTTCAAGATTTGGCGGGCTATCGCGACGCCAGGCCGAATGAATCACTACCGCGCGTGATGCTGGTGATCGACGAGTTCCAAGAGTTCTTCATCGAAGAGGACGTGCTGTCACAGCAAGCGGCTCTGCTGCTGGACCGCCTCATCCGACAAGGCCGCGCGTTCGGCGTGCATGTGCTGCTCGGCAGCCAGACTCTCGCGGGAGCTTATTCATTGGCCCGCAGCACGCTCGGTCAGATCGCTGTCCGAATCGCGCTGCAATGCAGTGAGACCGATGCCCACCTGATCCTCAGCGAAGAGAACTCCGCCGCGCGCCTGTTGTCGCGTCCGGGCGAAGCGATCTACAACGACGCGAACGGATTGGTCGAAGGCAACCATCCATTCCAAGTGGTGTGGCTCGATGACTCGCAACGCGAAACGTATCTCGGGTGGCTGCGCGAGTGGGCGGATGAGTTCTCGCAACGCACGGCTGATCACGGTGACAATCTCAACGGCGACGCTTCAGCCGCGACGCCAGAGATCTCAACGAGTTCACGCTGGCCAGATGCGATTGTGTTTGAAGGAAACATTCCCGCCGATCCGCTCGCTAACCCGCTGTGGCTGGAGTCCGTGCGATCGTTCGTCTCTCCGGGATCTGTATTGGACGTGACGACAGTCGCGTCAACGCCAACAACGCGTCGCTGTTGGCTCGGTGATTCGGTCTCGCTGACGGGGCCGCTCGAACTACGATTCGGTCCGCGCGAGGGGACTCCGGTCCTCGTGATTGGCCGCGATGACGAAGCCGCTCTTGGCGTTTTGGCGACGGCCGTCTTGGCTCTCGCAGGGCAGGGGGGAGCCGCACAGACAGAAGCCGCCCGCGCACGGTTCCTCATCCTCGATGGAAGCCTTTCCAACAGCGCCGCACATCAGACTTGGCAGTCGATCGCCGACGCATCGTCAACTCGTGCGTTGGCCAACTCTGTGACACTCGTTTCGCCGCGCGAGACCGCTGCCACGCTCAACACGGTCGTCGAGGAACTCCGTTCGCGTCACGGTGAAGTCGCGGCCCCTATATTCGTGATCGTGTTCGACCTTGCCCGCTTCCGTGATCTGAAGAAGGCTGAGGACGACTTCGGCAGCTATGGCGGCTTCGACAAGCAGCTCACGGTCAACCCGTCGGCGCTGTGGGCTGAGATCATCAAGGACGGCCCGGCGGCGGGCATCTTTCCGCTCATCTGGTGCGATGGGTTTCTGACCGCGCAACGCTGGCTCGGCCGGGAGTTGTTGAACCGCTTCGAGACGCGCGTGCTGTTCGCCATGAATGCGAACGATTCCAGCAACCTCATCGACACCCCGGCCGCATCCAAACTGGGACCAAACCGTGCGCTGCTGTCTCGCGGCGAACTTGGCACCATCGAGAAGTTCCGTCCCTACAGTGCCCCTTCCCGCGACTGGCTGCTCGACTTGCAAACCGCCTCTCGCGCGGAGATGAGCCTCACTGAAGAGAACATTGGGGAGGCTCAGGCCACCACAATGATCGACTCCGAATCAGAATCTCCGGCCTCTGAAAATGACACTCCCGCCGTGCCCGCTCGTAACTTGATCGCGACTTCCACAACAGCGCTCACGCCCGCCGAAACCGTCGCCGCAGAATCCTCCGCAACTTGGACCGGCATTGAGAACCTCAACGTCTCGTGACCAGCGCCGGTGCCCGTGCGAGTCGCTTCGGAATCGAGGCGTCGGTGGTAGCTCTGTCGCTCCGCGACTGGAAGCGGGCATCACGAAGGCGTTCGTCGTTGGTTTGAGGCGATTCTGCAGATCGACGCTTCCAATGAATCTCGCTTCCTGTCGCGGAGCGACAGGGCTACCTTTCAGAATCTCTTGCCTCACAGCGCCTTGTGGGGGGAACAACAGTTCCCACCTTCAGCAAAGATCGGCGAGGTCGATTGAACCGCTCCAACGTTGCGTTACGATCCCGCCGATTGTTCCGCTGGTTGCCACTCGCCCCCTGATCTTGCCGTCGCTCACTCATGCGTTTCATTCGACCGACATCAGCGATCTTTAGACTCGGCACAACAATCAGTGTCGTCTTTCGCTCCGCGAAAGGACGTTCTTTCGCAGAGCGAAAGGCGACTATCGCGTCAGCTATTACGGCGTCGATCTTTAGCCGCCCGCGCCGTGTGCTGCGGGCGGGCGAGATCGTGTCGCGTGGAATGAGGCTGTGTCTCTTGGTCGCGTTTGTCTCAACCAGCGTCGGCATCCCGGTCGGCAACTGGAGTCGGATGGTCGAATCAGACCTCTCGGCCCCAACTCCCTCGTGCCGTTGTTCGACGAGTACACAGCGGGCGGGAAGCTGTTGCTGTGCAAAAAGTCCGGCGGGCGCGACGGCAGCCAGTTTGAAGCCGGGCGGTTGCTGTGCGGCTCGTGCGTCGAAAGCGACTTGCGAATTGAAGAAGCCGGACGCCGCGAAGCCCAAGGTGGGCGGGTGCTGTTCTCAAAAGACAGCGGCGAAAGCGGGTACTTCGGAAAAGCCCTCCTCAAAAGAGACCCCCTCGTGGACCGCACTTTGTTCCTGCGGGCCGAATGATGAACCGGGCGTTCTCGTCGATCACAGCCCGAAGCTGGTCGCAGAACGCCGCGTCTGGAGTCTCTTCACTCGCGCGGATGATTTGTTTGACGAGTTGATTGTGACGGCGATCGGCCTCCGTTCCGAACCGACCGTTCCCCCACCCGAGTTCTCTCTCCTCGGTTGATGATGGGCTGAGAGTCCGGGCATCGTGTTGAGATGTTCGGCTCCGCACATTTTGAATTCTGCGTTGCCTGACCCCCAGTTGAACCTGGCTTGGTGCCGAGTCAACTCGCGCGGTCCAACGCATGGGCCTTGCCGCGTTCTTGTTGAACGTGGTGGCGTTCTGTTTTTATCAATTCCATCCTGAGGGGGATGTCATGACTGTTTCCAATCGCACCCGCCGATCTCGCGGGTTTACCTTGATCGAATTGCTCGTCGTGATCGCGATCATCGCGGTCCTGATTGCGCTGCTGTTGCCCGCCGTTCAGCAGGCCCGCGAGTCCGCAAGAAAGACTCAATGCAAGAACAATCTCAAGCAACTTGGGCTGGCGCTGCACAACTACGAGAGCACGTTTACCCGCTTTCCGATGACGAACGCTCAGAACTATCAGCCCAATGTGCAGGGCTTTTCGCCACAAGCCCGACTGCTGCCTTATATGGACCAAGCGAGTCTGCAAGGATTGCTCGACTTTGAACAACCGGCCTTCACCGGCCCGTTCAACAACCTGGTTCCGAACCCGCTGTTTCTACAGGTGTTCGCCAAACCACTGCAGATGATGCTCTGCCCGAGCGATCCCGCGCCCAGTCAGACGGCGGGTGCTGGCGGGGCCATCTATGGTGGAAACAACTACATGGTGAGTTACGGAAGCGGAACGGGCGCAAATTACGATCTGCGTTGGAGGACGGATGGGATCGTGTACGAGAACTCCAACGCCACATTCGGCGACATCACGGATGGGGCCTCCAACACGGTCTTTATGAGCGAGTCGGTCCGTAGCGTCGGAGCGGATGTCACCATTCCCGCCGGAACGCTCCCCAAGTTTCCGTATCAGCTCACCCTGAATGGCTCGTCGGGTGTGAACGCCACTTTGCAAGCCGTTCAGGGATTGGCACCCAGCGGCGGTGCATGGTCCTCGTTCAGTGTTGGCGGAGTGATTCAGAACCCGGACCTGAACGGCGTGTGGCCCACGATGTCGAGTTGGCGGGGGTCGTCGAGTGCGGCGTTGCGCGGCCGCGGCGTCTCGTGGGCCGCGTCGGGGGCGCTCTGTACACTCACGAACGGCTACAACACTCCCAACAGTCGCATCCCCGACCTAGTGACTCACTTCACCGGCTTTTTCGGGCCGCGCAGTTATCACGTGGGTGGCGCTCACGCACTGCTTGGTGACGGCACCGTGCGATTCTTGAGCGACAGCATCGACGCCACCACACACCGAAACATCCACAGCCGCGCCGGTGGCGAACACCTCGGTGAGTTTTAAGAGCCTTTCCGAATAACACTCCCCTCGCTCCGGCTTTGCCAAGTGAAGGGCCGGTGGAGAAGGGTTCTTGGTTCGTTACTAAGGAACGAGGTCGCAATCACTTGCTTCCCGATCAGCCTGCTTCACTTCGTGAAGTGATTGCGGCCGCGTTACTAAACATCACATGTCAGGAGGATTCATGTCGAACAGTTCTCACCGTCCGCCAGCCGAACGCAATGGATCCCCGCGCAAACTTGGACGGCAACTGTTTCTGATGTTTCTCGGGTTCATCACCGTCTTCTACGGAGTGATTCTCGCGTACCACATGCTCGTGCCGAGGCGCGAGGTCACAGAACCAAATGGCCCCAGCGCGAATCTGCTCGAAAAATGTCGCGAGTTGTGTCTGGCCTATGGCCTCGTCCCGACCGGGCACATCGCCAACGATGCCAAGGCGTATTTGAGGTCCGAAAAAACGAGACCGCTCGTCGAACCGCTGCACGAAATTCTGTCGGATGCCAAGTTCGTCCCGAAGGAATCGCAGCCGCACCAGTTGCTCGGCAAAACGGCTCCCGACTTTGAACTGCCTGATGACGGAGGCGTCCTCGTATCGCTGAAGGCTCTGCTAAACGAAGGCCCCGTGGTGCTCGTCTTCTACTACGGCTACCACTGCAATCATTGCGTCGGCCAACTGTTCGGATTGAATGAGGATCTGCCGCGATTTGTCGAGATGGGAACGCAGGTCGTGGCGATCAGCGGCGACCCGGTCGATCTGACTGCCAAACGGTTCGCCGAGTACGGCCGGTTCTACTTCCCCGTCTTGTCGGACAAGGACAACCGCGTGGCCCAGCAATTCGGAGTCTTCCAATCGGAGGCCGACGGCAAGCCGGAGATACAACTGCACGGAACTTTCGTCATCAACTCTGACGGCATGGTCCTGTGGGCCAATACCGGCAACAAACCGTTCCTCGACAATCAGACACTGCTGACAGTCATCGCCCGTCAGCACGGCCTATTGACTCCGCGCGAGGGATCCAAGCCGACGGCTGAACCGACGAAATGACGAAACGGAATGATATACTTCGCAAACCCAGCACTCGCGCGGGCCGGAAAACAGGTCATTGAGCGGGCTACGTGCGGGGCTTCTTTTGCGGCGGGATTTTTACTCCGTAGGGGATCGGAGACCAGAACTTCCATCCGGTCGATCCATTCCACGACTCTAGCGTCTCGCCGCAAGGGCACTTCAATGAGTCGCGGTCTCGCATCGGGTAGTGCTCTTGAGCAAGAGCGTGCTTAGCCCCACACGCGGGGCAGATGCGATCTTCCATGATGCCGCTCCTACTTGCTGGGCTTCTTGGCTTTCTTCGCGGCCTTCTTGGTCGCCGACGCTTGAGCCGCCTTTGTTGGCAGGACTCGCTTGGCAGGCTTCACGGCGAGCAATCCATCCATTGCCTCGTCGAACGACAGCGGGATGCGTATTGGCTCCTGACGACGGTCGTCTTGTAACGATTTTTCCGGTCGCGTCATTTTTATCTCCAGACAGCATTGACTCTATGGACTGAGGCGGTGAGAATCTCGCATGTTCGATTCCGCAGCGGGGAGACGTGCCATGACAGACGCCATAGACATTCTTCAGAGACGAATAGACGCCCTTAATGCACGGGCCGAGCATGAGCAGCTATCCATCGACCGAGTCAATGCGGCAATCTCCAAGTCGCGATCTGAACTCGCAAGCATCGAACAACGCAAGGCGATCATAGACGCGACCATCGAAAACCTCAACGCGGTTGTGACTGCAATGGGGGCATGTCGAGACGATGAAATCGGTGATTTGTTTGACGCAGAAGCCCAACCGGAGACGAACCGCACCGAACGGGACGAGCGAGAGCCAGCAAGGGCATCAGCGGCAGTCGCAGTGAGGCGACTTCTGGAAAACCATCGCGATGGACTGTCCATCCGCGAAGTGGTTGACGCTCTGGCATCGCAGATCGAGACGAGATCGCTAACTCCTAGGCGAGTCATCCAAAACACCGTGTACCAGTTGAGACTTGGGGGTACGCTGGAACAGTACAAGAACGAGGCTGGTCTCCATTGCGTGAGACTGAGGGCATAGGACCAAAGAACGAACCAGCCCCAAGAGCACATCCATCTGTTTGGCGACGGGAAAGATGGGCTTCGGGGCTGACCAAACCAACACGGAGTGTTTTCATGTACCTACAAAGGTGTCGGATCGGCGTGCGCATTGTCGCAAGAGGGCCACCACAAATCAAGACGACGAGGACGCGATCCGGTAAGGGGGCGTCCTCGTCGTCTTTTTGTTTGCGGTGGTGGCGAAACTGGTAAACGCACCCGACCTGGAATCGGGCTGAGTACCCCCTAGTACGGAAAGGCTCTTGCGGGTTCAAGTCCCGTCCACCGCATTGGTCTGTCGCTGGCAGGCGAAGCTGCTTCGCGACATCCGGGCCAACTGTTGACCAGCAACCCGGACTTGATGGCTTCGCAGGGAGAACGGACAAATGGCCTCTAACGCCAATCGTCCGGGCTACAAGCTAATCTTCACATCCTACATCACTACCAAGCGTGGACTACGAATCTACGCTTGGCAAAAGGGTCTGAAGGTTTTCGCCATCTGGGTGAAAGCATAGCCTACTAGCCAAGGCCGGGGGAGAGCAATCTCCCCCGGTTCTTTTTCATTTAGCGACTGGCTCGCGGTACATTAGTCTCCGGCCTTCCGCTCCCTTGATCGCTGCAACCATTCGTGTTCCGTCGCTCACATTGCGGTGATTCCAGCGGAAGCCGAACTCCGTGCAATAGCGGTGAAGGTGTTTTCGAGACAGTTGGTGGAACGTGCCGTAATGACCTCTTTTCAACAGGGCGAAGAAACTCTCGGCTGTGTTCGTGTGAACCTTGAAGCCGTCGTCGCGAACTCGGACATACTCGCGCCGGGCGTGGTTGACCGATTCGTGGCCACCCTCAAAGTGTGCCCCGATACCGACGTAGGATTGGTACTGATCGGTGACGACGGTTGCCGACTTCGCGACCGTGACGGCAATCTCCGTCTTTAGGCTTCGGCCGGTGACGTTGACAACCGGCATACAACGGGCGATCCCGTCGCGCTCAACGAGAACCATCACGGGCTTTTTTTCAGTACCGCGACCCCTCTTGCTGACTCCACGGTAGCGGGGCTTCCCGCCAACGTAGGCTTCATCGCATTCGACAACGCCCTGAAGCATCCCAGCCATTGGTTCGAGCTTCATGGCTTCGCGGATACGGTGCGTGAGGAACCAAGCCGACTTGACTGTCAGTTCGCACTCGCGGGCGATCTGGTGACTACTGATGCCCTTCTTGCTGCTGGTCATCAGGTGAATCGCCATCAGCCACTTGCAGAGCGGAATCTTGGAGTCTTCAAAGATCGTCCCGATGCGGACGGTGAACTGCTTGCGACAAGCCTTGCACTTGTGAACACCGGGCCGGACGGGCGACTTCGATCCGGGCTTGGCCGTCAGCTTGTACGTCTCCGTGCATTCGCAGTGAGGGCAGACAACGCCGTTGGACCATCGCTTGGACTCAATGAAGTTGCGGGCCTTCTCCTCATCGGAGAACATGAGTGACATCGTGGCGAGATTCAGATCGGCATCCGTCCCCGTGGGCGGAGCCTTCTTGCCAGAGTGGGGCTTGTTCTTGTAGTCGCTTGTCGATTTGATGTACTTGCTCGGCATGATTCGTCTCCCGTGTTGGACGAATTCTAGCCACGCAACGTGGGTTTGTCAAGTATAACATTCCGTGACGAAATACCAAGCACAGACAATTTCCTTTTCCTGCGGCGTAAAACCAAGCAACCCCGAGCCATGATTTCACTTTGGCACGGGCGGTGGCGAGTGCCGGAGGGGTGAGATTCTACTGAGGTTCAGCGTACCGACTGAATTCGTCTTGTCACATTCCGCGTCCACTTCTACCATCCCCGCCTTCCCCCCTAAATTCAATTTCAGTTCCGCTGTTAGGACACCCCGGGCTATCGTTTGCGGATCGCGCGGACGATGCGAACGGGCGTGAAAACCGAGCGAGTGTCGTGGTGTTGCCATCGACTCGATCATCCTCGTTGCCGTGTCGATCCGGCTCACTCAACCGAGATCGGGGCGCGGTGCCGTTTTCCAAACAGACAACCGCTAACAAGTTGCGGTTGTCGTACGCGGCTGGCTTCATCGGCGCGATGGTCTGCGTGATACTCGGTTGGGATGTGGTGGTGTCGGCACAGCCACCTTTGGGCACTCGGCCGAACAGTCTTGAACGCGGGCCTGTCGTTACGGGACAACCGGTCGAGACGGGGATGCCGTCACCTCCAAGTTCCAATTGGCCTGTTCCAGAAGCAACGGGCGCAGATTCGATGTCGGGGGTGAGTGACTTGCCGCTCGGACCGATGTTCGCCGCCGACGAGGCTGACGTGCAGCCGTTGTCGGAGCGGCTGTCACTCAACAGCGCGCCGCGCGAATTGCGGTTGCGGGACGCGATTCAGCTTTCGCTCTCCAAGTCAGATGTGGTGCAGACGCTTGGTTCCGGTGGTGTTCAGATTGACGGCGTCACGC
Source organism: Schlesneria sp. (assembly GCA_043749505.1). Lineage (GTDB taxonomy): Bacteria > Planctomycetota > Planctomycetia > Planctomycetales > Planctomycetaceae > Schlesneria. The sequence continues at coordinate 1,345 of JAYVDI010000128.1, read as the reverse complement.
ACTATGACCCGCAGATTCAATGGGCGAGGTCGGGCGCGGCCAATGCGGCGTTCGATCCACGTCTGTCGGCGGCCTATCTCGGCAGCCGGGTCGATGAGCCACTCAACACTTTTTTTGGGCCGGGCATTTCGCTGAACACTCGGCGCGACGAGGGAGACTTCATTGCGTCACTCTCCAAGCCGTGGGCGACCGGAGCCACGACGAGCGTGGGCTACCTGCCGCCGCTCGGTTATCTGTACTTTCCCAACGGCGTCTCGAACCAGTTCAACCCAATCTACTCGTCATCGCTCGTGTTTGAAGCCCGGCAACCGCTACTACGCGGGGCGGGGACCAAAGTGAATCTCGCTCCGCTGCGGATTGCGCAGTTGAGGGCCGAGCAGTCGTTGTGGGATGTCAAACAGGCGACGTTGGCTCAGGTACGCAGCGTCGAAGAAGCGTACTGGGACTTGCAGGCGGCACTCGTCACGCTGGATGCGATGGAGTTTGTGCTGCCGCTCGTGACCGAGGTCGTACGCATCGAACGCTATCGCGCGCAGTCCGAACGAGCGACGCTCGCGGACGTGGCGCGAGCCAGCATTCAATCGGATCAGTTTCAACAGCAGCGGATTCAGGCGCGGAACAGCGTTGTCGAGAGGGAGCTTCGTCTGCGCAACCTGATGGGCCTGGAGGTCGTCGATGGAGTACGCCTCGTGCCGGTCGATCTGCCGACGCGGGAATCGTTCACGCTCGACCATGCATCTGCCGTGGCGAACGCCATCGAGAATCGGCCCGATCTGGTTCGCCAGCGGCTGGGAGTGCGCATCCGCGAACTGGAGTACGATGTCGCACGCAACGGCCTACGACCGCAACTCGATTTGCAGGCGATCTACCGCACGAGCGGTAACGGCCAGCAACTCGACAATTCGTTGCAGCAGATGGCCGATTTTCAGTACAGCACCTGGACGCTGGGTCTGACGTTTTCGGTCCCTCTCGGAAACCGGGCGGCCAAGTCCAACCTGCGCGCGGTCGAACTGTCACTGACCCGCGACCGTGCCCTGTTGCGGCAGGCGACTCAGAACATCAGCTTCCGGCTGATGGACATGATCCGCGAGACCGAGACTTCCTTCGCGGGATACGAACTGGCCCTGCGTCGAGTGCAGAACACGCAGGAGTGGCTGCGGTTCGCGCGGATTCGCTTCTCGAACCCGCCTCCCGCTGGCAACAGTCAAGACTGGCTGCTGCTCGCCTTGTACGACTATCAAGCCGCGCTGCGTCAGCACATCGACGCGACGACCGACGCCGGCTTGCTGCTCGCCCGCTACCACACGCAGCTCGCTCGAGTTGAGGAAGCACAGGGCATCTTGTT
>JAYVDI010000127.1:0-24039 GCA_043749505.1 Schlesneria sp. | reverse complement strand
CTCTGTGGAAAAATCCTCGATTTCTTCCCCGAGAAAGAATGCCGAGGTTATTTCAAGCACTGCGGATACCGCTACGAATAATATGGATACGCACTAGGGAGGGGGCCGCAATCACTTCCCGAATTTGAACTCGTGTGGCTGGGGGCGGCGCTTCGCCGCCCCCAGATTGGGGGTGTATCCCACTTCGCTGGGGGCCGCGAAACGCGGCCCCCAGCCACACCTCGGGAAGTGATTGCGGCCCTGTTCCTAATTCGTCCGGGATAAAGTCAGAGGTATTGGGCTGACGCGTGCTATTCCCCCATCGGCTCACTGGATCGTCTCGAACTTCATCCAGACGACGCCGCCCAAGACGATCGGTGTGCCGTCGGTGAGCGGGTAGTTTTGGCCGGGCGTGGCGAGTTCTTTGCCGACTTGAGTTCCCGTGTTGCCGGGGAGTGGTCGCAGAGTGAACGTCTGTGAATCGCGGGCACGCAGGACTTCGGCATGGCGGCGCGAGACCTTGCGCGACAGGGACTGGTCTACCAACGAGCCGAGGTCCAGATCGGGGAAGTCGCCGCGCACGGCGTCTTCGCGGCCGAGGACCACGACATCCTTGTTGATGGGGAAGTAGCGCACGGGCTGGCGCGGCTTCGTGTCGGAGTAGACGACCAAGCAGACCGTTCCGACTGGCGGACGACTCGTTCCGGAAGATGCTGCGAGGGCGAGATCGGACGGTGAGGGGATTGGTGGAAGAAGAACCGCAGGGGCTGAACTGGTGCAGGTTTCGGTCATCGCCGACAGACTCGCCGGTGAGTCTGTCCGTGTCCGCAACTCAGTACCGCACGAACAGAACTCGTCCTGATGAGACGTACCGAAAGTGAGACCGCAGGCGGGGCATTCTCGTTCGATGTTCGGACTCGGGGCGGGACTGAAATCGGTTGCTGCGTCGCTGTCGCTGTTCAGCGGACTGACGGGGATTGGTGGAGGAACGGGGATCGGTGAAGGGGCGGCTGACGAAGGCACGCGGGCATTCAATAACATCACGGGCGCAGTCGCTTCGACAGTCGAACCGCAGACGTGGCATGTCTTCTGCTCCGACTGAAGGGCTTCATCGCAGACGTGGCATTGAGGCATGGAGGTTTCCTTCAGGAGTGGTGTGAGGATGCGTGCGATGATCTGTTTCTGATGCGGCGACGAGTGATCCGTTCTAGGCGAGCCGTGTGCCGTAAGGCCACGGGTATTCTGCGGCGATTAGGAATCTTACGGCGTGCGGCTCGCCAATGTTTCAGCTTGGATCGCGTGAGGTATCGTGAGGTATAAGGACGGTTGCATCGTTGCGACTCAAAAATCATCGACCTCTTGGACTGCGATCGCTCCCTCGACTTTGGATGAAGCTGCCAGCGAGCGGTTCATCATCTCTTGCGTGATCGTCCCTTGGCGAATGTAGTCGTCGCGCATCTGGCGGTAGATGTTCAGGTTTGCTTGGTCGCCCTGTTCTTCAAACTTTTTCACGAGGGCATCGAGCAACTTGGCGACGACGTTCTTGTCTTTGGCGGTCGCCTGGCCTCGTTCGAGCAGATCCCGTTTCTCTTGGAGGAACAGCAACTGGCGTTGTGTCTCCGCCTGTGTGATGACGCGCCGCACGTCGCCGGTGCGCATCAATGTCCGGGCTTCATCGGCGGTCGATTCGATGGCGATGTTCGCTTCGACTCGCCCGCCGGTCACGCCGAGAGCCGGTACGTCAAACGTGAGCGTCGCTTTGGCGAGTCGGAAGCGGCCGCTGTCGCGGGCGGGAACCGTGCTGCGGAACAGCACCTCATAGACTTTGCCGCGCTCCATGTATTCCAGCGGGATTGAGACCGTGTTGCCCGCGTCCGGCTGCATGTCGCCGACGAACAGAACTTCAGGTTTCGTGCGATAGAGTTCGCGCACGAAGATCTCGGGTGACAGCCACAGTTGCAGTGAGACGTTGGTCGCGAGGATGTTCTTCTGGCCGGTGAAAACCTGATCGAAGCAGTCTTCCGCTTCACGCTCATTCCTGAGGTTGTCGAACGCGCCGCCGAGTGTTGTGCCGCAGACCTTCATCAGGAAATCTGCTCGCGAATCGCCCGTGCCGAGCGCGAAGATCGGCAACCGGAACTCCTCGCCCAACTGCGTCGCCTCGCGCAGGGCTGACTCTTCGTCATTGTCTTCGCCATCGGTCAGCAGGACGATGCGACGCGTTTCCGCGCGGCTTTCGGCTGCTGTCAGTGACTTCTTCACCGCGCTGAATGCCAAGCTGAGACACGTTCCGCCGCCGCCGACATCGACCAACTGACGGACGGCATCGTCGAGTTCGCGTCCGCGCGGCAGTCCCTTCGCCAACGGATAAGCTCCCTCGTCGAACGCGACCAGCGTCATGCGGTCGGACGGTTCCATGCGTTCCACCAACCGTCGGACGACGTTGACCGCGACCATCCGGCGACTCGGGACCGACGCGATGACCTCGGTCATCGTTTGCCCCTCGACCATCGCGGAACCGACGATCTTCGCGTGCGGATCGGGTTCGATCAGCGTGTTCATCGAGCCACTGGCATCGACGATCACGATCAAGTGCGCGGGGAGACTCGCGCCACCGGATGATTCGAGCAGCGCTCCAAGTCTCGCGCCGTTCGGCTTGATCGTGACGAGGCTATAAACATCCGCCGACCGACCGTTCAACACGGCCGGTTGGTCGAGCTTGCACTCCAATAGAAACTCTTCAGCCACGATCAACCCTTTCCAGACGAAGCACCAAGTGACTGGGCGATTGCCCGATGCACACTAACCCGCAGCGTGAGCGAGGGCGAACGTTGCGAACGGCCCGCATTTCGAGGCCACGATCACCGTGTGTCCTCGCTCACACTGCCGGTTGGTGTGTTTGACCCGCAACGAAGCGCAGCACGATGCAGGTGATGTTATCTCCGTGACCATTCGGTTCTGTCGGCGATGGCAGTCGTTGGCGCGCATCCGCCGCCGCGACGAGGTGTTCAACGAGCTGTTGTGACGTGAGGTCTCGCTCCGCTTTGGCGATCGACGCGAGGTCTTCCGGTTCAAGAAAAATTCGTTCTTCGACGAGCCCGTCTGAACAGAGGACGATGGTGTCGCCGGGACTCAATCTCCAGCAACTGATCTGCGGACGTGCTCGCGCCGCATCGACGACCAATTCGCCGCTCTCCGTTTCGCGGCACGCTCCCAAACAGAACCGCAGTGCCTTGCCCGCCGCTCCAAGTTCCTGCACTTGTTCCGGCGGCGTTCCGAGGGCGAGCTGCGATGACGCGACATCGCCATCCACCGTCAGTTGCTCCGCGCTGCCGTTCGCGACGAGATAGGCCCGGCTGTCACCGACGTTTGCGAGATGCAGCCCGTTGCCATCCAGGACGCCGATCAGTGCGGTGGTGCTCATCAAGTCGTTGTCGCGCATCGGAACTGGCCGGTTCGGGAGTGAGAGCGCGTCGCGGACAATCGCTTCGCTGGCTGAAACACAGGCGCGGTCCAGCAGCATCGGCCATGCTGGCTCTGCACCTTCGGCGAGCGACGCCAACTGGCTGCGGATTGAGGCGAGCAACACCTCACACGCGAGACTGCTCGCACGCTCACCGGTTCCGACTCGTGCGTGCGTCACGCCATCGGCCACGATCAGCAGTTGGACCTTACGTCCGCGAACGTTCTCGGTCACAGCGACGACCTGATCTTGATTCACTGCGCCGAGCGCCGATTTTGCCCGACCGGTTGAAGTGAGCCAACCGAGATCGAAGCGGGAACGCTGTTCCTCATCCGAGCAAGCGACTGGAGTTTTCGTGTCAACCAAGGAGTCAGGCACCGCACGTTCGAGTTCTTGAAGCAACTCATTCGTCAATGCCGGACGATGGGCGATGTTGATCGAAAGCGCGCGACGAAGGATCGGCCACAAGCCAACAGGCAAGTCCGGACGGAAGATTCGCAGCGGCGGAATTTCAAACCCGAACGCTTCCAACCCGCGACCGGCAAACCCGCCGGGCCACATCCCCGCCAACTGGTAATAAACGAAGAGGGCGAGGTGATAGACATCGGTCCTCGGCCCGATCCAGTCGTCGTGAAAGCGGCAAACTTCGGGGGGCGAATACTGAGGTGAGATGCGCGCGAGATGACTGGGACAACGACCGATCGGGAACAACCGCCAGTCCAAGTTGGTCACGCGCACGAGCGACTCGCGCACTTCGATCGCTTGCGGATCGAACTCCAGCCAGACATGCCCCGAATCATGGAGACTCGCCAGCACGACGTTGAGCAACCGGCAGCCCCGCAGCGTCTCTGTGAGCAACTCGCCGATCTCAAGCGACGCCGCGCTGGCCGACGTTGCACTTGCTGGTCCCTGCTCCGTCAACCAGCACTCGGCAGCGATGATCGCGCCGCCGTGCAATTCGATCACATGCACGGGGGGCAAGACCGTGAGCGAGACCGCCTGACGCGATCGCACATCCGGGGCAAGGTCCGGCCAGATCTCGGGACGAATCGCCCGCACACGGAACGCCGTTGAGCCGACGCTCACCTCGAACGACCGGCTCGGATCCTCGGGCCAGCCGACACTCAATGCCGCGAGACTCCACTCCGGACGGAACGCCCCGCTCACGGGGGTCACACATCCCGACAACAATTTTGATCCACCCGCTGACGCGCCCGTCTGGTCGATCACCTGCGCGGGCAGCTCGGACTGACAGTGTTCGCAGTACGAGAGGTCGAGCGAAACTCGTTCACACCGAGGGCACCGTACTTCCGCCTTTGTCGCACTGTCCGTTGCGGCGAGAGCGGCTGTCGCGACGAGAGTGGCAACACAAGCTTCAGGCGGTGCAGGATCGAGTGGTGTCAGTGTTTGCGACATGCGAACCGGCCCTGCTGCAACTTCATCGAAACCGATGGCTGTGGAACCGGCGTGTTCATACCGGTCAATGCGGCGTCCTGCAATACGCCTGCTCGGCGCGACGACGAAGAGTTTGGATTGGTTCGCGACCGATCAACTCGGTTACACTCGTAACGAGGATCTCCGTGGGTTGTTGAATTGGAACGCCGCCCCCAGAACACGAAGAACATCGCAACGACAATAGGACAGCGAACCATGTTTCACGACTACACACGACGAGCCGCCTTGCAGATCGGTGGCCTCGGCATGCTGGGGCTGACGCTGCCGAAACTGCTCCGAGCGGCTGAGTCATCGAGCGGTGAGGCCGCGACAACCGCCAAGCCGGGGCGGGCGAAGTCGGTCATCTTTCTCTATCAGTTTGGCGGGCCGAGTCACCTTGATTCGTTCGACCCCAAGCCCGAGGCACCGTCCGGCGTGAGGAGCCACTTCGGCGTGATCGACACCGCAGCGCCGGGCCTTCGCATCTGCGACCAGTTGCCGAAGATGGCGAAAGTAATGGATGAGGTCACGCTGGTACGGACGGTCCATCACACGATGAAGAACCACAACTCGGCGGCGTACTACGCGCTGACCGGTCACGCGCCGCCGCTGGACGACATCCGGCTGCGGGACTCGCAGGAGTTGTTTCCGGCGTATGGCTCGGTCGTCGATCGGCTCGCGCCGACATCGAACGGGATGCCGACGTTTGTCGCGTACCCGCACGTCCTGCGCGACGGTGAGATCACGCCGGGGCAGCACGCCAGCTTCCTCGGCAAGGCGCACGATCCGCTGCTCGTGACGAGCGACCCCAACGAGCGAGGCTTCTCGCTCCCCGAGCTGTCGCTGCCGAGCGGCCTCACCGCCGAGCGGCTTCAGAATCGGCGCGAGATGCAGCAGCTCGTCAATCGCCAGACAAAGCTGCTCGACTACTCAGCGGCCGCGCGCGGGCTGGACGCCTACTATGAGAAGTCGCTCAGCATGTTGAACTCGTCCAAGGTGCGCGACGCCTTCAATCTGTCGGCCGAACCGCAGGCGATCCGCGACAAGTACGGACGGACCACCTACGGCCAGAGTTGTTTGTTGGCGAGGCGACTCGTCGAGGCGGGCGTCAAATTTGTGAACGTCTACTATTCAAAGAGCATCGGCGGACGAACCAATGAAGAGGGCTGGGACACGCACGGCTTCGACAACACGCGGATGTATCCGATCCTGAAGGACTATCACCTGCCACTGACCGAGCAGACGCTGCCGACGTTGATCAACGACTTGAAGGAGCGCGGGTTGCTCGACACGACACTAATCGTCTGGATGGGCGAGTTCGGGCGGACTCCCAAAATCAACGACAACATCAGCCGCGACCACTGGCCGCAGTGCTACACCGCGCTGCTGGCCGGTGGAGGCGCGAAGCGAGGCTTCGTCTACGGCACGTCCGACAAGCAAGCCGCTTACCCCGACAAGGATCCTGTCCTGCTGGACGATCTCACGGCAACCGTCTTCGCCCTGATGGGCCTCGACCCCGCGACCGAAGTCCGCGACAAGCTGAACCGCCCGCTGCCGATCTCGGCCGGCAAGATCGTGACCGGCGTGATGGCGTGACTACTGTAGTCCCGCCGCTCCGTCGGCGGGACGTGCTGCCACGAGCGTCCCCGCAAGTTTGTACTCCAACTCCGCGACGGTCCCGTCGGCGGAGCGACGGGACTACAGTACCTCCACCCACTCCTTTGCGACCCGTTTTCAACGCGGCTACACTCCCGCCCCCAATCCGCGTTTTCATCCCCCTTCTCTCACAGGCAAACACCGATGGCTTTTTTCCCCACCGTTCCCGAGATTCAATACGAAGGCCCCAAGAGCAAGAACCAACTCGCGTTCAAGCACTATGACCCCGAGCAGAAGGTGGAAGGGAAGAAGCTCAAGGATTTAATGCGGTACACGGTTTGTTACTGGCACACCTTCCGAGGGACCGGCAGCGACCCGTTCGGTTCGGCGACGTTGCAGCGACCGTGGGACGACGGCACTGATTCCGTGAGGAACGCGGTCAAACGAGTCGATGCCGCATTCGAGTTCATCGAGAAATTGGGTTGCCCGTTCTATGCCTTCCACGACCGCGATGTGGCTCCCGAAGGAGCGACGCTGGCCGAGACGAACAAGAACCTTGATGTGGTGGTTAAGGCGTTGAAGGCGGCTCAGGAACGGACGGGAATCAAGCTCCTCTGGGGCACGGCCAACATGTTCTCGAACCCGCGCTTCATGCACGGTGCGGCGACGACTTGCAACGCGGATGTCTTCGCGTTCGCAGCGGCTCAGGTGAAGAAGGCCCTCGAAGTCACGCTGGAACTCGGCGGAGCCAACTACGTTTTCTGGGGCGGTCGAGAGGGCTACCACAACCTGTTCAACACCGACATGAAACGCGAACTCGATCACCTCGCCAAGTTCATGCACATGGCTGTCGATTATGCGAAACAGATCGGCTTCACCGGCCAATTCCTCTTTGAACCGAAGCCGAAGGAGCCGACGAAACATCAGTACGACTTCGATGTCGCCGCGTGCCTGAACTTCTGTCGCGCGAACGGGCTGATGGAACATGTGAAGATGAACGTTGAAACGAACCATGCGACGCTCGCCGGTCACACGATGATGCACGAGTTGGAATACGCCCGCATCCAGGGAGCGCTCGGCAGCATTGACGCCAACACCGGCGATCTGCTCCTCGGCTGGGACACCGATCAGTTCCCAACCGATATCTATCTCACCACGCAGTGCATGCTGGTGATCCTCGAACAGGGCGGCATCGCTCCCGGCGGAGTCAACTTCGACGCCAAGGTCCGTCGTGAAAGCTTCGAGCCGGTCGATTTGTTTCACGCCCACATCGGCGCGATGGATGCGTTTGCCCGGGGAGCCAAGATCGCCGCCGCCATCCGCAAGGATGGCATCCTTAAGGACTTCGTCAAGAACCGCTACCGCAGCTTCGACGAGGGAGTCGGTGCCGAAATCGAAGGGGGCAAGGCCACATTCGAGTCGCTGGAGAAGTATGTCCTCGGCAAGAAGAAGCTCAACCCGAATGAGTCCGGCCGCCAAGAGATGTTGGAGAACATCATCAACCAGTATCTGTGACAAGTTGAACGACGGTTCCATGACGATTATCGAGCTTGGATAACGGATGCCCGGCAGCGTGATGTTGTCGGGCATCTCGTTTTTTCTGGTCATACCTCTGCAATTCAGTGACCCCATTAGGCAAGCTGCAGAAGTTGTCATGTCGGCAATGGAAGCCTGACGCGCCAGCGAAGGCTCGGATGTCGAACGTCCTTCGCTGGCGCGTCAGGCTTCAAGGAGTAGGCTTTCTCTTGCCGACCGGCCATAGAATCGCCACGTTGGTACTCGAACCTCAAAATGTACACCCTCAACGCGTGCGTTTCAGGCTCCGATTCGAGGGCGTCATTGCGTCACGCGGACTTTGCCGATTGGCGAAGTACGGTCGAACTCGGCGACCGAAGTGGGCGAGCATTTTGTTTCTGTGGTGTCTCATCGTGCCGCAGGAGAATTTGTTTGACACTCACATAGGTGGCGCATAATGTCCTGCGCGTCAGTGAGCGTCGGCAATTTCTGTCGCTCGCGTCGTCGCACTGAAACGAGGAGTTCGGTTTCAGATGTCGAGTTGGCTACCACGGCTACAAGGATTGGCCGAGGAAACTCGAGACCGCTCATTTGGATCAGTCCTTCACGGGTTTGATTCTCAGAGTTGGTCGTCTTGCCTGTTTGCTCGCCCTCACGATCCCGCTTCTTGCCGAAAGAACCCTCATGACAATCCTTGCCTCTTTGCCAGCACTGTTCACTCTGATCGTCGCCACCGCCACGATCGCACCGCTCACAGCTCAAGACTGGGGCGACAAGATGCTTGATCGTACCGAAGTCAAATTCGGTAGCGTCGCTCGGCTGGCTGACACGACGTTCAAGATCAAGGTCACCAACCGGTATCAAGATCCGATTCAGGTCACGAGTCTTGGCGTGTCGTGCGGCTGTATCTCGTGGGTCGATAGTGCCCCGTTCACGCTCGCGTCCAAGGAAGTGCGGGAGATCACGCTGCGGCTCGACACGGTGCGATTCACCGGCGACCGCAATGTCCGCGCGACCGTCTCGCTCTACGAACCGGCACACGGCTACACGGACTCGGTAACGATCCCGGTTTCGGCCCACATCCGCACGGATGTCGAAGCGAGTCCCAGCTATGTCGGCTTCGGCACAATTGATCTCGGCAAAGGTTACACGCAACGGATCGGAATCAATTACGTGGGAGGTCGCGGCGACTGGAAGATCCAATCAGCCAAGGCTAGCAACCCACACCTCACGACTGAGGTTGTCGAATTGAGGCGTGCCGGAGGAACGGCCAACTACGAAGTCCGCGTCGCGATCGACGGCAACGCGCCGACGGGTCTCTTGCGAGACCAACTCGTACTGACGACCGATGAAGTCGGCAATAACAACGTGATCTCAATTCCGATCGAAGCCAAGATTGAAGCCGACATTGTGGTGACGGACGTTCAGTTCGGAACTGTTTCGTCAGGCCAAGCCAAATCCATGAACGTGATCGTGCGCGGTAAGAAGCCGTTCAAGATCGCCGAAGTGAACCATGTCACTCGCGAAGTGAGACTGAAGCCCGCCGAAGAGGCCGCGCCGTCCGCAGTGACTCCCTCGGCGACTGTTCAGACGGACTCTGCTTCAACTCTTGCCACCGCGTCACTGTCGGATGAAGCGTTCAAGATCAAATGCCCCGAAGCGGCAGCCGTCGTTCACATGGTCCCACTCACGCTGACGCCTCCCGCCGAAGCGGGATTGTTTGACGAAGAGTTCGTGTTGAAAATCGATGGTCGCGCTCAGCCCGTCACCTTCAAAGTCAAAGGACGGATCTCGGTCAGTCCATGATGTGAGATGCGACACTGAAATGCGCCTCGGAGGTCAAGCTTGGTCGTTTACACCGCGTGGGCAACGCCCCGCGCGTCGAGCGACATGGAACGCGGTTTCGCCTTCGACTCGCGGGGCGTTGCCCACGCGGTTAAACGATACGGATGTCTCATTTTTGGCGGTGGGAAGCATAATCAACGGCCGCGTGTTGGGAATTATTCCTGCTTCACGGCGCGATCACCCCTTGGCAGCTTGAACCTGCTCCTGCGGTACAGCCGAAACAGTGGCGACCAGTCACAATGCGGCGGTTCTTGAGCGGGGCGACCGCGAACTCGAAGATGGTTCGCGGCGCGGTCGCTTCCAGTTCCAGATCGAGCATCTGGTTGAAATCGCAGTCGAACAAGCGGCCCAGCCAATCGACCGAAAGTGTGTTGCGGCACATCACACCCGCAGCGGCGGCCGGATTGAACGCGTCGATCAACCGCTGTTGGTACTCGTCGTAGCGACCGGATTGAAGCAGGTCGTCGAGGAACCGGCTGATCGGCAAGTTGGCCAGCGCGAACAGTGCGTTGAAGACGATCCCGTACCGCGCGGCCAATTCGCGGTGATAGGCCGCCGACAATGTGACTTGCTCGGGCGGCAGTGACGGCCCGAGCGGGTTGTAAACGAGGTTGAGCACCAAGCCACTGCCCGGCTGTCCGTAACCCAGATCGTTCAAACGGCGAAGTGCCTCCAACGACTTTGCGAACACGCCGTCACCGCGCTGTGCATCGACGTTCTGTTCGAGATAGCACGGCAGCGACGCGACAATCTCGACTCGATGTTCAGCCAAGAACTCGGGCAGGTCGTTGAATCCCGGTGCGAGCAGGATCGTGAGATTACAGCGGTCGATGATCCGACCGACGAGAGGCCGCGCCTGCACGACCAACCAGCGAAACAGCGGGTTCATCTCGGGGGCACCGCCCGTGATGTCGAGCGTCGAGAACGGGTGCCGTTGCAAAACGTCGAGGCATCCCTGCATGACAGCGCTCGACATGATCTCGCGCCGATCCGGTCCGGCATCGACGTGGCAGTGGCGACACGTCTGGTTACACAACCGCCCAACGTTGACCTGCAATACGTCCAAACTCGTCGCCGCGAGCGGTGTCAGTCCGTATTGAGCCAACGTCGAGTCGAACCGGGCCAGCGAGTCACCTCGTTCGAGGACTCGCACCTGCTCGCGCGGATCGGCCAGCGTATGCGATTGTCGGAGCAGAGTGAGTGACGGCATGACACTTCCCACGGCTTGAGGAGGGGCACTCTTAGGAACTGGTTCAAAATCACTTCCCGCATTTGGTAGTCCGGACCAAGGGGTCTGGACTACGTCACCGCGAATCGGAAAGTGATTTCGGCCCCGATCAGAAACAGGCGAACCCCACCGGAAAAAGTCCAGTGGGATCGCCTCAATGCACTTGCGGATCATCACCGCGCGGCGGGTTCGGGAAGGTCGTCAGCGGGAGCGGCCGCTTTCAGGCCGCCAATCATTCCGCGACCGAGTGCCGCCTTTTCAGTGGCTTGGCTGGCGAGACCAATCTGCCTGAAGACCGCTTCCGATTGACCACGCTGTGCGGCCAACCCCGCCGTCAGCCGATAAGCCTCCTCACGCAACACGATGTCGTCGAGGCGACCGATGAATTGGACGGCTAAGTCCAGTTTGCCGGTTGTTGCCAGACTCGTTGCCAAGGACAAAGCCAAGCCATCGCGGAGACCGTCCTTTGATTCGAGACTCGACACGAATTCGGCGGCGGCGTCCCCTTGAGTCAGCAGTTCGCGCGCCACAACAGCGTCGGGTCGTTTGGGAGCGGCGTTCTCTGCGAGTGCCCCGCGAATCGCCTTCTCGGTGTCGCTGCCGCGATGAACTTCCAGCAGTTGCCCGACGAGTGGCGAATCGAGGAAATCGTCACGCAGACTTGGATCCGATTCGGCACTGCGGGTACTGACTAAGACCCACGCCTTGTCCTTCAAGCCGGCATCGATCAGCCGCGACAGAATGGCCGTCTGCAACTCGAAACGCTGGCGCGAGGCCGTGTGAATGTCGGTCAACTTGCGGCGGTAATCGCCCACGCGTAATCGCGCTTCGTCGTCCGACTTCAGGGCCAATTCACGCTTGAGCAGACTTAACATGCCGCTGGCCCCTGCTTGTTCGGCCTCGTTTGCACGTTGAGAGACTGCGGGGAGTCCAGGTGCCAGCCCGCGTGCGAATTGCAGAGCCTGATCGAGCGAGGCATCGGCATCCTTCAAGTTGCTTGGTGATAGAGACTGCACGAACGCGATCTCGGTCGCAGTGGTGGCCGCTTGGATGAGCGGTGTCGCTGCGGGTGAACTGTATTTCAACAGCAACTTGATTTCGGGCAGCTTCGGTTCGACCGGTACGGCGACGGTCGCCAACAGGTCGCGAGCGATCTTTAGCGTCGCAGCCGTTCCGGCTTCGTCCTTCGCAAGGAAGCGACCGCACGCGGCGCGTGCCCAGACGCGCGCTGCCAACTGCGGAGGCAGCATCTTCACAGCAGACACGACATCGGCGTTGGAATCGGCTGAACCGGTCTGAGCCTGTCCGCGTGCGACCGCTTCAGCCCAGATGGCAAGGCATTCTGTTTTCGCCTCTTCGAGAGGCTGTGCTTCCGCCCAAGCTCGGGCGGCTGCCAATTGGCCGCGCGTGGTGAGTGATGCTGTCACCGCGACAGCTTGAGGAGCGATCCACGGCAACATGGCTCGAACCGTCGTCAGCCGCGCGAGTCGTCCGTCGGAGGCCATCTGCACGCGCGCGGCCAGTTGACCGTCTCCTTCAGCAGACTGATGGCCGTCCAAGGCCGAGAGCGCGGCAGGAATGCGGCCATCCGCCGCGAGGGCTGCTGCCAGCCGTGCGGCGATCTCCAACTGATTTCGGCCGACCTTCGGGATCTTCGGTGCATCGGCCAAAGCCGCTTCCAGCGACTTCGTGGCAGCGGATTTGTCGCCAGCATTCAGTCCCATCCAGAACAGTTCGAGGTTCGGAACGATTCGGTAGTACGGGACATCTCGCCCCACCACGACCAATTGGTTCAGGTGTTCGCGCGCGGCCACAACATCCCCGGTGAGGATGTTCGCCTCGGCCGCCTGTTGCCGACAGAACGGCTTGCTGCGTTGACGCCGATCCCCCACGAGGCAGGACTCGTTCATTTGCTTGAGCGTCTCGGCGATGATTGCGTCGGCCGTCTTCACCTCAGGAGCCGCTTGCGAGTCATTTTTTGTGCTCGTGTTGTCCGTGGCGGGAGTGTGATTGGCAGGAGACTGGGTCGTGGGAACGGCTGGTTTCTTGCTGCCCATCTCGGCCATCATCGCCTTGTCTTCGTCCGACATGCCCGATGGCTTGAGCTTGCTGGCCAGCAGTCCCGGCAGGACGAAGTACCCGACTCCGCCTAGCACCACGGCAGCAGCCGTCATGCCGAGGATCGGGATGAGGTTGCTCTTCTGCTTCGGTGGGGGCGGTGCCTCAACAACCGGAACCGGCGCTTTGAAAACCGGCACCATGCACTTCGAGTTGGCACACTTCACTTCGGAACCGGCGGCTGTGGGAGGGACGTAGCCCACGGTCTCACACATCGGGCAAACCACGGCTAACGAACGTTGCTTGGTCGCGTTCGGCATGGCTTGGATTGCCGACGCGCCGCTCGGCAGATCTTCACCGAAAGGAAAGTCGTCGTCTCCGCCGCTCTTCCCACCGCCAACCTTTGCTCCGGCAGTTCCCTTTCCCGCGACCGGCTTGGCAGCAGGCGATCCCGGTTTGAGGGTGACAGCGTTTGGCTTGCCACTCACTCCCGCGCCGGCTTTGAGTACGGCGGGCTTGGGGGCAACGGGCTTGGCTCCCGGTTTCGACTTCATCGCCGAACCGCAGAAAGGACAGTCTTCGACATCATCATCAATGACCGACTGACCGCACGCGGGACAAACCGGAAAGTCCATGTTGCTGATTCCTATGGGAGGCCAAGACCCCGTTTCGACCTAACTAACGCCGTAAAATGGTCACGGCATCGCGGGTCGGCGAGACTGAAAAATAGAGAGGGGGGGATTCTAGCGACCCCTCGTCTCAACGGACAAACCAGCAGACACGTCGGCGGCTCAATGCGAACACTCAGGGAAGGGGCCGCATCACTTCTCGACACCCGTAGTCCGGACTACGTCACCGCAAATCGGGAAGTGATTGCGGACCCGCTTCTTAAGCCAGCACGATTTGCCGATCAGCCTTCGTTCGCTCGCGGCGGGACACCGAGCGACTTGCCCCCGTCGATGGCGAGGCACGTTCCCGTCACCATCGCGGCGGCATTGCTCGCCAGATAGACGATCGTCTGAGCCACTTCATCGGGCGTGATCATGCGACCCCAAGCGCGGGCGAGAGGACTCGCGCCGATGAATTGGCGCTTCATCGCTTCGACATCTGTGGCCTTCGCCAAATCGGCGTTCATCATGCCCGTCTCTTCGACGGGGCCGGGGCAAACGGCGTTGATGCGAATGCAATCCGCCGAGTGACATAGTGCGAGACTCTTCGTCAGGCCGACCAGCGCCAGTTTGCTGATCGAGTACACGGGATCGTGAGCACGCGGCAACAACCCCGCGTTGCTGGCTGTATTGATGATCGACCCGCCGCCCGCACGGCGCAGATGCGGGATCGCGAACTTGCAACCGAAGAAGGCCGCCTTGAGGTTGATGTCCAAGCACGCATCCCAATCCGCTTCGGAGACATCGTCGATCTGCTTCGTCATCCCGATCCCGGCGTTGTTGACGAGAATGTCGAGCCGTCCCGCCCGCCCGGCTGCCGAGTCGATCAGCGTCCGCAAGTCATCGAGCGATCGAACGTCGCAGCGGCGCGAATCGATGCCGAGTCGGGCAAACTCTTCGCGATTCTCGTCGCGCAGCGTCACGTCACCGATGAAGACACGAACGCCGAGGCTCGCGAATCGCCGCGCCGTCGCTCGACCGATGCCACTTTCGCCGCCGGTCACAACAGCCACTCGGCCAGCCAACGTCGCATCATTCGAGTCAGACATATTTCACCTCTCGTGTCTATGTGCGATCTGCAAAACAAAGTTCTCAGGTGAGCCGGGCGGCGTAAGCCCCCGGACTGCAACGCCACAATCCGGGGGCTTACGCCCGATGGCACTCACTTTGTGGAATGGACCGCATCAGTGTCGCCTTTCGCTCCGCGAAAGAACGCTCTTTCGCGGAGCGAAAGGCGACATTCAGGCCCTGCGTTTCACAAAGTGAGTGCCATTGGGCTTACGCCGCCCGGCTCGCTGGAAGAATTCTTTCCGTAGGCGAATCAAAGCTAATGGCGTTGTTCCCGATCCTCATTCAAATGATCCCGTACAAAGGCCCGCCGAGTGCGGCGAGTTGATCGACTCGACGAGTCACGACGGGGTCTTCGATCAGCGGCGGAGCGTGATGCGGTTTGATGCGGGCGTCGATTAGGAGTGGTCCGGTGCAGCCCCAGTGCTTCTGGTCTGTGAAGGCTTCGACGCCGTCGATATCGGCCGCCGGATTCGATCTGGTGAACGTGACCCACAGCCAGTTGTTGAGCGTCCTCGCGGCGAACTCAGTGTCATCGACGATGACGATCAGCGGGAACGGGATGAGGGATGAAGGATGCGAGATGAGCGACAAGTGCTCGCGCAACGCAGAAACACTCGATTCCGGACTCCTGACTTCCACCACGATCACACCCGGCAGCGCGATCTTTGGGTTGCGAAGGCCGTCGGGTAACGAAAAGTCGCGAGGCAGTTCCGTGCCGAGTTCGCGTCGCTTTGGCCCGGCGGCGGCAATCACGACCTTCGAGCCTTGGTTGAAGCCGCTGCCGGAGTAATCGAGCGTGTCCATCGTTGTTCGCGTTTGAAAATGGAGGTCGTTGCGCCAATCGACTCGCTCCAAAACGTGATGGAAGAACGCGGCGATGTCGTGGATGTCGAGATCGGGGTTGTCCTCACCGGCCACGATGAACAGGTACTTCGCCAGCGAGAGTTGCCCCTGCCCCAAGATCGCGTTCGCCGTCGTCAGCAACTCCTGCGGCGTCCGAGTTGTTGCATATGGGACATATCGCTCGCTTCCAATGGCGAGGAGCAGCGGGTGAACACCCGAGGCATCGACGGCATTGATTGCCTTCACCCCGGCAATGACCGTCGGAATGATCGGCCCGGTGATCTCATGAATGATCGCGCCGAATGACGTGTCTTCCTGCGGAGGCCGCCCCACTGCAGTGAACGGCCAAATCGCATCGCGTCGATGGTAAACGTGATCGACCGTCAAGACGGGAAACTCGTGCTGCAAGCTGTAGTAACCGAGGTGATCGCCAAACGGTCCCTCGGGTTTCGTGCGGCTCGGGTCGATGGTGCCACTGATGCAGAAGTCTGCGTCGGCATAAATCGGCAACCCGTAGGACGGACGCCCTCGTCCGTCCGCCTTCTCTCGTCGAGTAATCATCCGCACCGCTCTCCGTCCCAGCGCAGCGCCAAACAACAACTCCGACAACCCCTCCGGCAGCGGCATCACGGCGGCGAGCGTCATCGCGGGCGGACCGCCCACGAAAATGTTGACCTTCAGTTTCTCGCCGCGCCGAATCGCGGCGGCATGATGGACGCCGATGCTGCGGTGAATCTGGTAATGCAGCCCGACCTCGCGATTCGGCACGTAGTCGTTGCCACTGAACTGCACGCGGTACATGCCGAGGTTGGAATTCTTGAAACCGGGCTTGTCGGGATGCTCGGTGTAGACCTGCGGCAGAGTGATGAAGGCCCCGCCGTCGTTCGGCCAACTCTTGAGCTGCGGTAACTGGTCGAGCGTCGTCTCGCAGGCCATGACCGGCCCCGAACGAACGCGCCGCGTCCACATCGACCACAGCGTGCGCGGCACGTCGAGATATCTCAGCGGTCGCTGCGCCAGTTGACTCGGATCGATCTTCAATTCGACGAGATGCCGCAACGCTTCGAGGGCGTCTCGAAACAGGAACCGCGTTCGGTCGAGCGTGCCGAACAGGTTCGAGACCATCGGAAAGCGACAGCCCTTCACGTTCGTAAACAACAGCGCCGGGCCACCCGCAGCGTAGACTCGCCTCTGGATTTCGGCGGCCTCTAAGCAAGGATCGATCTCCGCGTTGATGCGGATGAGTTGCTGGTGTCGCTCCAAATCGGCGACACATTCTTGGAGGCTGCAGTAACCCATGAGGAAGTTCGGAGTGCGGAGTTCGGAGCGCGGAATTAAACACGAAGTCGGCGACAAACGATCTGGCGGGCGAGTACCCTCGGCTGGCGGATTCTAGCTGCGCTGCTGCACGCGGCGAGAATTAGTTCGCGGCAGCTCTCCCTTCCGCAACCCGAACTCCGCCCTCCCACTCAGTCCACCGGCGGCTGCCAGTCACCCCAGTGCGAGAGATAGTGGGCGTAGACCGGCAGGGCGGCGCTTTGTTCTTCGAGCCATTGCTTGGTGGAGGCGACCAGTTCTCGCTCGGCTTCTAGGGTCAGCTTCCCGAGCAGGACGCGGCTTCGCAGAAAAACGAAGTACGTGTCGAGAACATCGCAGCGGCAGTAGTCGTTGATTTCGGTGGACTCGCCCCGATCAAACATGCCCTGCACTTGTGAGCCATCGACGCCCACCTTGCCGGGCTTACCGATCAGATTGGCCAATAGATTGAGTCCGCCGCTCAGTCGAGCCGCTCCAAAATTAGAGAGCAGATCGAACAGATCGAGATGCATCTCAATGTTGTAGCGGTTGCGAGACTGCTCAAAACTGCGAGCCTCCACATTGAACCAAGCCGGGACCGGATAGCCGTAGCGGTACGCGGCCAGCTCGAGAACGGGGAGGTCGTAGCCTCGCCCATTAAAGCTGACGAGCGTCGGCCGGCCGTAATGATTCCAGCCCTGCCAGAAGTGCCGCGCGATGACGTGCGGCCGGAACAACGGAGCGTCAAGCACTGACAGATCGAGCAGCCGGTAATCGGCATCGACCTTTGCGACGGCAACCGAGATCGGCAGCATGAATGTCACCGGCAACACATCGCGACCGGTCTCGGCGAGGAGTTGGGCACGGTAGCGGGCAATTGCGTTGGGACCGGAAAGCCCTTCGCCCGGATATCGAATCTTCGATACGAGGTCTCCGTCGGCGATGGCCTCAATGTCGAAGATGAGGTACTCGACGTGTGGCTTGCGATCGGAGGTGGTCATGAGTTTTTTCCGCGAACGAGACGAGCGGCTTGGGAACCTGAGTAGTCTTAACGTACCATAGCCCGCTCGCGCGAGACCGCAAACGCTGCACGCCGGACTTCTGGTGGTGCAGGTTCCATTTGCGCCGCCACTTCACCAAGGATCAGCCTGTGCCTTCAACCTTTTCACGTCCGCTGACGCTCGATCAGTTTCTCAAGTTCGTCGGAGTCGTCGGCAGTGGAGGCCAAGCCAAGCTGGCGATTCAAGACGGCTATGTCACCGTCAACGGTGAGTTGGAAACACGCCGCGGTCGCAAGCTGTCGCCGGGAGACGTGGTCCTCGTCGATCAGAAACATGAGTTCGTTGTGCCCGCTGCCGATAGAGCCGAGTGAGGCGGGCGGCAGGACTTGTCGAACTTGGCATCACAAGGTTGACGCGCGGCACGCGGGGGGGCTGACTGGGTTCTGGTCCGTGTCGCGCAACTTCTAGCGGCCCACTTCGTCTCGCACTTTGACATACGCCGCCGGACCGGCAGAGGGATCTCGCTATGATGTGCTGCGATCTTGCTTCACGCGACTTCTGATTTGTTCGTCTCGTTCGGACCTAGGGGTTCGGACTACGGCGGACATGTCGCTCAACCGGCGATTTGCTCGTCGTAGATGCGAGCAATGTCATCGACTGTCACGGTGATCTCGCGCGTGAAGCCGGTGTGCGAGCGGAAGTAGCTGAGCTTCGCCGCTTTTTCAGGGGAGCGATGGACTAGCCGCGCCATGATGGCCTTGTCCGCGTCACTCAGTTTGCCGACGGACGGATCCCAGTTCGTGAGGGATTCCATGACGAGCGAATCAACGCGTGGATCGTACTTGTTGTAGTCGGCCATCGGTACGGTGTGTCTAACGAGGAAGAGTGTGCCGCGACTGGAGACTCGACCGGTCGCGAAAGTGATGCGGATGATAACCACGCCACCGGTAACAGGCAAAGGATGGTCGTTCGTTGTCGAGCGACTTGATTCTGTCAGGCGATTCAGGAATTCTGGTCGCACCTTGAGTGAGTAAAATCTACGCTCACTCGTCAGGTTGATGTGAGTCGGGAAAATGTTCCCAGCGCAGAAGTGTCTGATGGAAGGGTCTCTCAGATGTTAGTTCGTCGTTTGTGGTCGGTGTGGTCCGTCGGTGGGATTGTTGCTTTGGCTGTTGCGTTGGGCTGGTCGCAGGCCGGGTTCGGTCCTTCGTCCGCTCTGGCTCAGCAAAACAAGAACTCCAAACAGAAGAAGAAAACAGAGCCGCCGCCGCCAGTTCCCGAACGCAAGGTCAAGACGGCTCTCGTCGATAGCGGCTCGCGAACAAAGGTGATCGCCTCTGCCGCGAAGATCGACTCACTGATCGACGCCAACTATGCGAAGTACAAAGTCACACCGAACCCAAACGCGACGGACGAGCAATTCATTCGTCGCGTCTACTTGGATATCTCCGGCACGATCCCGACGTACAAACAAGTCAGAGCCTTCTCGGGGAACAGTGACCCCGACAAGCGGTCGAAGATCATTGACCTTCTGCTCAGCCAGTCAGGCTATGCGAGCAACTTCTACAACTACTGGACGGACATCCTGCGGCTGAAAGACGGCCAGCTCGCCAACAACGTCCCTGGCCGACCGTACTGCGAATGGGTCAAAGAGTCGTTGGAATCGAACAAGCCCTACGACAAGTTCGTTTACGAGATGCTGACCGCCGAGGGCAAGATCTATGACAACCCGGCAGCCGGTTACATCCTGCGCGACTCGGGGATGCCACTGGATGCGATGAACAACACGGTGCGCGTTTTTCTCGGTACGCAGATCGGCTGTGCCCAGTGTCACGATCATCCGTTCGATCGTTGGACTCAGAAAGAGTTCTACGAGATGGCGGCGTTCACGTTCGGCACCTCCACGCGACGCGGGGCCGGTGACAAGATGTTTGGCGGTGGCAACGTCATCAACAAGCTGCGTGACGACATGAAAAAGGTTGATGAGAAGTTCGATGGTGGCGGCAAATACAACCGTTTCCTGCAAGGGAACCTCGCCGAAGTCTATGACAACAGCGCCAAGCTCACTCTGCCGCACGACTATCAGTATGAAAACGGCAAGCCGAAACAGGTCGTTGCCCCGAAGACGCTGTTTGGTCCGACCGCAACAGTGAAGCCGGGCGAGTCTCCTCGCGTGACATTTGCCAAATGGTTGACCTCGCCTGAGAACCCGCGCTTCGCGAAGACCATCGCCAATCGCCTCTGGAAGAAGTCGTTCGGCGTCGGACTGATCGAGCCGATCGACGACATCAAAGACGACAGCAAGCCCGAGAACCCCGAGTTGCTCGATCACCTCACTACCGAAATGGTGCGGCTGAAGTTTGACGTGAAGGAGTTCATGCGAATCGTCTGCAACTCCAAGGCTTATCAACGTGAGGCGACTCACGCAGAGGTCTCGCTGGCCGAACCGTATCATTTCCCCGGCCCGGTCCTGCGCCGAATGACAGCAGAACAGGTCTGGGACAGCTTTATCACGCTCGCCGTGGTCAAGCCCGACGATTACCAGATCGAGCCGGCGCGAGTCGAAGCGAAGCTGCTGGATCTCGACCTGAAGACAGCCACTGCCGAAGAGATTTACAAACGCGACCAAGAGCTACGCGGCGGCGATTTGAAGAAGTCGCGCGAGGCTCGCAAGAAGGACCACGAATACAAAGGCCAGCTTTTGGTCCGCGCGTCCGAGTTGCCGTCGCCGCAACCTCCCAGTCACTTCTTGAGACAGTTCGGTCAGTCGGATCGTGAGGCGATCGAAGTTTCATCGGAAGATGGCTCCGTCCCGCAAGTCCTGCAAATGTTCAACGGCCCGATCACGCACATGCTGCTCGAACCGGGGTCGCAGATGGTCAAGAACGTCACCGCCGAGAAGGCTCCCGAGGCGCGGATTGATGTCATCTTCCAAAGCATCCTTGCCCGCAAGGCGGCACCCGAAGAACGACAAGCCGCGCTCGGCGAGATCAAGACTCACGGCGACGCAGGCTATGGCAACGTCATCTGGGCACTGGTCAACACACGGGAGTTTTTGTTCGTGCAGTGACCTCGCGGCCGAACGACTTTGAACTGCTGAGTTCGTTCGTTGAACCGCGTGGGCAATGCCCCGCGAGTCGATGGACGAAACAGTCTCCAACTTCGCGAGACGCGCGGGACGTTGCCCACGCGGTTCAACGATGACAACCCACTTCGACCAGATTGAAATCAAACTCGCTGATCGTTCTCTCGAATACAAAGGTCCACGTCATGCTTCCCGAATTGCAGGCTTTCGATTTCGCCTCCCGCCGCAGCTTCTTGGAGTACGCCGCCAAGTCGATGCTCGGGGTGACAATCGTTCCGGGGTTGATGAATCTGCGAGGCGCGATGGCCTGTGCGGCGGATGACTCAACCACGCCGAAGGACAAGCCCGCGAAGAAAGCGGCGGCGGCTGTCGCCAGAACGGCTACTGCCAAGCATGTGATCTTCCTCTATATGAACGGAGCGATGACGCACCTCGACACCTTCGACTTGAAACCGGGGCGGGAAACTCAGGGCGAGACCAAGGGGATCAACACCAACGTCAGCGGCATGATGTTCGGTGAGCGACTTCCCGAATTGGCGAAGCTCGCCAATCATCTTGCCGTCATTCGCTCGATGCACACGGAAACGGGCGATCACGAGGGGGGCCGCTACTTGCTCCGCACGAGCTACAAGGAGATCGCCTCGATCCGTCATCCGGGAATGGGCGCGTGGGCACTCAAGGTGCTGGGCCGTCAGAACAAGACACTGCCCGATAACGTATTGGTCGGTGGCGAAGCCCGTCATCCCGGCGCGGGCTTCCTCGAACCGGCGTTTACTCCTGTCCCCGTTGGAGATCCGAACGCCGGCCTGCAAAACACGACGACGCCCAAGTACGTCACGGGTGAGTCCTTTGAAAAGCGGATGCAGCTCATCGACAAGTTCGATTCGGGCTTCCGCAAAAAGTTCCCTCAGAAGCAGGTCGAAGCCTACGGTGAGTTCTATCGCCAGGCAGACCAACTCATGCACAGTGATGAGCTGAAAGCCTTCGATCTGAACCAGGAAAAGGCCGATGTCCGCGACAAATACGGTCGCGACCAGTTTGGACAGGGCTGTCTGCTCGCGCGACGCCTCGTCGAACACAACGTGCGGTATGTCGAGGTGAGTCTCGGCAGTTGGGACATGCACACGAACATCTACGATCAGAACGGCCTGCCCAATCGCGCCGCTACGCTCGACCGAGCCGCCTCAGTCTTGATCGCCGATCTGGCCGCGAAAGGTTTGCTGTCGAAGACACTCGTGGTGCTGGGGACCGAGTTCGGACGGACTCCCAAGATCAACCAGAACGCCGGGCGAGACCATCATCCCGGAGCTTACTCGGGCTTCATGGCCGGAGGTGGAATCAAGGGTGGCCGGTTCTATGGCACATCGGACAAGGACGGCCACAGCGTGGATCAGGACGGTGTCACTCCCGCCGACTTCAACGCCACGATCGGCCACGCGCTCGGCCTGCCGCTGGAACAAGAGTTTTTCTCACCCTCTGGCCGTCCGTTCAAGGTTGCTCACGACGGCAAGGTGCTGACGAAGTTGTTCGGGTGATAGTGACAAATAGATATGGTGAGCCCGGTGCGGCGGTAAGATTCAAAGTGAGTGCCATTGGGCTGACGCTGTCAAGCTCACCAATGCCGCAATGGAATGAACTTCTTAGCAACGACCGCGCAGGGGATCATTCTGAGTGGTTCACAGGACAAACACAAAAGCCACCAGCGCATCGCAAGACGCGCCGGTGGCCTTTGTTGATTCATCTATGAGCCAGCGTCCGGTAGGCGGCAACGCTCCCCATTTTCAGGGCGAGTTTGGCGTGCCAGCGGCATGACCGATTGCGTAGCCCAGCCCGATACCACCGGCGATCAGTCCACCGACGAGAAGAATCTGACCACCGCCTTCAAGAAGCTGCCCTCGGACAGCACCGACTTGGCCGCGGGCACCATTCGCGCCGACGACCAGCAGAGCTTGGTCATTCGCTGACGGAGGGGCCGTCTTCTCGGACCATGTCCGGTAGGTTCCTTCGGTCGATCCCGAAGCGACGGTGTACATACCGCCCTTGAGATCCTTGGCGACAAACGTTCCCTGCTTGTCGGTGATCGTGCGGGTGACTTCCGTCTTACCCTGCTTGACCACGACTTCGGCACCTTCCAAGGCAACGCCCGACTGATCGACAACACGACCCGTCAACGTGCCACCCTGAGCTAGGCCAATATCCAAAATCGTATTGGCAGCGACCGTCTTCACGGCGGTCTTTTGGCCAGCGGCCAGCACGGGTAGTTGTGGACAAACCACACCCATCGCAGCCAAAGCGACCATCGCACCCTGAACAAACTTCATTAACTTCATAATTCTTTGTCTCCTGAAATTCGACCCGTCCGTACTGTTCCGTTCCCTTTTGGCCTCGTACCCCAGGCAACGATGCCATCGGAGACGGACCGAACTTGCGGCATGATGAAAAGAAACTCCGCGCCCTCCTCACCGCCGCTCAGTCTCTATTCTCGGCTCGACTCACTGGCGGACTTCAAACGGTTCGCCGGGCACCGTCAGAGTCTTTCCCAGATCACAAAAATGACGATGCCGTGCGGCAAAAGCTGCCGGTCCCAACTGCGCATTCTGGAAACGATGCTCGATCGGCTGTGGAATCTCGCAACGAACTCCGCCGCACGGAGTACTCTGCGGGATTTCGCGTACGGAAGTAGCCAACTTGCTGCCGTGCGGATCCTCAAATCTCGCAAAGGGAGATGCAAAGAATCGCTGGAGAAAGCGACCAACATTCCCGTTCAGGAGGGGCTAGGCTTTGTCGTAAAACTGGTCTTTTCTTGAAAACGGATGATCTGCCACACTTTGGTTGAGCGAGCGGTTTCAATCAAGGAGGAGGCCGGGATGCCACGACATCAACTGACGGATGAAGACTGGGCCTGGATTGCGGATGTCTTTCCGCCGCGTGCGGCGACGGGGAGAAAGCCGACGGAT
>JAYVDI010000126.1:0-10534 GCA_043749505.1 Schlesneria sp. | reverse complement strand
CGATCCCGATCGAGACCAACACCAGCAAACCGACTCGAAATTGAAGCTGACGTTCCGTCGCCATGTCATCGTCCTTTTGAGCCTTGGTGAGCCGGGTGGTGTCAGCCCAATGGCACTTACTTTGTCGCCTTTCGCTCCGCGAAAGGGCGTTCTTTCGCGGAGCGAAAGACGACAATCCTGCGGTTCGCATCCTAAAGTAAGTGCCATTGGGCGTCAGCCCCCGGACTCTTCAAACCACGCGTCCGGGGGCTGACGCCACCCGGCTCACCCACTACCTCTCACCCAACGTTTGAGTGCCCCCTCACGCTGCCGCCATCTCCTTCAATCTCGCACCCGCCTCACCGCGCACGAAGCAGCCGACGTGAGGGTCTTCGCTGGCAAAGGCACTCTCGGGCGTCCCTTCAAAAATCACTTGGGGCATCTCGGGGGCAACGCGGGCCAGTGGGTAGAGCATCACCACGCGATCGGCCACGCGGCGGACGGTCTGCATGTCGTGTGTGACGACGACGCTGGTGACGTTGCGGCGCGATTGCGTTTGAAGAATCAGTTCGTTGATGACATCACTCATCACGGGATCGAGGCCGGTCGTCGGTTCGTCATAGAAGATCACATCGGGAGACATCGCCAGCGCGCGAGCCAGCCCCACGCGCTTCTTCATCCCGCCCGAGAGGTCCGCCGGACGTTTCTCGGCGACGTTCGCGGCGAGGCCCACTTCGCGGAGTCGTTCCAGCACGATCTCACGAATTTCGGGTTCCTTGAGGTCCGTGTTCTCTCGCAGGCCAAAGCCAATGTTTTCGTAGACGTTCATGCTGTCGAAGAGGGCCGCTCCTTGAAACAGGTAGCCGAAGCGAAGCCGGTCACGACGCAGGTCGCTCGACGAACGGCCGCGGACCGGACGGCCCTCCCACAGCACGTCGCCTCGCGTTGGGTCGAGTAGTCCGGCGAGCAGCTTCGTGGTGACACTCTTGCCGCACCCGCTCTCGCCGATCAGCGCGAGCGTCTCGCCGCGCTGGACCTTCACCGTCACATCGCGCAGCACCGCCTGCGGTCCGAAGCTTTGGCTAATCCGCCGCAGTTCGAGTACGGGGGTGTTCAAAGGAGCGACGTGGGGAGCAGAGGGTTTCATGATCTCACACCACCGTGATGCCGAATGCCCAGAGCAGTCGGTAAAGGTTATTCAGCGCGATCGACAACAGCAGGTCTAGCACCAGGATCGCGATGAACGAGTAGACGAACGAATCGGTGGCGGCGCGGCCGACGCCTTCAGCACCGGCTCCGCAGTGAAAGCCGCGATGACAGGCGATCACCGCGATGGCCGCTCCGAAAAACAGACTCTTCGACACCCCCGCCACCACGTCATACGCGGAGATGAACTGCTGCGAGTAGAGCCAGAAAAAGTGGTCGCTCACACCGAGGACTTGTACGCTGACGAACCAACCGCCGAACATCCCCACGCCGTCAGCCACGAGTGTCAACGCAGGGATCAGCAGGAAGCAGGCGAGGAATCGCGGGACGACCAAATAGGTCAGCGGATCAGCACCGAGAGCTTTCAAGGCGTCGATCTGTTCGGTCACGCGCATCGTCCCGATCTCGGCCGCCATCGCGCTGCCAACTCGACCGGCCAGCATCGTCGCCGCTAACACCGGGCCAAGTTCACGGACGAGGGACACGTTGATGATCGAACCGATCCGACTCTCTAAACGGAACATTCTCAGCGTGTCATACGACTGCACGGCGAGAACCATTCCGATGAACAGTCCGGTGATGAAGATGACCGGCACGCTTTGCACACCGATCTCGTACATCACCGGCCACAAGACTCGCGCACGAGGCCGCCGGACCAGCAGCGCGCCGAGCATTCGCAGAAAGAACGTGACCAGATCGCCGATCGCCTCGACGAACTGAACCACGACTCGCCCCAACAAGTGGACCGGCGTCGAATCAGCGGCAGTGGCGGGAAGTGCGGACATCAAGACCCCAGCGCGAGGCTGTCAAAAACGGGACATTCAGGCGACGATCCAATAGCTGATTCCGCCGATCTCGGCGAGATCAAAGTTAAAGGGTTTATCCCCAGCGGCTTGTGGGTGCAGTCGCTAATTGGTGGTCACTCAAAAAACACCGTGAAGCAAGGGTTTAGGGAAGGTAGCCCTGTCGCTCCGCGACAGGAGGCGCGATGAGCCAAGAACGTCGATCCGTCGAATCACCTCAAACCAACGCAATACGCCTGGCGGCGATCTCGCTTCCTGTCGCGGTGCGACAAGGCTACCACCAATTCACGACGGCACCCGCAGCTTGTCCGACGTACCGGCCACGGTCGACGGTCTGCTTTGGCGGTTGTTAGACTTCCCCCACGTTGTTTGTTCCCGTTTGGCGACCTTTCAAATCAGGTTCGCACACCATCCACAAGGAGTTTGCCCCGATGACTCGACTCGTTGTTCTGACCGGTTTGATGACGTGTGGTTTGTTGTGGAGTGCATTTGCGGGAGTGGCCGTGGCGCAGGACAAGCCCGCTCCGACGGATGCCGAGAAGGCCGCGATGGCCGAGGTCCGGAAGCTGGGTGGTCAGGTGATGGAACTGGCACAGAATGACGCCCGCCTCGACGTGGCCTATCACCTGGCCGACGGCAAGATCGAGGATGCCGCTCTCGCGCCGCTCAAAAACCTGCCGAAGCTCGCTCAATTGAACGTGCGCGGCAAAGACATCACCGATGCCGGGCTGGTCCATCTCAAGGATGCCAAGGCTCTGGTCCGGCTGCATCTCGAACGGACGAAGATTACGGACGCGGGCCTCGAAAACTTGAAGGGTCTCGAAAACTTGGAGTACCTGAACCTCTACGGCACTACCGTGACTGATGCCGGACTGAAGCATCTCGAAGGTTTGAAGAAGCTCAAGCGAATCTATCTGTGGCAGACGCCCGTCACCGATGCAGGCGTCGCCGCCCTGAAGGCCGCTGTTCCCGAGGTTCAAATCATTCGCGGCGTCGAACCACCGAAGACCGCCGAAGCCAAGCCGGAAGAAAAGAAGCCCGAGGAGAAGAAAGAGGAAAAGAAGTAGGGCGAGGGCAACGAAGGTCGGTCGGAAGGAGTCGCTCGATGCAGATGACCGTGACGCAGCAGATCAACGCGCCCATCGAAGCGGTCTTCCAACTGCTGACCGAACCACAGCAGGTGCGACGCTGGATGAAGAACATCGAATCGACCGAGACCCTCTCGACGCCGGACGACGGCGGCATCGTGGGGACTCGGTTCCATCACCGCATCCGCAGCGCGACCTCGCCGCAGAATCACATCGGCGCGCCAATCAGCATCTACGAGGGAGTCATCACCGAGTTCGAGCCGCCCGACCGTTTCGCGGTTCGGATGGGCAACAAACTGTTGCTCGTGGAATGTCGGTACGAACTGTCTCGTGGGCCAGGCGACTCGACCGACTTGCAGTGCTTCCTCGAAGGCCGCATCACGCACTGGTTGATGAAATGGTTCGGCTGGCTGATGGACAAGGCGATGCGTCTCGGCCTGACGCAACACTTGGAAATGCTCAAGCGCGTTGCTGAGAGCGATGCCGCCGGAACAACACATGAACCGATTGAACCTTGAGTGAGCCTAGCTATGCGCAAGAGTCTGCTGTTCGTCGTTCTGGTGATCGTGGTTGTCGCGTTGATTCGCACCATCCAACCGATCCCAAAGCGATCGTCGGCTTCAGGGACCGAGCCAAAGTTCACGTACGATTTGGAAAGCCGCCCGGTCACGACGACTCTCAGCGGCCCCCTGTTTGGCGATGAGGAAGTGGTACGAGTCGCCGCGATTCCGTGGCTGTGGCAAGTCAATTTGTCAAACTCGCGTGTGACCGGACGTGGCCTCGAAGCTTTGTCGGGGTTGCCCGAGTTAAAGTCTCTCGATCTCAGCCGCACCACGCTCTCCAACGAAGACTTCACCGCCGTCACGAAACTCACCACATTGTCCGAACTACTGCTGAACGACTGCCCGTGGCTGACCGACGAGCATCTCCACAGCCTCATCGAGTTGCAGAATCTTCAGAAGCTGGAACTCTCGTCAGCGGGAGTCACTGCTGCCGGAATAGGCGGACTCTCCGCGTTGCCCAAGCTGAAGCATCTGACTGTGGGTCACTGCGCCACGCTCGATGACTCGTCCGTCGAACACCTCGTGCGTCTCTCTAGTTTGGATGATCTCGAACTGCCCAATACTGACCTATCGATCCGAGCGTTTCTGGAGTTGCGCGAACGCCTCTTGGGAGTGTTGCGTTTGAAGATTGGTGAGTCCCCCTTGGAGATGCGCGAAGTTTTCCAACGGCTCCGATTCCTGCCTGGCAACTATAGTTTCTCGTACATGCCGACTCGCGATGGCCCCCGTGAGCCACTTCGCGCAGGCGATTTAGCCATTGTTGGCAAATGGACTCATCTCAAGAGTCTTTATTTGGAAGGCGAGATCACAGACGCAATGCTCCTCGAACTGGGGGCGTTGCCGCAGCTTGAGTCGATCTTTTTGGGATCGACGCAGATCACCGACGACGGCCTCCGATTTCTTGCCACCTGCCCGCGATTGCAGCGGCTGTCGATGTTTCAGACCGTCATCAACGGCTCGGGGCTGTCGCACTTGAAGCACACCCCCAACCTCATTGACATCTCCGTTTGCACGAAACAGGGCGACGTTTTGGAACACTTCGCTCCGCTCCTAGACCTCGTCGAATTGGTGATCCGAGCGCCAATCACCGATGAGCAACTTGAGCAACTGCCCGTTCTTTCCAAACTGAGATCACTGTGTCTGAACGGTTCACAGGTGCGTGGACCGGGCATTGCCAGCCTCGCCAAGCAGCCGAGCCTGACCTCGCTGGCCTTCCGCAGCGCCCTCGTGGAAGACAGCGCGCGAATTCACATCGCCAGCCTAACTTCCTTGCGTTGGGTGGTACTCAGAGAATCAGGAATGACAGAAGATGGCAAAGCTCGACTGCGAGAACTGCGGCCCGATTTGAAGGTCGATTAAAGCTTCCGTGGGAATCTGTTCCTACTTTGTAAACGAACCGTATTGGTCGTCATGCTCACGTCGTTCGTTCTCCCACCCACCTCGTGCGATGGCTGCGGTCTCTGCTGCGAGGGGATTGGTTCGCCGGTGTTGCTCTATGCGTCTCGGCCGGGGTTTGGGGAGCCGCATCCGTATCGACCGGTCGGCCTACCGCAGGAGTTGATCGAGGAAATCGACCTCCACTTCTCGGGCCTGATGCGCGGGCAGGAGCCGCAGAGCCGTTGTCTCTGGTTCGACACAACCACGCGCCAGTGCCGCCACTACGAACTGCGACCGCAGATTTGCCGCGAGTACGAACTCGCCGGGCCGTCCTGTCTGATCCGTCGCCAAGAGGCGCTGGACAACGGCGAAGACTTCCCAGCGCGAGCCACGTTGGGTGCAACGATTCCGGACGGCGGATAGAGTGCGCGGGACGCTAAATCTCACGAGTTCCTCCCAGCGAGATTCGGTCGTTTAACCGTGTGGGCAACGCCCCGCGCGTCGAGTTACGTAGGAGCCTGTTTCGCCCATCGACGCGCGGGGCGTTGCCCACGCGGTTAAACGAAGCAGGCATCACATCCATCCCCAAACCGAAAGCCGCATTCATGACTGACGCTCACTCGCCCGAAGCCGCTCCGCGCGGGATGCCGCTGCACACCAAGATTCTGATCGGCCTGATCGTCGGTGTCGTGCTGGGTTTGATCGCGCATTCGATCAGCATCTGCGAGAAGGGTGTCGCGGGTGACGATGACTCGAACGGGTTGCTCGATTGGCTCGACACCGTCATCTACTGGGCCGAACCGGTCGGGAAGGTTTTCTTGCGGCTGATGTTCATGGTCGTTGTGCCGATGGTCTTCTCGGCGCTGGCGCTGGCGGTCGTTGAGATCGGCGATCTGAAGAAGCTCGGGCGCATGGGCCTGAAGACGCTGGCCTTCACCGCGATCCTTTCGACCGCCGCCGTGCTGATCGGCGTCGGGCTGGTGAACGGCCTGAAACCGGGGCATTCGATCGGCGAGGCTCAACGCCAGAAGTTGCTCGATCAATACTCGCGCGGAGCCGCCGACAAGGTGGACAAGGCCAAACAGGCCAAGCCGGTGCGAGACACGCTGGTCGATCTCCTGCCCGAGAACCCGCTGCAAGAAATGGTCGGTGCCGTCGATGGCAGCTCCAAGGGGACCGGGATGCTGGCCGTGATGGTCTTCGCCCTGATCTGCGGTGTCGCCATCACGTCGAAACCCGCTGAAACCAAGACGTTCGTCGGCTGGCTCGAAGGTTTGTACACGATCTCGATGGCGGTGATCGGCTTCGCGATGAAGCTGGCTCCCGTGGGAGCGGGCTGTCTCGTGTTCGCTCTCTCGGCCCAATTGGGCGTCGATATTTTGAAGACGCTGTTCTGGTTCGTCCTCACCGCACTGTTAGGGCTGGGGCTGCAACTGTTTGTCGTCTACTCGCTCATTGTGATGGTCTTCGCGCGGATGTCGCCGTGGAAGTTTTTCAGCGGAGTCTCGGAAGCGATGCTCGTCGGGTTCGGAACTTCATCGTCGAGTGCGACGCTGCCAACCGCGATCAAAGTCGCGAAGGAAGGACTCAAGCTACCGCAGCGCGTCTCCAACTTCGTGCTGACCGTCGGCGCGACCGGCAATCAAAACGGAACGGCTCTGTACGAAGGAGTCGTCGTGCTGTTTCTCGCTCAGGTGATGGGTGTCGAACTGACATCCAGCCAGCAGTTCACCGTCGTCCTGATGGCGATCCTCGCGGGAGTCGGCACGGCGGGAGTCCCCGGCGGTTCACTGCCATTGATCGTCGTGGTGATGCAGTCGGTCGGAGTCCCCGGCGCGGCGATCGGCATCATCCTCGGAGTCGATCGGATCCTCGACATGTGCCGCACGGTGGTCAACGTGACCGGCGACCTCGCCATCGCCGCCTGCGTAGCCAAGAGCGAACCGGCCGATGACTCGGGCCAGACGATCCTGTTCGAGACGGAATGAAGTCCGAGCGAGCTAAGCCGGACTTCAAAAATCAGACTCCACCACAGGTTGCCCATGCGATTCATTCACGCCGCCGACATTCATCTCGACAGTCCGTTGCGAGGACTCGAAGCGTATCCCGGCGCACCGGCCGAGCGGTTGCGGATCGCGACTCGTCAGGCGTTTGATCGGGTCATTGATCTCTGTGTGGAAGAGCGAGTCGATTTCCTGATCATCGCGGGGGACTTGTTCGACACCGAGGTGAAAGACTTCCACGCGGCGCTCGCGGCGGCGGTGCAGTTGCGGCGACTCGATCAGGCCCACATCCCGGTCTACTTGATCCTCGGCAATCACGACTCACGCGAAGAGATGACTCGTCACGTCCCGTGGCCTGCGAACGTCACGCTCTTCGATCACAAACGACCTCACACAGTACAGCACCCGACGCTGCCGGTCGCTCTGCACGGGATGAGTTACCCGAAACGCGAGATGACCGAGAACCTTGTTCCCGATTATCCCGCTCCCATCGCGGGCTGCTTCAACATCGGACTGCTCCACACCAACGCGGGGGGCAACTCGCAACATGCCGCCTACGCCCCCTGCTCTGTCGAGGAACTCGTCGCGAAGGGTTACGACTACTGGGCATTGGGTCATGTCCACGACTTCGCGATCCTGCATGAGCGGCCTCACGCCGTCTACTCGGGCAACACACAGGGGCGACACGCGCGCGAGACCGGTCCCAAAGGCTGCTTACTCGTCACGGTCGATGAGCGGAGCAGCGGCTGCGAAGTGCGCGAGGTCGAGTTCCGCGAGACCGATCTCGTCCGCTGGTTCCGCGAGACGATCCCGCTCCAACCCGACGACGATGAGGACGCGCTACTCGACGCGACGCGAGACCGCCTGCGCGAGGTTGTCTCCTCGGCCAACGGACGACTTGCCGCCGTGCGGTTTGAATTCACCGGCCGTTGCGCGGTGCATGAGCAGCTCGCCAAAGACGCCTCGCGCCAGCAGCTCGTCGCCAACCTGCGGGCACTCGCATCCGACTTCGGCGACGACGTGTGGATCGAGAAGATCAAGTTCCACACGCAATCACCACTCGACTTGAACGCCCTGCGCGAGCGACACGACTTGATCGGCCAGTTGCTGCGCGACATCGGCTCGCTCGCCACCGACCCGCAATCGTTGCTCGTGCTTCCCGAAACGAAAGACCTCTCGACAAAGGTGGCTGCCGAGTTGACTCAAGACGGCGACGGCTCGGACAAGTTCGACCTCGACGATCTCGCCCGCCACGTCGGCTGGCTCCGCGATGCCGAGGCGTTGTTGCTGAGCCATCTGGTCTAACATGCTGACTCTTGGGCGTAAGCCCTCCTCGCTCTTCTGAGCGGGAGGCGTTAGCCCCCTGGCTCTTCGATCAAGCAGAAGCAGGGTTAACGCCCAAGAACTAGGGGGCTGACGCCACCCCGCTCAGAAAAGTAGTCCGAAGAACCATTCGATAGATCATCTGAGCCAACACAACCGGAACTCCCGCCGTGAAGATTCGCCAACTGCACATCAACCGCTTCGGTCACTTTAATGAATGCGACCTCATCTTCCCCGGTGACGGGTTGCAGGTCATCTACGGCCCGAACGAAGCGGGCAAGACGACGCTGCTCAAATTCCTGCGCCAATTATTGTTTGGCTTTCCGAAGAGCCTCGTAGAGGCGTGCGACTTCGGAGGGACGGGTGAAATCGGCGGAGTCGCGACGCTCGAGCTGCGTGACGGCCGTGCCGTCGAACTGCGACGCCGCAAGGGGACCAAGGACACTGTGGCGATCAAGCTCGATAGCCAGCCGACCGATCTCGATGACGCTGGTTGGTTGCGGCTGCTCGATCACGCGGATCGCGGGTTGTTTGAGTCGGTCTTCGCGTTCGGCCTCGATCAGCTCAGTCAGGGCGAGGCGACGCTCAAGCATGAAAGCCTGCAATCGGCTCTATACGGCGGGAGCCTCGGCGGGAACAACAGCCCGGATAAAATCGTCGCCGAACTGACACGCCAAGCAGACGATCTCTTCAAGAAAAGCGGCTCGAAGCCCGCGATCAACGTCCTACTCGCGGACCTCAAGAAGCTCACGAAGGAGATCAAAGACCAGTCGCTCCGCCCGGAGAAGTTTCACGAAGCGGAGGCCGCCGTCACGAAAGCGGCCGAGCGTGCGCAGGAGCTGCGCGATCAAGTCGATCAACTCCGCCGCGAACACTCGAAGATCGAGAAGCGAGTCCGCGCGTGGTCGAAGTGGTGGGAGTTGCAGCAGCGACGGAGTGAACGAACGGCACTCGACGATGGCGTTCCCAACTTAGGGTGGGACCAGCGGCGCTTCGCCGCGCCGGCCCACCATGCAGCCATAACATATTCCGATGGCGAGGTAGCCCAAGATGGTGGGCCGGGACACGAAGCGTGCTTGCCCCACCCTACTTCACCGCCACAACGCTCACGACTCCCCACCGAGGCACGGCAACGATTTCAATCGCTCAGCAAAGACTGGAAGTCACTCGCCGACGAACAAGCCCAGCGCATCGCTGAGGCCGAGTTGTTTGAACACAGCCTCACCGCGTTGAAGCTCGATCCCGGCGCGGTCTCGTACCGAGCCGAAATCAAATCGTGCCTCGAACTCCGTCAGTCCTTCATCGAGGCAAAGGAACAGCTCCC
Organism: Schlesneria sp.; assembly: GCA_043749505.1. Lineage (GTDB taxonomy): Bacteria > Planctomycetota > Planctomycetia > Planctomycetales > Planctomycetaceae > Schlesneria. Next base: position 868 of record JAYVDI010000126.1, on the reverse strand, counting down.
CGAACGCCAACGCCAACGCGAGGCCGTGAAACTGCTCATCGACCGTGAATTGAACGAACTCCGTCCCGGCTGGACGCATGACGACTTGCGCACCTTCTCTGTGGATGTCGCCACTCGCGCCGAGATTCATCGCCTGAGCGAAGAACATCGCGAACGAGCGATCACTCAAACCAAGCTCAACACCAAGCGAGACAGCGACGCTGCGAACATCGACCGGGCGCAAGACGATCTCGCCGAGATCGGTTCGCCGCGCGATGTGACTGCGCTCGCCGCCGTTCTCGCGGATGAAGCCGACTTCGTCGCGAACCGCAAGCAGGCTGAAGCGACTCGCGCCGAACTCGCCAAGCTGGAACGCAAGCTCGCCACGCAATGCCGCAAGCTCACGCCGCCGATGCCCGCCGCTGAGAATCGTCTTTCGCTCCGCGAAAGAACGTCCTTTCGCGGAGCGAAAGGCGACCATGTTGACGTCATCGAATCATCGCCAATGTCTTCGCCGCACGAACTACCCGTGCCGCGAGCCGAGACCGTCACCAACTTCGACTCCCGCTTCAACGACCTCCGTGAACAACTTCGCATCGAACGTTCGTCGTTCGACGAAGATGCTGCCGAACAGAATGAGATCGAACGAACCCTCCGCACCGCGATGTCGAGTCACGTCGTCCCGAGCCTCGACGAACGCGATGCCGCTCGCGCCCGACGCGACGCCGGTTGGGAACTGGTGCGACAGAAGTACGTCGAGGGTGAAGCGGTCGATGTCACAATCAACGCTTGGTTAAATGATTCGCCAAACAACTCCAGTGCCATCAATCTTGGTGAGCCGGGTGGCGTCAGCCCCCGGACGGGCGCGAGCGTTATTCCGACAACATCC
>JAYVDI010000125.1:0-3207 GCA_043749505.1 Schlesneria sp. | reverse complement strand
GCCGAAGCTGCGGTCGTTGAAGCGGATTGCGATCGACGAAATCTATCTGGGCCAGCGGCACAAGTACCTGACGATCGTGATGGACCTCGACCGGGGGGCCATCGTGTTTGTCGGGGATGGCAAAGGCGAAAAGTCGCTGGAGCCGTTCTGGAAGCGGCTGCGTCATTCGCGGGCGAAGATCGCCGCCGTGGCGGCCGACCTCTCTCCCGCGTACAGCGCCGCGATCCGCCAGAACCTGCCCCAGGCGAAGCTCGTGTTCGACCGCTTTCATCTGGTGAAGTTGCTGAACGAACACCTGACCGACTTGCGGCGCGAGCTGCATCGCGAGGCCACCGACCAGCTCCACAAGCAGGTCTTGAAGGGGACGCGCTGGCTGCTGCTCAAACACTCCGCCGACCTCGACCCGAAGCGCGACGAACGCCAGCGGCTGGCGGAGGCCCTCCACCTCAACGAATCGCTGGCCACGGCCTACTACCTCAAGGAAGACCTCGCCCAGGTCTGGCAACAGGCGGGCAAGGTCTCCGGCCGCATCGTCCTCGACCGCTGGATCGCCGCCGCCGAATCCAGCGGCATCCGGCAATTGATGAAGTTCGCCCGCACCCTCCAAACCCACCGCGAAGGCATCCTCAACTGGTACGACCACCGCCTCTCGACCGGACCGCTCGAAGGAACCAACAACAAAATCAAACTCCTCCAGCGACAAGCCTACGGCTACAGAGTTCTTCCGTTCCTCAAACTCAAACTCCTCGCCCTGCATAACTCCCAGCACGCATTACTCGGATGAGCCGTTTTTTCAACAGGCAGTTAAGACTCCCGCGAGGGCACCGCCTCCGCCAAAGTCGCCTTCATCGCTCCGCATGCAGAGAGCCGAGTCCGTGGAGCGGTCGGTGGAACAATCGGCGTTGAACTCGCGCTCGGCTGTCTTCACGCGGAGCGATGAAGGCTACGATGAAGGCAAAACCATGACTCAATGAGTCACGTTTTAAACCCGAAGAAGTCCACGCCCCCTATGCCCAATCGGCCCCTAATTCTGTGCCGGCTTGCCAAACCTGCCGAAACGATCGTCCTGGTGGGGGCGTCCGCCGCCGACAGCGCCGATGTCGATGCCGGGGCCATCGGCCGGATCGCCGGCGTCGACGAGCGGGCTGTCGGCGGCGGGCGTGTAGAGCTCGCGGAAGCGGGCGAGCATCTGCGACACCGTCACCTTGCCGGCGATGATGTCCTGATCGTGAAAGGGGAACTCTTTGGGGAGTTCACGGGCGAAGCGCGGGTCGGCCTGCGCATCGACCACGCCCCCAGTGGGGACGTCGTGCAGCGCGAAGCCAGCGTCCTGGCGCAGTCCCTTTCCCGCGACGTTCAACGTGTAGTTCCGCGGGCTCATCGCCGCCGGGTTGTGGAACAGATTGTAGTCGGCATGGCCGAGGCGGTCGGCCAAGTTCGGCTCGGTGTCCTGCCACGAGGGGCGGATGACGGCCGGAGGGAGTTTGAAATACTTCGGCAGCCGCATGTTGCAAAACACATTGTTCCGCAGGCTCTTGACGAATCCCTTTTCGCAAACTTCAACCCCCGGCGAATCGAAGATTCCGCAGCCGTCAAACGTGTTGTTGTAGATCTCGATCCCGTCGCCCGGCTTCTTGGGCGGATAGACAATGAAGATGAAGGCCGACATGCTCCCCGGCGGATGGTCGGGGCGGCCGACGTGAAAGAGATTGTGATGCACCCTGCCGGCGCTGCCGTTGCGCATGAGGTTGTGGTCGTTGATGTCGCAGATCACGTTGTAGCGGATCTCGCCGTCAAACATTTGCACGATCCATTCGCCGTCGCGGATGACGTTGTGCTCGACCAGATTCCCGCCGGGATCGACGGTGGAGACTTGGCTCCAGTACGGAAACTCCGCCGTGCGCGGCATGAGCACGTGCAGGTAGTTGCCGCGAATCACGCTGGTGTTCCCCCGGGCGCTGAACTTCACCCGATGGCCGATGAGCAGATTGCTCTCCCGGTCGGTGTCGCCGCCGATGAGCCACTGAGGCGACTCGAATTCCACATGCGCCTTGTAAATGCGGTTGCCCTGGAACAGCTTCGGCGATGGCGAATTCCCGCGGGCCAGAAAGCACGCTCGCGAATCGCCAATGTCCTTGCTCACCGGCACGAGTGAGTTTTCGAGCACCGTGTTGTGACGAAAGACAGTGGTCGACTTGTCGAGGTTGTTGACGCTCACGCCGGCGCACTCGTCGAACACGCAATGCTCGATCGTCACGACAGCGTCGCCCTTGGCCTGCACGTGGATCGCGGGAAACTCCGGCTTGAGCGCGGCGGTGCCCAGTTGCCGGCAACGGCAATGGGCCAGCGTGAGACGACCTCGCCAGGTGTCGCTCGTGCGGATTTGATGACCCCCGCCAACGATCGTGCAGGGCTGATCGCGCGTGCCGACGAGCTGGAGCACATCGTCTCCGGTGAGCACAAGGACTTCGGTGAGCGTCAGCGTTTCACCGGGCGAAATGCGGGGCAGCTCTGCACTCGCCAAACTCGCCGCCGTCAATTGACCGAGCAACAGAACCACCCTTGCGAACCAGCGAGATGCACTCATGGCAGAAACCCTCGTATTGACCGACCGGAGCGGGCCGGATTCGGTTTGCTGGCACCATTTGCTGGCACCGTATTGAAGCTGGTGTGTTCGGCGTCACGTCAAACACATTACACCTCCTGACGCCGCTCCGCTCCGGGGTCTCATAATTTCGTTGGCCGCATGGATCGGAGCGGGGCGGCTTGTTCGCCCGCCAAATTGTTGGTTGAGAACCGCGGTGCCCGAAAGCCGACGGCTGATGGAGCTGACCGAACGCCAATCGACCGAATCCTCTGTGCATTCTTCCAATGTCGCGAGCTTTTTCGATGGGTCGCGGTGCCCCGGTGGGAAATCCCTGTTTGACCTCACCGTGGCCGCCCGATTATAAGTAACCGCCGATGGAATGTCGGTCGCCCGCCTGATTGAACCCACCTGACTGGAAGATCCCGCCATGCTGCGTCTCGACCTTGGATCCACTCCCCGTTACTGCGATGGCATGAATCGACGCAGCTTCGTCCAACTGGGGATGGCGGGAATGGCGTCGTTGGGGTTGCCTCAGTTGTGGCGCGCCCGTGAGGCTTCGGCGGCTCCCGGCGGAACATCGAAGAAGACCTCGGTCATTCTGATCTGGCTCGACGGCGGTC
>JAYVDI010000124.1:0-21046 GCA_043749505.1 Schlesneria sp. | reverse complement strand
ATCCCGCAACATCTTCGAATTCATCACCGCCGCCACCACACGACTCCACGACGACAAGCAGACTCCACCATCACTCCTCCCCGTGTCGTGAACGGTTACTGAGCGCTTTCTTGGCAAACTCATGTTCAACTCCATTCTCTTTCAAGTCCGCCCCGGTCGCTCAGTCCAGGCAGCCAATCGTGTCATTGTGCAATGACATGAAAAGTGAAAACAACACGAACGAGATTGTCACTTTTTCAAAATAACAGGAACAACCTCATCGCTATTCTCGATTGGTGCTTGTAGCATGCTCTCGTTGATGGCTAGTGAGTGCTGAAAGCTCAAGCCTCGACATCTTCGGACGACTAAATAAGTAGCAGCCCCGATTTACCCGGGAAGGCTAATTAAAAAGTAGGCCGACGCGGCGGAAAACCTCAAGGGTGTTCTGCTACGTCGGCTTTTTTGTTTTGCCAGTAGATTCGGACGACTACATAAAGAGCAGCCCGGCCCACTCCGGGAGGCTCGTTAATGAGTAGGCCGACGCGGTGGAATACCTCAGGGTGTTCTGCGGCGTCGGCCTTTTTCGTTTCGCCACTTTCCCCGGTAGCGAACGCACACCGACGGATTGTCCGCCCGGTGTGTCTTGGACCTTTATGGATGGAGATGATCACGATGAATCGCTTAATGACAGTTGTTTGTGGTTTGCGGTCCAGTGGAGCAATGACTCGGTATCGCCTGAGTTTTAAGCGGGCTTCGAGCCTGCTGGCGATCGCCAGCGCCATGGCCATCACACCGGCATTCGCACGGGAACCCGCCGCCCCGGAAGCCAAGCCGACCAACAAAGGGCAGGCGGTACGTGCCCAAGGGCAGCCAGAGTCAGTCACAGCGGAGACTAGATCGGTCAACAGAGGCCCGGCAACTCAAACCCATTCCGAGTCCGCCGTGATTCCCGAATGTTTGGAAAAGCTGAACCTCTCGGCTCAGCAGCAAGATCAAGTCAAGGGAATCATTCACAACTACGATGGCTCGCTCGGCGTCGTCTGGAAGCAATTTAGCGACCGCTACATGCAGGCGATCTGCATGGAGACCGCGTTGATGGCTGCCATTGAGGACAACCTGACCGAAGCGCAACGGCAGCAAGTGCGCAATCAACGTCGCGTGACTGCTCAGCATGAGAAGGCGATGGCGGCAACGAACACCAAGGTCAATCAGGCAAAGGTCAAACCTAATGAGGAGGCCACCAAGCCCGTAGACGCTGCCGAGGAAGGGATTGCTGCTGCTGGCGTATCTCTCACCGACGAGCAGGAGGCTGCCGCCGACAAGGTTCAAGAAAAATATCGCTCTCAACTGCGGTCACTGAACCGTGACATCCAAGGTCTCCATACCAGGTTGGTTTCACTGGAAGCCGACAAGCTGACGGAGATCGAAAAGGTTCTCACGAAGGATCAGCTTTCACAATTGCGCATGAACCGACAGAACGCTCCTGTCTCACCGAAATTAGCGAGCAGCCCAGCCGAGCCGACGAAGGCAGAGTAGCACTTTTCGCTTCCGTGGCACGGAGCCACCGCAAGGTGCCCCCGTGCCACTTCGGGAGTGTTCGACCAACTTCAACTGTGATGGTTTCACAAGGAACAAATAATGACACGACTACTTCGCTTGTCGATACTCGCTATTGGCCTGCTCGCTGCGGCAACTCCGCAGAATGATGCTCATGCCCAAACAATCTCCATCGGTCGGGGCGGGGTGCAATACAACGGATATGGACAGGGCTACTACGGCGGATACGGACGAGGATATCGTGGTTACAATCAAGGCTATGGTGGCTGGTATAGCCCTCGAATCCAATCCTATTCTGGCTATGGAAACGGCCCGTACGGATACGGCACTGGAGATATGTATCAGCCGCCTAACAGTGGATACATTTATGGAAATGGAAATTACTACGACGGGTATGGCAATTCAGGCTACTACGCACAGCCTTACACGCCAATTTATCGTCCGTATGGATTCGGAGTTTACATCCAGTAACCGTCGATTTTTAATGAGCACCGTCTGTTGCGGCGGTGATCGGCTGGTGCAAGTGATTTCTCGCGCCGACGCAGCCGGTAGGTGACACAATAAATGTCATGGGAATCCTCGCTCGTTCCATATTTACTGAGGGATCGACGTGGACGTTTTCTCGATGCGTCTGCCGTCCACGGAATGGACATTGGCTCGTGACCACGAGTTGTTGTTTGGCTGGGAAGTTCGGTTCGCAACTTCCCAATGTCGGCACGCGAGGATGGTTTGGTTCTGCGGGGTGTGGTCGGAACTTATTACGGCAAGCAAATGGCCCAAGAGGTCATGATGGAAGTGTCGGGACTGTCGATCCTGGCAAATGACATCGAAGTTCAATGCTTTGCGTTGATGCGCCACGTAGTCCCGTGAGGGCGATATTTATGAACAATACAACGCTGACAATGGCGCAGCGGATTGCCAATGCGACTAGTGCTTTAGAAGAGAAGCGAACGGGGCACCAGCCCCATGCCGTGACTGTCATTCTGAGCGAAGACATTTTGGTGGTCACACTGCACGAGGTTTTTTTTCCCGCCGAAAAGGAGCTGGCCAAGACGGCGGTTGGTGCAGTTCAAGTGCAGAATTATCACAAACAACTCTTCGCCAATTCCTCCGACCCGCTGCGACTAGAGATCAATCGTCTCAGTGGTCGAGTGGTGATGGAAGCCGATGCGGTCGTCGAGCCGGTGACGGGATCGGTCGTACATGCCTTCTCGACCGGCAGCTTGGTGCAAGTGTTCCTGCTCACCAAGAACGTTTTTATGGAATCCGAAAGCGGGAATGAACTGACTCCGCAGTCTTAAGAAAGGATTCTCAGACATGTTGGTCCTAACGCGAAAGATTGATCAGGCCGTCGTTGTGGGAGACGCAGTGGACGTGGGGCATCTGCTCAAAATTACGGTGCTTGAGATCGGGCGAGGGAACGTGAGGCTGGGCTTTGAGGTTGATGCCAGCGTGCCCGTTCATCGGTGGGAAGTGTGGCAGCGAATTCACACCGAGAATTTGGCCGAGGGTTCTCCGGAAGCGCTGGCGTCATTGGTTGTGCAGTAACGCTGGGAGGTTGGTGCCTTTCAGAAATTGTGGCCTGATGAGTTATGGCTCGTGTGTTGCCGCCATTTGAACGCGGCACTCACGGTCATCCGAACAGAAGGAGAGGGCAATCATGTTGAATTGGGCGCTGACATTCTTGGTTGTGGCGCTGGTCGCCGCAGTGCTGGGTTTTGGTGGCATCGCCGGCGAAGCCGCTTGGATCGCGAAGGTTTTGTTTGTCGTGTTCCTCGTCATGTTTCTCGTCTCGGCACTGGCGGGACGCCGAACGCCGCTGGCATGACGAAGACCGTTGGCGCGATCGCGAATCGTCACTCCCACCACGACCGCATCGCACTCGTGAGTTGTCGGATGATTCTTGGAGGTCTGTTCCTCACAGGAGTCTTGGCCCGCTGGGCCGTGTTTGGGTTTGCTCTAAAAGGAGTTTTGAAAATGACTCGGAAAATGATCTCTCTGGCTGGTGTGGTGATTGCGGCACTGAGTTTCACCGTCGGCGGCTCCGACGTGGAAGCGCGACACTGCCGCACTCACAGGAATCACTGCTGTCGACAGTCCGTCAGCAACGGGTGTCAGCAGAATGCCAACTTTGGCTTCCGCAACAACGGCACGAATGGCAACTGCTGTCAGCAGTCTGGCAACAACGGCTACCAACAGACCAGTAATTATGCATCTGGGCAGATGACCTACGGCACGACGGAAGCTGCTGTGGGTGTGAGCCAGCCGGCTCCTCCTGTCGAGCCAGTAGCCCCGGTTCCCGTCAATTGATTTGAAGGCCGTCACGTCCAGGCACCGACCGCCTGCGGGCGGTCGGTGAGGAGGAGATTCACATGCGACGCATTGCGTTTTTATCGACATCCACGCTGGCACTGGTCGCGCTCTGTTTCGGTGCGAGCGAGGAACCGGCGGCACCTAAACCAGCCGTCAAGCCGGGCACTCCACCAGCGGCCAACGCCGTGGTGAAGCCGTCCGAAAAGCCGGCGGCTCCACCAATCGATACGGCGAGAACGAAACCGAATGCCAACATTGCTGAACAGAAGCCATCAACACGGCTGCCCACCAACGAGCGCTCGAATGACGAAGTGGCCATCCGTCAAACCGGCGAGTCGTTCGTGAAGGCGTATTGCGCTGCGGACGCCAAGGCAATCGCGGCTCATTTCACGCCGGACGCCGAATATATTGACGAGCAAGGGAACGTCTATCAGGGCCGCCCGGCGATTGAGGCGGCATTGGCCTCTTGCTTCGCTAAAAACGTCGGTTGCCAGATTGAGATGGAGATCGACTCGATCCGTTTCATCAGTCCCGGCGTGGCAGTCGAGGATGGAACGACGACGGTCACGCCGACAGACGGTGAGGAGCCGGTCTATAGCCGCTACACCGCCGTCCATGTCAAGACCGATGGTAAGTGGCTCGCCGCCAGTGTGCGCGACCATGCCCCGAAGGGTCGTCGGCAGCATCGCACACAACTCCAACAGCTCGGATGGCTCGAAGGGGAGTGGGTCGATGAAGGTGACGATTCCGTGGTGTTCTTTTCGTGCGAGTCCATCGACAACGGCAACTTTTTACTCCGCAAGTTCACGATTCAAGTCGCTGGACAGGAGGCTATGAGTGGCACGCAGCGCATCGGCTGGGATCCGCTGACCGGCAAGTTACGTGCTTGGATCTTCGACTCGGAAGGTGGCTATAGCGACGGTGTCTGGCACCGTGACGACGAACGCTGGGTGCTCAAGTCCACCGGCGTGACGGCCGACGGCCAGACCGCATCAAGCACGAGCATCTATACGTTCGTGAATGACCACACCATGACGTGGCAGTCCGTGGATCATGAGGTCGCCGGCGTGCAGCTTCCCGATAGTGGACTGGTGACGATCGTGCGCCGGGCACCGATGCCGGAGTTGAACGACAACCCCGTGTCGAGTTTGAAATGAACCTTTCTCGCCCCGCGCACACGGCGCTTCGCGACAACTCGTTGGAGAACTGAATTATGAACCGAAATCTCTGGAAAACGCTGTTCGCTTGCGGCCTCGCAGCATCAATTGGCTCGGCCGATCTGTTCGCTCGCGGCGGCGGCGGTGGACATGCAGGTGGTGGCGGCGGAAATGCTGGCGGCGGACAAGGTGGTGGCGGTGGTGGGCATGTTGGCGGTGGCGAGGGACGAGGTGCTGGTGGCGGACAACAACCGGGCGGCGGTGGCCGTGGTGGTTCGCCCTCCAATCCGGGTGGTGGAAATCAACCGTCGATCAATCGCACTCCGTCGTTTAGCAAGCCGAACCCCGGTGGAGGTCAGCCGCGAGTTGTCCATCCGCAACAAGAGGCGCGTCCTCCACAATCGACGATTCGCCCCGAAGCGGGTGCGACGCTGGGACCGAATGCGGGACGGGTTCAACCGGGCGGCGGGAGAATTGGTACCGATCCTCCTGGCGTGTCAGGGAGAGTTAACGGGGGAGGCTCCGGCCCTGCCGGTCAAACTCGGGCAAACAATGGCCGGGTTACGAACGGCAACCTCGGATCCGGGGCACAACTGACTGGCGCAAGCCAAACGCGGAGCGGCGGGCAATCGCTCGGTGGCAACACGATCAATCTTAATAACCACACTGTAAATCTGGGCCATAACAACTATCAACCCGCCTTCCAGCGTCACTCGCAATATCGCGGTTACTGGAATGGCAATTACGGTCGTGGCTATGGCAACGGCTTCGGTGGCGGATTTGGTTCCGGCTTGGGCTTCGGACTTGGTTCGAGCCTAGGGTACGGCTTGGGCGGTGGTTATGGAGGCTATGGCTGGGGAAATGGCTACGGCGGATATGGCGGTTACGGTGGCTATGGATATCGCCCACTCGGTTGGGGACTGGGAGCTTGGGGACTGGGGTCGCTGGCCTACAATAGCGGTTATCTGGGGTACTCGAATCCGTACTACAACAACAGCTACGGCTCCTACGGGAACTACAGCTATTCGCAGCCAATTCCGGTCGTCTACTACAACGCTCCGACGGTGACAGCGTCCACCCTGGCGACGACTTGCGAGCAGAGTTTGAACGACGCCATCGCGGCCTTCAAACAGAACGATTACGACGCAGCGCTCGATCTCGTCAACAAGGGACTCAATCAGTGTCCCGACGATTCGGTGATGCACGAGTTCCGAGCATTGGCCTTGTTTGCGAAGGGCGACTATCAGCAGGCGGCTGCGACCATTCACTCGGTACTCGCCGTCGGCCCAGGCTGGAACTGGACCACTCTGAGCAGCCTGTATCCCGGTGTCTCGATTTACACGACGCAGCTCCGAGCACTGGAAGCGTTCACGAAACAATATCCGCAGGATGGAGCCGCTCGGCTGCTGCTGGCTTATCACTATATGGCCGACGGATATCCCGACGCCGCTGCTCGCCATTTTGCTCAGGTCGTCAAGCTCCAGCCGAACGACCGCGTTGCGGCGGATATGTTGAGGATGGTTTCGAAGCCGCCGGTCGATCAGCCGACGGACGCCAGCCCATCGCCCACTCCGCAACCTCCGGCCGACGCGATCCCCAATCCTGTGCCTGCGGTAGCACCGATCGACCCGGCAATACTCGTCGGCACATGGCAGGCGACGCGTGACGATGGCTCGAAGTTCGAGCTGATCATCAAGCAGGATGCGACCTTCCATTGGAAGTTCACTCAGAAGGGGACCGTTCAAGAGTTCGGCGGCACCTATACCGTCGAGGGAAATGTTCTGGCGTTGGAACGCAAGGACGGCGGGTCGCTGATCGCGGGAGTGGTTCTCGACGGCGATCGGAAATTCAGCTTCAAACTGCTCGGTGGTCCGCAAGAAGACCCAGGTTTGGTTTTTATAAAGTAGGCGATCAGGCCGGCGAACGCAGCCCCGCTTGGAAAGACACATCATCATGATTCCGCGCAAAGTATTTTTTGGAATTTACAGTGAAACGGCAGAGGCGATTGAATCGGTCGCCACAGTGCGAGTCCAATCTGCCACAACGTCAGAAATGGATAATGGTCTCCAGACTGCGGATGGAGCGACACAACCGTCAGAAAGTGTGAAGCGGAAAGTGATTCGCCGCGTCAAAGGAGTCGCGAGTGCTAAGAAGCGGCACTCGCGGCGTTGCCCCCGAAAACTTAAGCAAGATTCCATAGGTACATTCAGTTCGTCGGCAGCCCACCCACTGGGCGACGAAACCTTGGCCCCGGCAAGTGATTGACGGGAAGCCGTTTGATGGAGCGATTCTGAATGTTGATTATTGGAATGCTGTCACTGATATGTGGTCTCACGGCGGGCGTCTTCGGTTTTGGAGACGCAGCACCACCCCACTGGACCTGGGAGAAGGTCTCATTCTTTCTTCTCCTGTCGGTTTCGATGGTTGCATTTATAGAAAGCACACTCAGCAGGCCGTCGCTGTTGTGGGAGATACTGGATGACATCCAAAGAAAGCGATTTCAACAGCTTCGTCAGGAGCAGGAACGCGGGCTGACAGATGATCCGTCTGAAAGAGGACATCACCTACAAGGCATTTAACGTTTTGACTTTGTAATAAGACATGACCACTCACAAGGAACGACTCATGAGATTTCTCCTGTTTGGAACACTCTGCGGAATGGCTTTGGGATGCAATCAAAGCAATCCCCCGGCTTCCTCTGCCAAATCAACGACAGAACCAGTAACCAGCGTCACGGCGAATCGCTCCACAATGACGGAACCGATTGATCGCACAAACACTGGCGTCAACATCCGTGATCGTGACAGCACGGCGAAGACGCCGCTGGACCAAAACGAGAACAAGGCTGACATCGATATCACCGCTGAAATCCGCAAGCGCGTCGTCGAATCGAAAATGTCCGTCAATGCTCACAACGTCAAGATCATCACGCAAGATGGCACGGTTACGTTGCGCGGGCCGGTGAAAACGGAAGAGGAGAAGCGGACGATCGAACAAATCGCTCTCACCGCTGCGGGAGCCAACAAGGTTGATAATAAATTGGAAGTCAATAACGACTGAGTCCCGTTAGAAGCATTGTGTGAAGTCAATTACGAACTACGTTCACAACCACTTGTACAGGATCAATAACATGTCCACTTCAGTTTTTTGCACGGCAACATTCGCCCAGGCCAACACCATCATCTCCGATTTGAAGTCTGCCGGTTTCTCGGGGAATGACATCTCCGTATTGATGGCGGACAAGGGAGGGACGCGCGACTTCGCACATGAAAACAGCACCAAGGCTCCGGAGGGTGCCGCAGCCGGAGTCGGAACCGGTGCTCTGGTGGGAGGTGCCCTAGGCTGGTTGGCCGGTATCGGCGCGCTGGCGATTCCCGGACTCGGCCCCTTCATTGCCGCCGGGCCGATCATGGCCGCTCTGAGTGGCGCTGCGATCGTCGGTACGGTCGGCGGTCTAACGGGTGCTCTGGTCGGAATGGGCATCCCGGAATACGAAGCCAAGCAGTACGAAGGCAAAGTGAAATCGGGAAGCTCGCTCATTTCCGTTCACTCTGAAGACAGTACCGAGACGACGCGTGCCAAAGAGATATTTCAGCGTGCCGGCGCACAGGACATCAGCACCGGGGGCGAATGTGCAGTCCCTGCAACCGATCGTAAGAACGCAGGCACGTGCGCAGTGCCATCAACCACCCGTGTGTGAACCGCGGAAGTGCCCTTCACAGGCGAACGACAACTCGTGGCGACATCTATGCCACGAACGTCGGAAGCTCACACCGCTTCAGCGACGCTGACAATCAAAACGCTGACGCGGTTCTTTCTATACTCGAACGAACGGAGAATCACATGAAACTTGAAACACTGCATGACTTATACGTGGACGAACTGAAGGATCTCTATAGCGCGGAACATCAGCTACTCGTGGCGCTGCCGAAGATGGCTAACGCCGCTTCCGACTTTTCATTGGCCCAAGCGTTCACTGACCACCTGACAGAGACCAAGGGCCATGTTGAACGGTTAGAGGCGATTTTCGAGAAGCTCGACGCCAGCCCTCATGGAAAGCACTGTAAGGCGATGGGGGGACTGCTTGAGGAAGGCAAGGAACGCATGGCCGAGGAAGCCGATCCGTCGGTAATGGATGCCGCTCTGATTGCGGCGGCGCAGCGGGTCGAACACTACGAAATGGCCGGTTATGGCTGTGTGCGGACCTACGCGCGATTGCTCGGGTACGAAGAGGCGGCCGACCTGTTGCAGGAGACGCTGGATGAGGAAGGAACCGCCGACAAGAAGTTAACGGACTTGGCCGAGACGGTCATCAACACCGAAGCCGTAGCGCCGGTCGTCAGCGTCTGAACAGCGATCGAATCAACTCCAGAAGAAACGAGAGTCTTATGGTCTGCCAGCAGTACGCCAGTTCACTCCCTTTGGGAGACCGTAGTCCGGAAAGCAGACGCTTGTCCGACCTGACGATCGACACTGTCGCCATATTCGCTCAGACCAGAACTCGCGCGATGGGTTGTTGTGATCGCGCACCAAACGGCTCGCAACCTGATCGCTTTCGTGTTCCGAACGACCAACGCTGAGGCATCCGCCCAGGCGACAATTTTATAAGGAATGCAAATGGACATTTTCACACAAACCGTCATTCCACTGGCGGCTGCCGGGTATTCGCTGGCGTGGTTGTTGGCCGGCGGCGGTTTCTTTGGAGCAGTCGTCATCTTCGTCGTCATGAAGATGGTCGGAAAGTGACTCCTGCGGAACCCTACAGAAAGAGACGCAATATGATTGAAACGACACACGTGCATCACGAAGTTCAGGCCGTCACGCGGGGAGACTTGGTGGCCCTGCTGAATGAAGACCTCGCGGGCGAGTATCAGGCGATTATCTCGTATGTGATTTATTCACAGGTGCTGAAGGGGGCGCAGTACATGAATATCGCCGCCGAGCTGGAACGGCACGCGGCGGAGGAGCTGGCGCACGCACTGATTATCGCCGGGCAGATCGACTATCTGGGAGGGATGCCACTGGCGATTCCCGATCCGGTCGAAACGTCGGACAGGGCAGAGGACATGTTGTGGTTCGATCTGAAAAACGAAAACGCGACGATCGCTCGCTACCGGCAGCGAGTCCGCCAGTGTGAAGCCTTGGGTGAGTATGCCATTGCCGAACAGATCCGCGGCATTCTCGTTCAAGAACAGGATCATCAAGTCGCATTGGCGACGGCTCTCAGTGTGAAGGTTCCGAATGTCACACAACTCGAAAATACGCCTTCACTCAAGCAAAGTCAGGCGAACTGAAACGTGTCGATCGCGGATCGTGGCCCGCTTCTTGTGGAAGCGGATGCACCGCGCCGCAGGTTTTCAAAGAAAGGTCTTACAGATGCGGCGAGTTATTACAGCAACGCTGATTGTCGGTGTGGCTTCGATCGGCATGGTCGGATGCACGGAGAAAAAGTCATCCACCAAGCAGGAGATGAAGATCACGACGCCCGGTGGAACGACGACGATTACGACCGAGAAGGAAGTCAAGAAGACCGGCGACAATCCACCGGCCACAACGCCTTGAATATCGAGCCTTCCGACGGACGCCTGTTGCGTGCGTGAGAGGTCTCGATGAATGCTTCACTATAAAGGGATCTCACCATGTCAAATTCAACACTGACGCCGGGCGTCAACAACGATGAGTGGACTCAGGCGGCGGGCAAGGCCAAAGAGGCGGCGGCATCCGTAGGCTCGATGGCGAGTCACGCGGGTTCCGCTGTCGGAGCGCTGGCAAATCAAACGGCCTGCGATGTCGGCAAGCGTGCCGACGATCTGACCGCCAGCGCGGGGGTCAGCATTCAGGGGCTGGGAGTACGGCTCAGCCAGAACGCTCCGCATACGGGAATGCTGGGAAGCGCATCCCAAGCGGTGGCGAAAAGCGTCAAGGACGGTGGCGAATATATTGAGGGGGCCAAGTTCAGCGGGATGGCCGAGGATGTGGCGCAGTTGATTCGACGCAACCCCATTCCCGCCGTCTTCATTGCGATCGGCCTGGGTTGGTTTGCGGCTCACAAGCTGAGGAATTGAGCCATGTCCACCGATGTCGAGCCACTGCGGGAGCAAACCGCAGCCACGCTGGTGAGTGGCATCCTCAGCGATCTCCAACACCTCGTTGATCAGCAATTTCAGTTGATGCGGCGGGAGGTTGCGGAAGACCTTCGCCAGCGTGCCGCCGTGGCGACGGTACTCGGTCTCGGCGTCGGAGTTCTGTTGCTCGACGCCATCGTGATCTGCCTGACCTTGGTTCATTTGCTTCATTGGTGGGCCTCTCCGCCAGGGACCGATCTCGCTTGGCTGCCACTGTGGGGCTGCCACGCGGTGTTGGCGGTGTTACTCGCCATCAGTGGCGGGATTCTGGTTCAGGTGGGGCGAGCCAGAGCCAGATCGTTTGCCTCGTTTCCGAGTCCGGAAACTCCAAATTTGCAGGAGCCTGTCCGATGGACGACACCCCCGAAGTGATCCGACAACAGATGGAAGAAACGAAGTCGCAGATCTCGGAGAAACTGGTCTCATTGGAGAACCAAGTCTCTGACACCGTGCAGTCCACCGGCTCGGCGGTGAACGCGACGGTCGAGGCTGTTCAGGAGACCGTCGAGACGGTGACGGGGGCCGTTCAAGACGCGGTGCAGTCCGTCAGCAATGCCTTCGATCTTCAGCGTCAGGTCGAGAGAAATCCGTGGTTGATTCTCGGTGGTG
Source organism: Schlesneria sp. (assembly GCA_043749505.1). Lineage (GTDB taxonomy): Bacteria > Planctomycetota > Planctomycetia > Planctomycetales > Planctomycetaceae > Schlesneria. The sequence goes on along the minus strand of JAYVDI010000124.1, from coordinate 9,306 downwards.
CGGCCGTAGTGGGTTATCTGGCAGTCGATTTTATGAGGGGGACGGCGAAGAAGTCCCCGCAACCAAGCGAGCTGGTCCTTCCTCCGCCGCCATTGGCCAACAACGCAAGTGATGGAAATGGGAGGCAAGCGGCCGAGTCCGCTGCGGCGACAGCGGCGGCTCTCGCGGCAGCTTACGAGTCAGGCCGAAATAGTTCGTCCTGGCATCAACTGAAAGGACTGGCGATCGGGGCGCTGATCGACGTGGTGCAGAACATCGCGACTCTCGCCGTCCCGCCCTTGGTGGAACACCTCACTGGCCAACAGCCCGGCGCTCGACCCCGTTCCGACGAGACCGGAGATCGACGAGGTTTTCCCAGACGAAATGAATCACCGGAGGTGGCTCAACGCCTGCACATCGTCCCTTCCGAAAGGTGACGAGTCCGCAGGGCTGACGCCGCCCGGCTCACCTGTGTCGCTGTTATTACGGGTCTATTAAACAAGGAGTCATGATCATGAACTGGGATCAAATCGAAGGCAACTGGAAGCAATGGACCGGCAAAGTCAAGCAGAAGTGGGGCAAGCTGACCGACGACGATCTGACCGTAATCGCCGGAAAGCGAGATCAACTGGCCGGCATCCTTCAGGAGCGGTACGGCTACGCAAAAGATCTGGCGGAGAAGGAGCTTGACGAGTTCACGGCGGGGCTGAAGCCGTGAGCTGGCGCGGATCATTGATAGAGACGGTCCAAAACAAATCCACGCCGGTTCAGCAAAGACCGGCACGTTGAGATTTCACTCGGTCACTAAGAGAGGGTACGCATGAAGAATATATTAAATGGTTTTGTGGTATTGGCGATTGCAGCCTTGGCTGGCTGTACACAGGGGACTCCCGGCGGTCCGGGAATGACTAGCACGACCGCTCAAAAGCCAACGTATGGACAGGCAGACAATACGTTTAATCTGAGCGTTCCCATAATGTCGTCCTCACTGCAACAGGGATCGCAGGCAGAAGCCACTGTCGGCATCAAGCGAGCCAAAAACTTCGACGAAGATGTCACACTCCTGTTCGCCGACGTTCCTCAAGGAGTGACGATCGAACCCGCCAGCCCGGTGATCAAGCACGGCGACACGGATACCAAGATCACGTTTCTTGCTGAGGATGAAGCTCCGCTTGGAGATTTCAAAATCAAGATCACGGGACACCCGACAAAGGGAGGCGACGCCCAAATCGATTTCAAGCTCAGGCTGGCCGCAAAAGATACGTTCACGTTGAGCGTGCCACTGCTATCGACTTCGCTCAAACAGGGCGAGACGAAGACCGCCTCAATCGGCATCAAGCGAAATAAGAGCTTCAGTCAGGATGTGGCACTGACGTTCGGTGACATGCCCACCGGCGTGATGATCGAGCCTTCTGCCCCGGTCATTAACCACGGTGACGAGGAAGTATTAGTCACGCTCACGGCTGCGAACGATGCTTCGTTGGGGGACTTCACGATCAAGTTGACCGGTCATCCTGCGAAGGGGGCTGACGCCGTGAATGAACTCAAACTCACGGTCACCAAAGAGTGACGGGCAACAGGCCCGTCACCCTGAATCAATAGTGGGACAATGTGGAGGGCTCTCCGTTCCGACGGCATGTTTCCAGTTCACTCCCTCTGGGAGACCGTGGCTCCAATCGCCCAAACATGAGCGACACCACAACAGTCACTGATGCACCATCACGTCGATAACGGATCTCTCGCTCAACAGTTTCGACGGCGTGCCGAACGTAAATGGAGTCTGGATCGACAACACGATTCAGCAGCACGCAGCGCGGGCCAGATGCTCCGTCAACCCGAGTGGGCTGGCGGACGACGAACGCATGTTGCTTCCGTTGGAAGGTCCAAACGCATTTGCAATGAAAGGCAAAGCTATGTCTTACCGTATGTTCTCAATGGCGGCAGTGGCCGTGGCGATGTTTGTGAGTTCACCCGCGTGGGCGGCCAAGGATGCCAAGGCCGAGAAGGATGTCACGCACGACGGCAAGGTCGTCAGTGTGAATGGCAATCAGTTGGTGATGAAGGGGAAGGCTGGCAAGGAACACACGCACACGCTGGCGGCGGATGCCAAAGTGACCTGCGACGGCGACGCCTGTAAAGCGGCCGACTTGAAGGCCGGAATGAAGATTCGCGTGACCACCAAGCACGACGACAAGAAGGTCGCTACGCACGTCGAAGCGCTCGACAAGCACGAGACCTTTGCGAACTCGCACGACGGCAAATTCGTCAGCATCGTCGATCACAAGCTGACGATGACGAATCCCAAGGGGAAGGAACACACCCATATGCTGGCCGCCGACGCGACCATGACCTGCGACGGCATGGCCTGCAAGATCGACCAGCTCAAGGCGGGGATGAAAATCCGCGTGACCACCGAGAAGGGCGAAGCGGGCAAGGCGACTCACGTGGAAGCCCTCGACAAGGATGCCGAGTTCTCACAAGGAAACTGAAGACACTGAAGTGTCAGGCGACAGCTCCTATCGCAACGCGGGGTGCTGGCTCAAAGCCAGCACCCCGCGTGCTACGCGAATGTGAGCCAAGAGGCGACATCGAAACTTTCACCACTGCGAACTGTTGTTCGCAACGACACAACGAACCTTCCCAGGAAAGGGAACAACCATGGGCTTAGTACTGCTGATCGTTCTGATATTGCTCCTCACAGGCGGGTTGCCACATTGGAATCACTCGCGCGACTGGGGTTATGGCCCGAGCGGTGGCTTGGGACTCGTGTTGGTGATCGTGCTGATTCTGATTTTGCTGGGACACATTCCCCGCGGCTTCTGACGGACTGCGTGGCCGGATCCAGTCATTGATCTTTCCGGTGTCTACGGCGTCAACCGCTGGCGACGCCCGGCTCCAGCCACGCCGCTCATGAAAAACTTCAAGCTTCCCATTTCTCGATCAATCAGGAATCCGACCATGTCCAACACACATACGGTCGTCGCGGTTTTTCATACACATGAACATGCCGAAGAAGCGGTTCGCGACCTCCAAAAAAGCGGCTTCGATATGAAAACACTCTCAATCATAGGGAAGGATTACCACACGGAAGAGCATGTCGTCGGCTACTTCAACACGGGCGACAGAATGCAGAGTTGGGGACAGAACGGGGCCTTCTGGGGAGCGCTCTGGGGCACGCTGTTCGGTTCCGCATTCTTCGTGCTGCCGGGAATTGGTCCGGTCCTGATGGCTGGACCGCTCGTTGCTGTGATCGTCTCGGCATTGCAAGGTGCCGCCGTGGTGGGAGGCATCGGTGTACTTGGAGGAGCGTTAGCCAGTATCGGCATCCCCGAGAACAGCGTTGTGCAATACGAAGCCGAGTTAAAGGTCGGCAAGTTCCTGCTGATCGTCCACGGGACAGAAGAAGAGGTGGCTCGCGCGCAGCGATATTTCGACGCCACCGCTTCGACCGTCACGACGCTGCACACCGTACCAGCCACGCTATCCGTGTAGCCCAGCCGCGCTCGGTTGATTCCAACGAGCGGTTGCTGTTGGCGACATGCAGGTCGTCGCCCCAGCGCAATCAGACCTCACCTGCACGAGCAGCAAACATGATTACGAAGGCGACCTATATTGAGCGGCGACACACGTCGCTGAAAGCTTTGGACGTGGAGATCGCCAGGCTGGCAGACTACGCGGAGGGAGTCACTCCGAATGCCGTCCTCCGGTACGACATGGCGATCCGCCGCCTACAGCGCACACGCAACCGAGCCGCTCTCAAACTTCGAGAACTGCGCACGCTTCGAGGAGCAACGTGGGCGACGGAAGAGGCGACTGCGGGCGCAGAGCACGCTTGGCGAGACCTGAGGCACGCCGTACTCGTCGCAATTTCCGCGACCTACGACGAAGAGCGTGATTCGTAAATACAGTGACTTCAAAGCAAGTGAGGATGTCAACACTCATGTCCATGAATGCAATTTCAGAAGATGCTCAACCGGTACCTGTCCTGAAAGGCCACACCATTGGCTTCGCCGATACGCCAGCGGTCTGCGTGGCGATGGCGCAAGCACTCAACAAGGCGGGTTTCCCAGACGCTCGGATCTTGATGCTGCATGGTGCTGTCGAGATCCCCGCGCTGGAACGATTGATGGGAGGGTCTTCGTGGGGCGAAAGTGCCGAGAAGCTTTTAACGCAGGGGACGGCTGAGTTGCGCAACGACCACTCGGTGGTGTGCGTTGAAGTTCAGAATGCAGAACAGGCGGCGACCGTCGCTGCGATATCGACACAATGCGGCGTGCGGAGCATTTATCACTTTGGAGATTTCGTTGATACGCAACTGACGCGATGAAGCAACCAACGGGTGTCGATGGTGGTCGCCGTGCGGGCATCAAGGACGCTGTAATCTCTGCTATTTACCGCAATGACAACGAAGGAAACAGATCATGAAGAAGCTTTGCACCGTGCTGATCGTACTGGCGACTCTCGTTGTGGGCATCGGCTTCTATCGAGGCTGGTTCGTTCTGTCGAGCAAGGGGAACTCCGCGAGTCACAAGGTCAACGTCAACCTGACGGTGGACCAAGACAAGATGAAAGAGGACGGCGCAAAGCTGAAGGAAAAGACCAAGGAACTGACGGGACAAAACAAAGAATGACACCGTACCCCGACTACCTTCTCGAAGTCCGCCCAACAAAGCTAAGCCGGACGTTTCCGACAGAAATGGAGAGCCGGGCGGCGTCAGCCTCCGGACTCTGGTGATTCCAGCTAACAATTCGGGGGCTGACGCCGCCCGGTTCATCTGATTCAGATTTTTGTCGATCACGTCAAACCGGACTTCGACAATAAAGAAAGACTGGTAATCATGACGGACTCGCAAAATCGTGGAATGACAACGGATCAGGCACGCAAGCCGAAAAGCTTTTACATCCATCTCTTGGTGTTCGTGCTGGTGAACGCGGGGTTGCTCGCCATGAACAGCATCCGACAGCCGGACAGAATGTGGTCTTATTGGGTACTTCTCGGATGGGGTGCCGGAGTTCTGCTTCATGCGGCCAAAGTGTTCTCCTGCGGTACCTGCAAAAATTGGTGGAAACGCAAAAACAACACTGTGGTGAAGGACGCGAGTCCCGAAGCGAACTCACAGCCACAACCGTCCGCGCGGAGGAAGTAGATGCCGTTGATCACCGCCGAAAGAACGCTGTGACTCCGGTGGTGAGTCTCACTGCTGGGCACAAGAATCACGTGATTGAAGACCTGATTGAAAGCGAGCTGACAGATGCTGTGGACCATTTTTGTCGTGTTGTTGATCCTGTGGGTGCTGGGAGTGGTCACCTCCACCACGCTCGGGGGATTCATCCACCTGCTGCTCGTCATCGCCATCGCGGTGGTGTTGATCCGCATCATTCAAGGGCGGCCACCGGTCTAATCGCGGCCGCCTCTAATTCAGTTGCCGCTATCAAATGGAGTCCCTTCAATGAAAAGAACCGCCAGACGCATGGCGATGATCGGCGGAGTTTACAGCGTAATAACGCTGTTCTTGGGAGTGGCCAACGCCCAAGCCCCCGTCAAGCAACCGGAACCACCGAAGAACGCCGCAGTCAATTCCACCATCGTCGCGCCGGAAGACTTCGCGTCGGTGAGGGCGCGGATGCAGGCCGCCAAGCCCGCGATCCAACAGCGGCACCTCGACCTGCTCAACGAACGTTATGACTTGGGCGACCATCCCGCACCGGGCGTGACGATGGCTCGCAAGAAGCCCGTGCAAGCAGGCATTCGCAGCCGATTGACCGAGGGATTGACTTGGGAGAAACTGGCCGCGATGGACCCCGCCGACATTCGGAAGCAGGATCTGTTTCCCGCCGGGTTCCTGCCGTTGCCCCACCCCAATCATCCGGAAGGGGGCATGCTCTTTCCCAAGTTTCACATCGACGAGATCAAGAAGCAGGAGGCTCGCGATCTGACCCGCTTCGATTTGGACTACGACCTGCACGATCATTTCCTGCCCGAGTTCCCGCCACCGATGTTTCTGACGACGCGACCCGATCTCGGTGATGTGTCACAAGGGAAACTCGTGACGATGGACAACTTTCATGAACTCTTCAGCGGCATTTTGAATCCGAAGCAACTGGAGGGTCTGCGGTTGCTGGTGGCTCCCGTCATGCAGCAGCAGTTCAACCAGACGGACGACCGTCGTTCGATCCGGCCCAGCCGTGGCGTGACTTGTTTTGACTGTCACGCCAACGGACACACCAACGCCGCCACGCATCTGGCTGGAGACGTTCGGCCGCAGGAATTCCGTCACCGCATCGATACGCCCACGCTGCGCGGCGTCAACATTCAACGGCTGTTCGGATCGCAGCGGGCCTTGAAGAGCGTCGAGGACTTCACCGAGTTCGAGCAGCGGGCCGCCTACTTCGACGGCGACCCGGTCAAAGCCACCCTGAAGGGTGTCAACATTCTGGAGCGCGGCAGCCAGGTCCACTTCATGGCCGAGTTCCAGGCGCTGTTGGACTTCCCGCCCGCCCCCAAGCTGAACGTGCTGGGCAAGCTGGACCCGAAACAGGCGAGCGAATCCGAGCTGCGTGGGCAGACACTGTTCTTCGGCAAGGCTCAATGCGCCACTTGCCACCCCGCGCCGTACTACACCGACAACCTGATGCACAACTTGAAGGTCGAGCGATTCTTCAAGCCGCAAATGCTCCACGGTCGCATGGCGACGGCCGACGGTCCGATCAAGACCTTCCCGTTGCGCGGCATCAAAGACTCGCCGCCGTATCTGCACGACGGCCGACTGCTGACACTCGACGACACGGTCGAGTTCTTCAACCTGATTCTGGAACTCAAGCTGGCCGCAGATGAGAAATCAGACCTCGTCGCGTTCCTGCGAGTACTCTGATCGCCGACTCGTACAACTCGAACAACTGAAGACACGTCGGGTGATCCTGACAACGAAAGGCAAACTCATGACGATCAAAGCGGGCGTGTGGATTGACCATCACAAGGCGATCGTAGTCCTGATTAAGGGGGGCGAGGAAGAAATCAAACAGCTCGACTCCAACGTTGAAAAACTGTTTGCGTCGGCGGGCGGACCAGGCTCGAATCAGCCGGACCGTCCCCAGGGATTCGTGCCCGAAGACAAACAAGAGCACAAATTCATGAGCCAACTCAACACGTATTACGACGAGGTACTCGTGTCGCTGCGTGATGTTGATTCGCTACTGATCCTCGGTCCGGGCGAAGCGAAGGGTGAGTTTCAGAAGCGTCTGAAGAGCCAGAAGTTTCCGGCGCAGGCCGTTGAACTTGAGACGGCCGACAAGATGACGGATCGCCAGGTGGCGGCCCGCGTTCGTCAGCACTTTGAAGAAACTCTCGGCATCTCGTAATGAAGGAACTGGAATCATGAACGCGAAATTGGAACAAACAACCTCCGTCTGGATGCAGACCGGAGAGATCCCCGTCCGAGCGGCGCTGACTGCGGACATCGACGCCGACGTGTGCGTGGTCGGTGCCGGAATCGCGGGCATGACGACCGCGTACCTGCTGCTTCAGGAGGGGAGGTCCGTCGTCGTCCTGGATGACGGACCGATTGGCGGCGGGCAGACCGAGCGCACAACAGCCCATATCACCAACGCGATCGATGATCGCTATGTACAGATCGAGGACTGGCACGGTCAGGAGGGGGCTCGCCTGGCCGCGGCAAGTCATACGGCGGCGATCGACCGGATCGAAGCCATCGTCACGCGCGAGAACATCGAGTGCGACTTCGAGCGGTTGGACGGTTATCTCTTCGCTTCGCCTGGCGAGTCTCCGCATCTGTTGGAGCATGAACTGCATGCCGCGCGACGGGCCGGACTGTCACAGGTCGAATTCGTGCCGCGTTGTCCTCTGGCCGACTTCGAGACCGGAGCGTGTTTGCGATTCCCCCGCCAGGGGCAATTTCATCCTCGGAAGTATCTCGCCGGACTGACGACAGCCATCCTCCGCATGGGCGGACGCATCTTCACGCAGACCCACGTCGAAAAGATTGAGTGTGGCCCTCCCGCGCGCATCCAGACACGTCAAGGCCACACGGTCACGGCGGCCTCGGTCGTGGTGGCGACGAATACTCCGTTCAACGACTGGGTCACGATCCACACCAAGCAAGCTCCCTATATGAGCTACGTGCTGGCCTTTGGCGTGCCGCGAGGTGCCGTCACGAAGGCGCTCTATTGGGACACGCAGAATCCCTACCACTACGTCCGGCTCCAGAGCCTTCCGGCAGACGGATCGGTCGGAGAGCGGCTGGGCGACCCGCAGACGGAAGAGCTTCTGATCGTGGGTGGTGAGGATCACAAGACCGGGCAGGCCGATGACGCGGAGGCGCGCTACCGCCGACTCGAAGAGTGGACGCGCGAACGCTTCCCGGTGAGCGGCGGTGTTCGTTGCCAATGGTCCGGGCAGGTGTTGGAGACGATCGACGGTCTCGCCTTCATCGGCCGGAACCCGCTCGACGGACCGAATGTTTTCATTGCCACGGGCGATTCGGGTCAGGGGATGACGCATGGGACGATCGCGGGAATTCTGCTCACGGACCTGATCGTCGGCCGGCAGAACCCGTGGACCTCCCTCTACGACCCGGCCCGCAAAACCCTGCGCGCGGCCGAGCGGTTCTTGAAGGAGACCCTCAACGTCGCCCTGCAATACAGCGCCTGGGTGACCGGCGGCGACGTGGGCACGACTCAAGAGATCGCGCCGGGCACAGGGGCCGTCGTGCGGCGCGGCCTCACGAAAGTCGCGGCCCATCGCGACGAACTCGGCCTCCTCCACGAATGTTCGGCAGTTTGCCCGCACCTCGGCTGTATCGTCGAGTGGAACCACAACGAAAGCACCTGGGACTGCCCCTGTCACGGTTCGCGGTTCGACAAACAGGGACACGTCATCTGCGGCCCGGCCAACAGTGACCTCGCCGCAATCCTCAAGTTGTGATCCCTCAAGAAAATTTCTCGTACCGGGGAAAGGAGCCCGTAACAGGTCGCGTGGGCATTCGCACTGACACAAAGGGAAGACATGGATGGCGCACCTCCGAAAATATCCCGAAGTGCCCAAGGCAACATCGAATCGATTGTGCAGATCGAGCAAGAATTCGCACGGCAGCGTTCCAGAGTTGATCGCCTTGGTGAAACGATCAGTCGCTACGCCGGGAGCATGGGCTTCGCCATCACTCACGCTTGTGGCGCTGCTGGCTGGATGGCGATCAATGCGGGAATGACCACTCTTCGTCCGTTCGACCCCTACCCATTTTGCTTCCTTGGTGTGATCGTCGCCTTGGAAGCAGTCTTCCTCTCCACCTTCGTATTGATGGCCCAGAAGCG
>JAYVDI010000123.1:0-2098 GCA_043749505.1 Schlesneria sp. | reverse complement strand
GGCGGCACGACCTGCTTGGCCCGGAGGTGGGCCGTCTGGCCGAGCCCACCGCCGAATTTCCTCTCCTGGTCAAGTGGCTCGAATGCTGTGAACTTCTGTCGGTTCAGGTGCATCCCGATGACAGCATGGCGCGCGAGGTGCTTGGCCAACCCTATGGAAAGTCTGAAGCGTGGATTGTCATTCACGCGGAGCCGACCGCTCGCGTCTTCGCCGGTTTGAAGCCCGACATCACACGCGCCGAATTTGTGTCGCATCTGACCGCGGGAACTGTGGCCGAATGTCTGCATTCGTTTGTCCCACAGGCGGGTGACTGCATCTCGCTTCCCGCCGGCACCGTCCATGCCGCCGGTGGGGGAGTTGTGCTCGCCGAGGTTCAGCAATCCAGCGATGCAACATTTCGACTCTTCGACTGGCATCGCCTCGGCCTGGACGGGAAGCCACGTCCGCTTCAAGTTGACCAGGCGATTCAGGCGATCGACTGGCACCAAGGTGCCATTCAGCCTCTTACTCCGCGCGTCATGGCCTCTCGGCTCAGCGGCGTGTATGCCGAGCTGCTTCTGGATTCTCCCTCGTTCGTGTTGGAACGCTTCACAATCTGCAGCCGTCTACCCGCTCCTCATTGTGGCGAGCTGACGATTTGGATGGTACTCGATGGTGAAACGGAACTTCATAATCCCAACACGGGTTATCGACAGATACTCAGTCGGGGATCATCCGTGCTGATCCCCGCCGCAACACAGGATGTTCAATGGATACCCCTGCCCACGCGAGGGACAGCAACACTGCTCTGCGTTCGGCTTCCCGATAGTGCTGCAGAGACTTTTCCTTTACGAGGCAACCTGCCCGATCTGTCACACCGGTCACCAGGCTCATCGTGAGTTGACACGCAAACGCCATCGTGTCACGGCGACATTCCGTGCAACATGGTTCACGCGAGGAGCAGTCGAACAGCGCGGATTGAAGGTCAAAACATGCGTTCCATCTTGGTGACCGGCGGGTCGGGGTTTCTCGGCAGCCATTTGTGCGAGCGGCTGCTCGAACGAGGCAACAACGTTGTCTGCCTCGACAATTTCTTCACGGGGCGCAAGGAGAACATCCTGCACCTGATGGGGAACCCGCGTTTCGAGTTGATCCGCCACGACATCGTCGAGCCGATCACGCTGGAGGTGGACCAGATCTACAACCTCGCGTGCCCCGCCTCACCCGTGGCCTATCAGTACAACCCGATCAAGACGATCAAGACATCGACAGTCGGCGTCGTCAATGTGTTGGGACTGGCCAAACGCTGCAAGGCCCGCGTGCTGCACGCCTCCACCTCGGAGGTCTATGGCGATCCGACCGTCCATCCGCAGCGCGAGGACTACTGGGGGAACGTCAACCCGATCGGACCGCGAAGCTGCTACGACGAGGGAAAGCGCGTCGCCGAATCGCTCTGCGTGAACTATCACCAGGAGCACAAGCTCGAAGTCCGAATCATTCGCATCTTCAACACGTATGGTCCGCGCATGGACCCGAACGACGGCCGCGTGATCTCGAATTTCATCATGCAGGCGTTGCGAGGCCAGCCCATCACCATTTACGGAGATGGCATGCAGACAAGATCGTTCTGTTACGCAGACGATTTGATTCGCGGCATGATGCTGATGATGGATCAGGACCGTGAGATTGGTCCGGTCAACATCGGCAATCCGGGCGAATACACGATGCTGCAACTGGCTCAAGAGGTGCTGAAGGCGATCCCGGAATCGAAGTCCACGATCCAGCATGTCCCTCTCCCGCAGGACGACCCCAAGCAGCGGTGCCCCGACATCACGAAGGCCAGGACTCTGCTCGGCTGGTCACCCGAGATTGACCTGCGGACGGGACTGGTCAAAACCGTGGCGTATTATCGCGACGAGCTGGCTCGCATGTGACGGTTGGAGGATGGGCACTCCTGCCCGTCCGGCTTTGGTGTTGACGAACGGTCGGGCAGGAGTGCCCATCCTACAGGTCGAGAAAGTGCAGACATGACAACGCGCAGAGGAATTCTTCTCGTCGGCGGCTCGGGGACGCGATTGCATCCGGCGACGAAGGTGATGAGCAAACAACTGATGCCGGT
>JAYVDI010000122.1:0-10044 GCA_043749505.1 Schlesneria sp. | reverse complement strand
TCGCTGCCGATCACGATTCCATCTGTAGACGGGATTCACCAGCTGGTCACAAACGCAGTGTGACAATTTGCGAAAAACGTTCGCAATCACTCAGAAAGTATTGCTTCATGTGCCAGCCATTACGACGTCACCTGTAGACAGAGAGCTCTCGCAGATTTTCAAAGGCGCTCATTCATGAAAACTTCATCTGATGCGGCATGCCCAGCAGGAGCTGGTATTGAAATTGTCGATGCCACTACAGCGCTTTGCCAGCCTGACCTTGACTGGCAGGAAGCGGCCACGATTACTGAAGTGTGCGTCCGGGTATTGTGGCCGCATGATCTGGATGCGATGTCGTTGTTCCCAGAGGTCAGGCATATTCTCAAATGCCAACTCCCCGTACAGCAACTACTCGACCACGTTCGAAACGGCAGCGGTGATCCGGAAGACAACCTGCGACTCGCCTGTCATCGGTTGATTCGCTCGGCCGAAGCGCTCCACCAAATCCGGAGTCACGCAAAGGATTCATAGTCAGTTCGCCCACGGCGGGCAAGTTGAGCACGTCTGCACTTTGATGAGTGTCGTCGCCACAGGTCGTCCAAATTGAAAGGGAGTAAAATCATGCGACAGGAATCTGTTTCTGCCTTCGGTCCCGCAGACAAGGGCTGCGAACTCGATCTTGAGTCTGAGCAGTGGTACCGACTGCCGACAAGCGCGGAGCCCATCCAGCTCAAGCGGTGGCCGGAGCCGGTCTACGGTAATGCTCGATCAGCCCGCCGGAGCGACATCAACAGTTTGCTTTCATGCCCGGATGAAGATCATCCCGCATTCTTTTCGGACACCAGTCTGATTCTGGACGATGGTTGCCTCTACAAACGCCCACTCTATTTCCCGGCAGAACTGAGGTCTCAGAATCTGCTGGTCGTCAGCATTACCGGCGGCGGGAAAACTCAGAAGTTTATGCTTCCTCTGCTCATCCAGGACTTCCAGCAATGCATTCCGACGCTGACACTGGATACAAAGTGCGAGCAGTACGAACTGCTGAAGCAACTGCCTCATCGGCGCGGGCAACTGATGGTCTGGAGTCCCATGGATGCTAGCCGGACGACTCATGCAATCAATGTGCTGGATGCCTGCAGCGACGATGCCGGAAAATGGTTGAACGCCGCCCAGATCTTCGTCCGAGCGGACTCGCCGCGTTGCACTACTGGCGGTGATGGCGAGTGGTTCCTCCAGAACGCAGCTCGCCTGATTGCCGGCACCGGGATGGCGATTCGGCAGCATTGTGGTAAGGTCTGTTTTGCCGACATTCTGCAGGTGTTGGAATGGTCGTTCGAGAAGCTGAAAGGTTTTCTGCAATCTGCAAATGTCCCGTTCATTGAGGCGATTCTGGGCTTTATGTCCTCCGGGTCGCACAACGCCGAAACTGTGTTCACCACAGCACGGAACGCACTGCGTTTATTCGTCAATGCGGACGTCGCCGCAACGACTTCAGTCTCGGAATTCAACCTTCGAGATTTAGTTACAGGGCGCAAAACACTGATTATCGAGGTCCTGCCGGAACACAGTGCTTATGTGCGGCCGATCCTGAACGTCTTTTTCACCACCCTGCTGGATTCCGCCTGCGAATTGGCCAGGCAGTTTCCTGGCAACCGCTTTCCCCATGGGTTGCGTTTCAATGTGGATGACTTCGCCGGGAATGTCGGCGCAATCCCGGGACTGCCCGCTCGACTGAACATGATGCGGAGTCGCAACTTTGGTGTCACGGCAACTGTGCAGACGCTCGGTCAGATTGAAGAATTGTACGGACCAGAAGCGAGTGCGGTGATCGCGGGATTTGGCTCGAAGATTTTTCAAAGCCCGGTCGATCTGGCGGACGCGGAGTATGCGTCCAGGCTGAGCGGTACGACAACAATTGAAGTCGCCGAGTTTAATGAACAAACGGGTACTGGATCGGATGTCAATGAAATCCGGATTGGACGAACATTGCGGCCGCATGCTGCTCCGCTCTTTCTGCCCGGCCAGATAAGACTGGCACCTCAGCACTTTGCCTATGATCGAGCTGCCACTTGTTTCTTTGCCGATCAGTTGCCGTTTCAGGCCTGGTTTCGTTCTGCATACGACAAACCGGAAACTCGTCGTCTGTTTGCGAAACTGCGAAAAATTCGTTGCCGAAGGTTGCGTCGAGTTCCGCTGCTGTGGAGCGACTCTATGGTTGAGATGGCTTCCAAAGCCTTTGGGATGCCATCTCCGAGTTTCACGAATCCCCTTGGCATGACAACTCAGATGATTCGTTCACGAATTGCAGACGAGAAGGAACAGGTTGGCTACAGCACTGCCCCTTCTTCAGCCCGCAAACTGATCGACGAACTCGAGCAGTCGAACGCATCACATCCAGCCCTGATTCTCCGATTACTTGAAGAAATCAGAAATCGAAATGCCACAATTAGCGATTTTTATCGGGTGCATATCGAAATCGAGGACAGAAACACTGTCGTGCTGCTGGCGTATCTCGACTACTTGCTGAAGATCAAGGAAACACGAGTAGGCAGCAAATCACGGAAACCCCGATAGATCAAAGTTTTACGTCAGTATTTCAATTCGAATTCCACCTGCAATGTGGCCATTGAAACTTGAAAGAACCGCCCGGCAGAGAATGGCGTGAGTCCAATTGTCCCGGAACTCATCTCAAGGCCCGTTCTTTCACCCGCATCCAATTGACAGAATCCTGTGACTTTCGATTCAGTGAATGTCTTCGCATTGGAGTAACACATGACTCAGAATACGGCCATACAGTGGTGTGATTCCACGGAGAATCCCACGATGGGCTGCGACGGATGTGAATTGTGGAATAACCAGCGTCAAACGTGCTACGCGGGTGGACTTCATCGGCGATTTGGGGCAAATTCGACTGGCTACGCTCCGAAATTCGAACAGGTCACCCGGTTTCCAGGGCGAATGCGGCGAGCTTCACGCTGGTCCGATCTCTCCGGCAGGAATCGAGAAGACAAGCCCTGGTTGAATGGAATGCCGCGACTCATTTTTGTTTCGGACATGAGTGATGCCTTGTCGCAGGCAGTTTCATTCGAATACCTGCGTGAAGAAGTGATCGAAAACGTAATGAGCGATCACGGTCGTCGGCACCGCTGGCTCTGGCTGACGAAACGTCCGCATCGCATGGCAGAGTTTTCACACTGGCTTGCACGCCCGTGGCCGTCAAACCTGTGGATTGCCACGAGCATGACAACTCAGAATTCGACCAGTCGCCTCAAGCCGCTGTTTGAAGTTGGCGACGAAGCGACAACACGATTTTTGTCTGTCGAGCCTCAATGGGAAGCCATCAATCTGGAGCCGTGGCTGTCGCGAATTGACTGGGTCATTCAGGGCGGGGAGTCTGGGGTCTCTGCAAAAGCGTTTCACGAAGAATGGGCCGAGTCTCTGATCTCCCAATGCAACGCATTTGGCGTGCCGTATTTTCTGAAACAACTCGGATCGAAAGTATTTCGAGGCGGTCAAAAACTTACGTACAAGAATCCCCACGGTGGCAATTGGGATGAATGGCCCGAACATCTGCGAGTTCGACAGTTTCCGACAGCCAAGACGGGGGGATGGCCGTGAGTAGAGTATCGGCTGGCCTTATCACGTTACTGCGGTGCGTACGACATGGCTCGCTGGACAAGGTTGGTTCCGGGCGATCCTGCGCGTCTCACTCAGAAATCTGCGGACCGCCAGCGAGCTGTTCACTTCGATGTGAGCCATGCCTCCCAAAATCCAATCAGCAGCAACACATTCCGCAACAGGTATTCGCGTACATTCGTTCCGCGTTGGCAGTGCTTGCGTGAGTGGTTATTGAGCCCTCGCGGCGAATTACCACTCAGGCAAGCCCACCACGAAAACAGCGCGAGGGCAAGTCAGTACCAACTGGCGAATGCCATTGGTTCTAACTTTCCCGCAGCACGATACCCGTTACAGCAGCGACGTACCGAAAAGCATTGGCAATGCCGTTCGACATAGTCTGAACCTCCGTTGGCACCAGTTACATGGGGGACCCTCAGAACAGACGTCTGCGGCGATCAACATATTTCGACAGGCCTGCACTGGTCATCGATGTTCTGAACTTGAAGGAGCATTAACATGCGTACCTGGTACAATCTCAGTGATCTCCGCCGTTGATTGTTCACCAGTTCGGCAAAGTGAAATCAGCCAGCGCCCGTGGTCTCCACCGATCTGCCAATGCCCCGCGAACGTACCTTCACCGTCGTAGGTGCCGACGTACAGAGCGTTGTGGCGTCCGATATATTGTTTGTCGATCACAACCTGGCCGCTCTCATGCACCGTGCCATTGAGCGTAAACGCCCCGATAACATCAGTACCACGTCCAAACAATTGCTTGTCCTTGAATTCAATTTGCAACGCAGTCATTGGCTGGCGGCCGTAAACTCGCTGCTCCCACCAGCCCTGACACTGGAACCTGGCAACACTGTTTCTTGATTCTTCCATATGGCGATCTCAATTCAGAGTGGAAACCAACGTCGACAAAAGGAGTCCTCAGCGAGCGGCTCAGATGTTTCTCCAGTATTCCTCAGTGAAGCGATTCTCCACTTCGGTAGCAGCCAAGCGCTGGGCTCCGGCGAAGCGGTGTTCGTGTCTTTCCGGGAAGGCAGAGTGCAGCAGATTCTCGCATCGAGATGGGGCGCGAAGCTTGGTGATCGCCTTACACTCGATTCCGCGGATTCGACTGCGGTTTGTTTTCAGGATCCGAGCGGCTTCTTCAAGGGTATATGAAACCGAGTGCGGTGCCAGACCGTAACGAAGTTGCAACACAATTCGTTCCGAATGTGTCAGAAGCCGCAGCGATTGAGCCACCTCATTCCGTAACAACGACAAGTCGGCACCCCGCTCTGGCGGCAATTCACGATAGTCAACAATAGACTCCGGACGTTGATTCATTCCGTGCCTCTCCTCCGAAGCGAACATATTCGACCTGAGAAACCCTACTCTTGCCCACGCCTCGGCAAATCTCCGACGACCATGATACGGCTGTTCAAAAAGTTTGTCAGGGGCGTTTTGGACATTTTGTTGTGGTTCAATCTGAACGATAGCAATAATGGTGTGCCCTGTCCGGAAATACGCGGCTAGAATCGCCGGTAAGCAATCAGCGGAAGTCATTCCGGAGGAGATCGAATCCGTGGCAGCACCCACGCAAGATAGCAAAGACACTCACCGCGACTTGCTGACGTTATTGACGAGCCAGCAAGACTGTGAGTTCACCTGCACTGACGCTGAATCTGATGCAAGTTTTGTGGTGACCATAAGAACTGACAAACTGTTTGGAGCGCCATTCCTGGCAATTCCATTCCGGCAATTGCAGTCAACTTCGAAAAACGCGGGTCGAATTTACGTAGGCTCAAACGTTTATGCTGTTGCCCACTCGTTTCGGAAATCATTTCTGGAAGCCGTGAAAATGTCCCGGAGAGATTCCCATTGGTCTGTGGACGTACGGACTGTGACTGTACAAAGCCCAAGGGGCATCATGAGTTTCCTGGGCAAAGACAGAATTGAACTGTCGCAACTGGTCGTCGGATTTCTGCCATCGACCGTCACGATCAATGGCGATTCACTGCAGGATTTGAGACGTGACCAGGGTCGCAAGGTCGGGCATGCTGCAAAAGACCTGGCTCTTTTGAAGAGCGCCCTCCTGACGCCGGATCGCCTGATGGAACTGGAACTCGGAGGTGCCGAAGTTGCCAGTGAAGCAGTTGAAAAGGACAAAGTGATTGGTCGCGAGACTCTTCCGCAATTGAGAGATCGTGGCATGCGTCCGGCTATTGCATGTCTCATGGTTCATTGTCGCCGAATCATCAAAAAACGACCGGAAAAAAATCCGGAATCTCGGGCAGTCTTTGTAAGGACGCTGACGCAGATTTTCGATCAGTTGCCAAATTGCGCCAATTTGGACGATGCTCGCGAAGCGTTGGCTCAGATAATCGCGGAACTGGGAGGAGATTCTACCAAAGTCCTCGGTGCGAGATTTTGCAATTTCGCAGTTCAGTTCCGTTATGGCTGGCGGAACGACATGATTGCCAGTCTAAAGCGAGTGGACTCGGAAAAAAACGAGAACTCCGCATGGCGATTGGCAGATCTCGCATTGGCTGTGACGCCGTCGCAACGATCCGAGGATGGGCTTCCACTTCCGACTCGCGTTTCGCGAAAATTATCCTTGCTTCAGCGCATCGGTCCCGAAGCTGATTTCGCAAGCGGGGATGGATTGATTTCCAAGTTCGGTTTCACAGGGGTTGAGCTCGGAAAATGGGTTCGAAACTCTGAATCCGTATTGTTGCAACGATTGGTTTCGGAAGCGTGTTTCGATCTCCAACGCCTTCTTGGCACGTGGATGAGTCTTGTCTCCCGCAAAGGTAATTTGGCTTTGGCCTTGGGAGCCAGAGGTAAGGGCGGAGGATGTGCACATTACCAACCAGCACTACGCGTCATCAACCTGACAAAAACGAACGGTGATGGCTCGTTTGCCCATGAGTTCGCCCATTTTCTCGATCACATGGTGGCATCGTACTCTGCTGAAGGTAGCGCCCGATTCCTCTCAGATCGAGTGTCCGACGGAAACGCTGGCAAGGCTGGCGTAGCGAACGCCATGGTGGCAGTCATGGGAGTTATCGGCACGGCTCCCACGAATCACCAGATCTTTGGTGATTCGGATCCAAATCGCTGGTATCGGCAGGTGTGGGTGTTGAAGGCGTGGGAAAGAATGAATCAGAATCCGCAGGCGACATTCGACATTCTCGTGGAGAGAAACGCCAAGCAGTTTCGGACAGGAAATTCCGCTGCTCAAAACTGCCAAACGCTCGCCAACTCTCTGGCGAAATGGACTGGTGTACCAATTACCGTGAACGCATGTCACAAGAAAGAATCTCCATACCTGAAGCAGGCTCGCAGACTGGGAATCTACTGGGCAAGACCGCACGAACTTTTTGCTAGAGCATTTGAAGCCTGGTGCGAAGACAAACTGCAGGCACAAGCACAGACGAATGAGTACCTCGTCGATGGAACACGAAGAGACTACTCTAAGTGCCGAGGGCTGCCATACCCGGTCGGAGAACAACGTGACGAGATCCATCTTTGCATGAATCGGTTTGTTTCCGCATGTGCCGATCAGCTTGAACAATGAAGATCCTTGCTCCGGGCCAATAATGTGACAGTTTTGAGATCGTCAGAGAGCCAAAGCAGATTCCTTCAGTTCCCCGGTCCCGCCTGTGCATGACATGAAAGCGCCAACGACCAGGTCCGTCCTGTGGAATTCGCAGGGAAATCCGCTAGGACTCACTACCTACAGCAGCCACAAAGCCCCGATAGATCAGTCGAACTGCGAGCAGTTGTGTCTATTGACGTTTACGCTGCGAGCGGCAAACGACAACGGTGTCGGATTTGTCGATCGTCAGCAGTCAACTCAGTCTTCCGCATTAGCAACGGACCACAACTGAAAAACTGTCGCAACATAGAGTTGTCAGCATTGAGTTTTGCATGAGACAGAGTAGTTCTCGGATCCCCAAAGCTCATCATTCCACTGGATGAATCGTGAATGCACGATACAATGCACGATATCGAGTGAAAACCTGCATGAATCCGGTGATTCATGGAATCCATGCGATGATGATTTGACGGAAAAACACGGTTCCGTCGTATTTTGGACAACCGCGATCCCACGTTGACATCGTGGAGGTCGTTGGTTCGAGTCCAATATCGTCCACTCTAAACCCTTACCAGACAAAGACTTGCAACAAGAGATTTTTGGGTAAGTTTCTTGGGTAAAAAGTTGGGTAAAAAGGGAACGTCAAACGAACAAAGCCACCAGTGATTTCACTGTTGGCTTTGTTTTTTGGGTAAATTCTTTACCCAAGGTCACTCTGTGAGAGCGGCGTCATTTAACAAGTCTTGCCTGTATACGTCATTCGTTTGCCGCAAGCCTCATGATTGCCGCTCTGTAGACTGCTTCGGAGAGTCGGCCCTTTGTGGCGTTGTGCGACTTTCGGCATCAAGAACGGTAATCGTGTCGCCATCTGCGACGTGACAGCAAGCGTGCAGATCGCCAAGTGGCTGTACCAGCAGATCCAGAAGGCAAATGGTCAGGTGTGGGTGATGGAAAAAGTATTGAGGCATCTTGATCCAGAATGGGCCAAGTGTTTTGCGATGTGAATCACCCTGCCCTCCTCACCACCACGAAAAAACTGACATGATTCTTCAAATTCTGGCGGTGCCCCTGCTGATCGTGATGGGGTCATTCGTCATGGCTGAAGAAACGCCGCAAACCTTGTTCGACTTCACCGGAGCCGATGCTGCGAAGGAGTGGCAGAACGTCAACGACGGCGTGATGGGCGGCGTCTCCGAAGGCAAATTCAAGATCACCGACAAGAAGACGCTGGAGTTCTTCGGCACGCTGTCGCTGGAGAGCAACGGCGGCTTCGCCTCGGTGCGGACGAAGGCCAAAAAACTCGGCTTTGAAAAAGGTGATACCGTGGTCGCCAAAGTCCGTGGCGATGGCCGGGAATAGATGCTGAACTTCTACCTCAATAAGCCGCTGATCGCCTTCTCGTACCGGGCGACGGTGCAAACGAAGAAGGATGAATGGATCGAAGTCAAATTCCCACTCGATAAATTCGACGCAACTTCGTTCGGTAGGCGGGTGAAGGACGCAGGGGTTGTTGACCCGAAGGAGATCAACGCCCTCGGCTTCATGCTCAGTGACAAGAAGGCCGGGCCGTTCAAGATGGAGATCGAGTCGATTAACGTGGAGCGGGCAGGAACGTCGAAATGAACCCGATGATCTTCCCCTACATCTTCAACATCATCGTTCTAATCCCGGTCGGCCTACTGACGCTGCTTGGCGGCGAGCGGGGCGGGCAATTGGCCTGCCAGAACAAGTTCCCGGAGAGCGAAGGGTTCCGCACGATCCTCGGCTCGCTGTGGACGGCGATTCTGCTAGGTTCGATCCTCGGCCTGATTTATCCCGTGCCGATGTCGCCAATTTTGCTGATTCAGGTGGTCTACAAGACGCTCTGGCTTCTCGTGTTCGTCACGCCCCGGCTACTCAGCGGACGCCGCCTTGAAGTCCCGTGGGGCATCTCACTCACGTTCATCCTGATCGTCGTGAGCTACCCGTGGGTCATCCCGTGGGGGCGGCTTTTCGGGGCGAGTTAGCCGAGGACCACCGCAATTCAATGCTCGTGTTCTCCGGGGAGTTTTGCGATAATGCTGGCAGTAAGAAGTTGAGTGAGCATGGTGCAGAAATAATCCACACGTTCGGTACAGCTTTCAATAAGGTGCGAAAATGGTCCTCCCCTCGAAAAAGTCGGTTGCCATTTCGGTCATTTTCTCACTGCTCTGTGGGGTTGCGTTGGCATTCTATGAACTCGATAACTTGAATCGGGCAATCAATTCTGCCAAGGCTATCGGTCGATCAGTTGCAGATGGCCTTGGAGGACAACAGGCTCAGGAAGTAATGACGGTTAAGGTTGCTCTGTGTTTCGGACTCATTCCGCTGGGACAAGTCGAGAATCCCTTTAGGACCGTTGCGATCGGTGATTTTCTACTTGGCACATTCGGTGTTTTATCCGCTATCAGTCTCGGTTGGATATTGCGTCGCACATTCCATCGCAAGCAGGATACTGAATCGGCTGTCAACTCAATCGCCGAAAAGAGTTGATAAGGTCTGCCCGACCATTACCGACTTAGGATTCCCCCAAGTTTGCACTCGTTTTCATTTGCAGGTCAATTCAGAAGCCTCACTTCAGCTTTCGGCTGAGTTATTCAGCCGCCAACAGGAGTTCGTCCCATCGCCTGTAGGAGCCGTTGGAGGGTGTCAAGATAGTGTGCAAGCGCCGCTCGTCCTTTCTTGGTCAGGTGGTAAGTCGTCTTTGGACGACGACCAACGAAGGCTTTCTCGGACCTGATGTATTCTGCTTCTTCGAGCTTCTGGAGTTGCAGCGCCAAGCTGCCGTCCGCTACTTCCAACCTCTTTTTCAAGGTCGTGAAGTCGTGAGGCCCGTCAAGTTG
>JAYVDI010000121.1:0-5689 GCA_043749505.1 Schlesneria sp. | reverse complement strand
TCCCGAGCGGCCCGTTGTCGAAACTGGAGTCTTTGAAATGCCGCCTGAGCCGACGCTTCCACGGCCCCCCGACGTCGAGATTCATTCAACGATGAAGGCATTCCCTAATGCTGTCGTCAATGTTGAGAATGCGTTCGACACAACTAACCCTCCCGAACCGCCCCCATCCATTGGCGCTTTCAGCCGACTGTTGTGTAGCGGCAGGCGTCGCGTTTACCGGATTTCTCCCGGCGAATTCGGCGTGACGGCGAAACTGTGCGAGGGGGGCATGGACGGGACATCGAGACCGAGCAAACTCGGCGTGACGGCACCGACTGTCATCCCTTGCGACGGAGAATTCTACGGCACGTTGAAGGAATTCTGGTGCATTGTGAATGATGCTGACGCGCAACCGTGCCGTGGTCGGTTGGACACTCTACGAACTTCAAAAGCGGGGATTTCTGGTTCCACATGCGGAAGCAAGGATCGAAGGCGAAGTTGCCTACGGGACGACTCTGGCCCTGTGGGACTGGTGGCGCGTGGTCGAGCGGCAAGCAGCGAAGCCGGTCGGAGTGGATGAGGAGCGCGGCACGGTGACAACCCCGCCCGCCGCTCGGGCGAGTGAGACCAAGCCGTTCGAGACAATCATGAACGACACTCTGATCGGCATCCTCAAGGCGCTGGACGGACGCGCAATGCGTGTTGAGAAGCTCGCGCAAGAGGTCACTGGCGGTGAGTCATCTCGCCTCTACCGGGACGGAATGAAGACCGTGCTGGTGAAGGATGGGCACATCGTTCTCGACCGAAGGATCGGCTATTTTCGCCCCGACAAGCCGCCTGCTGACCGGGTTTTGCCCGCTGCGAAACTTGGTGCAAAGAAGTAGCGAACTTCGCGCCCTACTGAGATTCGACCATCGACGTAAAGATGCTCCGCGTTACGTGTCCTTCACAACGCTTAGGAGCCTGTCCCATGTCGAACGTCGAAACGCCAGTTGTTGCCAAGTTGTCGAACATCCGCACGGTTGCGGAGCAAACCGGTCTCTGTGAGAAGTCGATCTGGAATGCGACCGCGCCCCGTGGGGACTTGCCATGTGTGAAGCTCGGCTCGCGAACGCTCTATTGGCCCGCTGACGTCGAGGCGTGGATTGCATCCCGCGTCGTCCGTCCCGCGTCCGCCGAGTAGCTCTCTCTTCCAGCCTCACCAATGGCAAGGCCCCGCTGTGAAGGGGGCCGTTGCCGAATCCCATGAAGGACTCTTGCCATGTCTGATTCTACTCTCGGCGGCAACACCGATCAAATTGCCGCTTGGCTCAAAGTGTTGGTCGAACCGGGTTCGACCGTCGAGATGCGGGTGCTGAATGCGAACGGCCGTCCCCCGCACGTTCGCCACTATTCATCGGAAGACCTGCTGACGACGGCTCGTGACGCCGTGCGCTTCAGCAAAGACGCGAAGGGTGTCTACTGGTTGATG
This sequence comes from Schlesneria sp., assembly GCA_043749505.1. Taxonomy (GTDB): domain Bacteria; phylum Planctomycetota; class Planctomycetia; order Planctomycetales; family Planctomycetaceae; genus Schlesneria. Next base: position 4,239 of record JAYVDI010000121.1, on the reverse strand, counting down.
AACCCGCTCCCCGCCGAGTGGTGCGGCTCGCCAGCAAAGGACACGGACATCGTGCGGCGGCGGTGGCTGCTGATCGACTGCGATCCACGACGCGAAGGGACGGTCTCATCGACCGCGGAAGAAAAGGAAGCGGCCCGCGCGAAGGTGGTCGCGCTGGATCAGTACCTGGATGAACAGGGTTGGCCCGATCCGATCATCGGTGACAGTGGGAACGGCTTCCATCTGCTCTATCGGATCGACCTGCCCGGTGATAATGGTGGTCTGGTACATCGGGTGTTGCAGATGCTGGCCAGCCAGTTCGATGATGAGGCCGTGAGCATCGACCCGAAGGTCGGGAACGCCTCACGCATCTGCAAGTTGTACGGCACAGTATCACGCAAGGGTGAGCCTACTGCTGAGCGACCGCATCGGTTGTCGGGGATCCTCACGGTTCCTGAACAACTCAACGTTGTACCGATCGAGTTGCTGGAGATGCTCGCGGGTGAAGGTGACGCGCAGCAAGCGGCAACTGGCCAGCCTGCTCCCCGTCCACCTGCTGCTGATCGTGCCTCATACCCCGCTGCCATCGAACAGGCGAGGAAGTATCTCGCCTTGATGGATGCGAGCGTTGAAGGGGACAGACATGGCGAGCAAGTATCGGGTGGCGTGGTCATGGTGACGCATCTCTCCAAGGGGAGCGGCGGCAAGGCCGTCTATCGTGCGATAGGATCGCTGGCATTTGCGGCGGCGGCTCGTGCCGTGTGGCATGTCGCAAAAGACCACGGAGACGATAAGCGACGCCTGATCCTCTTGGTGAAGATGAACATTGCCACAGAAGCGACCGGCTTGGCGTACCGGTTACAAGACGGTGTGGTCTGCTGGGATGAGACACCCGTCGTGATGACCGCAGATGAGCATTTGGCGACGGAGACTCAACCCGATCGGAAGCCGCGCGGCAGCAGTGAACAGGGTGAGGCCGTGCAACAGACAGCGAAATGGCTCGTCGAGAAACTGACCGGCTGTTCCATGCTGTCTAAGGGCCGTGAAGCAACAGGCTGACGATGCCGACATCGCATCAGCCACACTCAAACGAGCCAAGAGGCTGGCCAACGTGAAGTCACAACGGATCGGCTTCGGCGAAAAGTCCGTCGTCTGGTGGTCACTGGAATCCGACGCCAGTGAGCCAGCCCCCGCAGACTTGGATGAGGCCGAAGCCGCTCGTCTGTTCCCATAGTTGATCCCCTATGGGCGAGACTGCTCCCAACACGATCATCACAACTCAAGCCCGATTGCGACGCCTTGCGCCCGCTTGCGAAGTGGGCTACCATCCCGACGGTTCATCATTCAAGACGTAGGAGTCTCTGACATGGCCAGTATCATCACACGCGAGAACGGCACGCGGTACATCCAAGCCACGATCAATAGGCGACGCTGCTCTGTGTGGCTCGGTGAGACTTCACAGCGGAATGCCGAACGTGTCCGAGACAAGTATCGAGGAACTCGTCAAGTTCCGCAGGCTCAACCAGACGATGACTCTGGAAGTCGCCGCATGGGTGGCCAAGCTGCCCGACGAACTGGCCAACCGGCTCGCCGAACTGAATCTGATCGACCCACAAAACAACGTGGCGATGCCCACGCTGGTCGAGTTCGTTGACCGGTACATCGCCAAGAGGACCGACACGAAGCCTGCCACACTGATCGTCTACAAGCGATGCCGGACCTTGCTGTCTGCCTACTTCGAGCTGACTCGGCTCGACAAAGTGACCGTCGCCGACGCGAAAGGCTTCGCCCGGTGGATGAAGACCAAGAAGAAGCCGCTCGCCGAGAACACGGCCCGGCGCATGAACGGCTTCGTGCGCCAGTTCATCAATGATGCGGTCGATGCCGAACTGCTGATCAAGAATCCCTTCAAGTCCAAGGACATCAAGGTGGCCGTCCGTGGTGATGCGAACGGCTTCCAGTTCCTCAGTCTGACGGACACCGCGAAGCTGATCGACGCCTGCCCCGTTCACAGTGGCGGCTGATCGTGGCCCTCAGTCGCTTCGGTGGCCTCAGAACGCCGTCCGAGACGCTGGCTCTGCGCTGGAGCGATGTGGACTGGCAGGCCAACACGATCAAGGTGACGAGTCCGAAGACTGCTCACCACGAAGGACACGGCCAGCGAACGATCCCGCTGTTCGGTGATCTGCGACCGTACTTGGAGGAGGCGTTCAACCCCGAAGACGAGTTCATCATCACTCGGTATCGGGACGCGGCTCAGAACATGCGGACTCAGCTCAACAGGATCGTCCGCAAAGCCGGTCTGACAACGTGGCACCAGCCGTTCCATGCGATGCGGAAGACTAGGCAGACGGAGTTGGCTGATCGTTTCCCGGCTCACGCCGTCTGCGGCTGGCTCGGCAACAGTGAAGCGGTGGCCCGCGAGTTCTATCTCAAGACCACGGACGAACATCACGCCACGGCCGTCAGTGAAGATTGTATGCGTTCCTGTATGCAGAACGGCCTTCCAAGCCCCGGAAACGCCCCGCAAGTGGTTGAGGCCACCAACGAAGAAACCCCTGTCTTGCAGGGGTTTACCTCGACTTGCATTGTGGTACGGAAAACCGGATTGGACGATATTGGACTCGAACCAACGACCTCCACGATGTCAACGTGGCGCTCTAACCAACTGAGCTAATCGTCCGGGAAGTGGGGTTCAAACAACGGCATCAATGCCAACTGGTGAACGCGGCGAAACGATAGGAGACGAATCCGGCTCGGTCAAGTCAGGGGTGGAGATTCAATGTTTAAGGCGTGCTCGACGAGGAGTGTTGTTCCATCTGAGGGTGCTGAGACCGGTCGTGACGACGCTGGTTGACGGTGTTTTGGGCAGTCCGTATAAACCGGCCGGCCCTTCGTAACGGCCTTGCTTGTATAGGTTTTTGCCTCGTTTAGGATCGCCCTTCGCCATGTTGTCCATTCGCCTGCCTGATGGTTCTGTTGTTGAGCATCCCGAACATGCGACGGCTCTGGATGTCGCAATGGCCATCAGCCCGAGGCTCGCGGCGGCGGCGATCGGAGCGAAGGTGGGAGAGACCATCGTCGATCTGATGCGTCCGCTGGCCGAGGCCACCGCCGAGCGACCGATCCCCGTGCAACTCCTCACTGAGAAAGACGCGGCATCGCTGGGGATCCTGCGGCATTCGTGTGCTCACATCATGGCGCGGGCCGTCATGCGGCTGTGGCCCGGTGTCGAGCTGGCGTTTGGGCCGACGACCGGGCAGGGATTCTATTACGACATCGCCTGCGATCACAAAATCAGCGAGGACGACTTTCCGCGTATCGAGGCCGAGATGCAGACCATCGTCGATGCGGGCGAACCGTTCGAACGATTCCTCTGCGACCGTGACGAGGCCCTGAAACTCGTCGATGGCATGTCGCAGAAGCTGAAGGTCGAGCACATCAACACCGGGCTGGCGACTCATCCGACGGTCAGCTTCTACCGGCAGGGGGAGTTCGTCGATCTCTGCCGCGGCCCACATGTCCCCGACGCGAAGAAGGTCAAGGCGTTCAAGCTCCTCTCCGTCGCGGGAGACTATTGGAAGGGGGACGCCACCGGGAAACAGCTTCAGCGGCTGTACGGGACCGCGTGGTTTTCGCAGAAGGATCTGGATGGGTACCTCGATCAGGTCAACGAGGCCAAGCGGCGAGATCATCGTGTGCTGGGGAAGCAGCTCAACCTGTTCGCGATCAGTCAGGATGTGGGGCAGGGGCTGTGCCTGTGGCTGCCCAAGGGAGCGACCATCCGTTCGATCCTCGAAGACTTCATCAAGAAAGAGTTGATCGCGCGCGGCTATCAGCCGGTCTACTCGCCGCACATCGGTCGCGTCGAAATGTACGAGACCAGCGGTCACTTCCCCTACTACCGCGATAGCCAGTTCGCGCCGATCTTCGGTCATGAGGGAGGGCAGCTCGTCGATTACTGGATTCGTCGGCTCGACGCTCTCGTGAAGGACGGCGTTCCGTTCACGGCGGACGATGAGAAAAAGTTGGCGGACTCCGCGAAGCTGATGGGGGTGGAGTTGTCTAACTTCCCGACGAGCGGTCAACCGGAAGCTCGCAAGGAATTCCTCCGCGTGTGGGAGAAGCAGCAGGAACGCTACCTGCTCAAGCCGATGAACTGTCCGCACCACGTGCAGATTTACAAGGCCCAGCATCGCAGCTATCGCGACCTCCCCGTGCGGCTGGCCGAGTTCGGCACGGTCTACCGCCACGAGCAAT
>JAYVDI010000120.1:0-4731 GCA_043749505.1 Schlesneria sp. | reverse complement strand
GCCGTCAGAGTGGCCGCAAACAACAGGGCGTCGTCACGCTGCTGAAAGCGGCAATAAATACAGCCGCCCTCTCGGATCAGGAACTTGCGCCAAGTACTGCCACAAATCCCCCCGAAGGGCGGTCATCACCGCAACAGCCTCCGTTCAAAAAAACAGCCTCAGTCAAACTCCGCCCCATCCTGCGATCCTCGTCAACCCCTTACTGAGAAGAGTCTTAATGAAGGCACCCGGCCCGCTTGCATCGAAAGGCGTCGCCGTTATACTCCCAACCCCCGCAAGGATGTGGTTTCATTGGAGTTCAAGGTCGCGACGCCGTTTTTTCGGCGACTCTCGACCGCCGAGATTAAAAAGGTGACGCGATGGGTGCTCAGTGTTCAATTTGTGGAAAGAAGCCGGTTCGAGGTAACTCGAAGGTCGAACGCGGTAAGGCGAAGTACCTTGGCGGTAACGGTCGCAAGACGACCGGTATCACCAAACGCTGGTTCCGCCCAAACCTGCAATCGCTCCGGATGCAAACCGGCGAAACATCCACCAAGGTCCGCGTCTGTGCCAAGTGCATCCGCGGCGGTTTGGTTGTGAAGCGCGTCGTGCGCAAGCCATTTACTGTCGATAAAGCTCCGTCCGCGTGATTCACGCTGAACGGGTTCGCTCGTAGAGCATGCAACGCCCGGCTTGGATCAAGCCGGGTATTTTCATTGGTGGCGACATGCAACTGACTCCCGAAGATGTTCGCAAAGTGGCGTCTCTCGCCCGACTCAGGGTCTCGGACGCAGAAGTCGCGTCGCTCACGTCCGATCTGACCGCCATCTTGGGCTACGTCGATGTTCTGAACGAACTCGACACGACCAACGTCGAACCGATGGTCCATGCCGTCGAACTCTCAAACGTCCTGCGCGCCGACACCGTCGTCGAATCTCTCCCTCGCGCGGCGGCTCTCAGCAACGCCCCCCGCTCCGATGGCCAGTACTTCCTCGTCCCGGCGATCATCGAGCTCAGAATGACGGCGACGCTCGACAACGTGACGGCCGCTGGTCAGTGATTCCTTGTCCCCGCGATCAACGACGCGGGATAACGTGGCATCGCCGATCCCCGCAGTCGTGTTGGATGAAACACGTTCTCTGCGCAGTTAGGATGCCGCCCCAACTTGGCCATCGCGATTCTGCCTGATGGCTGATTCCACCACCGTTTCATCGGGCAAAGGTCATCTGTGCCGTCCAACATTTCCGGTCTTCCCTTCAGCGAACTCGTGGCCAAACTGATGTCGCGGGAAATTAGTAGTGTCGATGTCACTGCGGCGTATCTCGAGGCCATCGCGAGTCGTGACTCCCATATCGGCGCATTCCTGCACGTGGACCGTGACGGAGCGCTGCGGCAGGCGGAGGGAGTCGATGCGAAGCGCGCGGCCGGTCAAAAATTGGGGTCGCTCGCGGGAGTCCCCGTTGCGGTGAAGGACGTGATGTGTGAGGTCGGCCAGCCCGCGACGTGCGGTAGCAAGATGCTGAAGAACTTCGTCGCGCCGTATGACTCGGGAGCGATGACGAAGCTCAAACAGGCCGATGCGGTGCTGATCGGTCGCACGAATATGGACGAGTTCGCGATGGGGTCGAGCGGCGAGAACTCGGCCTTCGGATCGACTCGCAATCCGTGGGATACTGATCGCGTACCGGGCGGGTCGAGCAGTGGATCGGCTGCGGCGGTCGCGGCACGCATGGCTCCGTTGTCGCTCGGTAGCGATACCGGCGGCTCGATTCGACAGCCTGCGGGACTGTGCGGCATCGTGGGGCTGAAGCCGACGTATGGACGAGTCTCGCGCTACGGACTGATTGCGTATGCCAGTTCTCTCGATCAGATCGGCCCCTTCGCGACGGATGTCACTGGCGCGGCGATGCTGCTCGAAGCGATTGCCGGTCACGATCCGCGAGACTCCACCAGCGTGAACGCTCCCGTCCCGAGTTACACCGCGTCGGTCGATCAACCGCTGGCGGGAGTCAAGATCGGCGTCCCCGTCGAACACTTTGCTGAGGGCCTCGACCCCGAAATCGAACGGGCCGTCCGAGACGCTCTCGCCGTCTACAAGTCGCTCGGCGCGGAATTGAAGGACGTGCATCTGCCGCATTCCAAATATGCCATCGCGACCTACTACTTGATCGCCACGTCGGAAGCTTCGAGCAACCTGTCACGTTACGACGGAGTCCACTACGGGCATCGGGCCGCTCAATTTGGCAGCCTCATCGAAATGTATGAGGCCAGTCGCGGCGAGAGCTTTGGTGACGAGGTGAAGCGGCGGATCATGCTCGGCGTTTTCGCGCTGTCGGCCGGTTACGCGGACCAGTATTACACGAAGGCTCTCAGGGTGAGGCGGCTCATTCGCCAAGACTTCGACGCCGCGCTGGCCGATGTGGACGTGATCGCTGGGCCAGTCACACCGACCCCCGCGTACAAGCTCCGCGAAAAATCGAGCGACCCGTTGTCGATGTATCTCGGCGACATCTACACGATCAGCGCGAACCTCGCGGGCCTGCCGGGCATTTCGATCCCCTGCGGCTTCACCACAACCGGCCTCCCCATCGGCCTCCAACTTCAAGCCGCCCCCTTCGCCGAAGAGACGTTGTTGCGCGCCGCGAGAATGTTTGAACACGAAACCGACTGGCACCGCCGCTCACCCGCCATCGCATCGACCTGAGGAGGGAACCACGAATCTCGCGAATACGCACGAATCAGGTAGAGAAGGCTCAGTTGAGATCATGTCCCGTCTTCTCCCTTAACTACCTGATTCGTGCGTATTCGTGGTTTCTTCAAGCTCTTCGGTTACTGACTTCCGTGGTTTGCCGCATTCGTTTTGAGAGTCCCATGCCCTACGACATCATCATCGGTCTGGAAGTCCACGTTCAGCTTCAGACTTTGACCAAGATTTTTTGTGGCTGCTCGACCGCCTTCAATCCGGACCATCCCAACGTGCAGACGTGTCCCGTTTGCCTTGGACTTCCGGGGGCGTTGCCGGTGCTGAACGCTCACGGCTTTGATCTGGCCGTGAAGACAGCGCTCGGACTGAACTGCGAGATCGCCCGCTTCACCAAGTGGGACCGCAAGCAGTACTTCTATCCCGACCTACCCAAGGGCTATCAGATCAGCCAGTTCGATCTGCCGTTCAGTCACGATGGCTGGGTGGATGTGGTGGTTGAGGGAGACGGGAATCAGGACGCAGGAGGCAGCTTCACGCGGCGCGTTCGCATTCTGCGTGCTCACATGGAAGAGGACGCAGGCAAGAACATGCACGACGAATCGGGGAAGGGCCGCGACAGCCAAGTCGATCTCAATCGAGCCGGCACGCCGCTGGTCGAGATCGTCACCGAGCCGGACTTGCGTTCGGCAGCCGAAGCGAAGCGGTTCCTTGAAGAGTTGAAGCTGCTCCTCACGTATCTTGAAGTCTCCGACTGCAACATGCAGGAGGGGAGCCTGCGGTGCGATGCCAACGTCAACCTGCACGTTCATCAACCGGACGGCTCGAAGATTCCAACTCCCATCGTCGAAGTGAAAAACCTCAACAGCTTCCGCTTCACCGAGCAGGCCATCGAGTTTGAAGTCGGCCGTCAGTGGGAAGAGTTTCAAAAGACGGGCATCCGCTTGGGAGCCAAGGGGGGCCACAAGGCGACTCGCGGTTTCAATCCGAACAGCGGCACGACGTACATTCTGCGCGAGAAGGAAGAAGCCGCCGACTACCGCTACTTTCCCGATCCCGATCTCGTCCCGGTCATCATCAGTGACGCCAAGCTGGAGTCGATCCGTAGCAGCATGTGCGAGCCACCCGCCTCACGGCGAGATCGCTTTCAGTCTCAGTTCGGCCTCACTCCGTATGACGCCAGCGTCCTGATCGACCAGGGCCGCGCGATGGCTGACTACTTTGAAGAGGTCGCCAAATCATGCGGCGACGGCAAGCAGGCGGCCAACTGGATCACTCAGGATGTCCTACGCGAGATGAACCCGCGCGGACAGTCCATCGCGCAGTTCGCCATCCAGCCGCCGATCCTCTCCGCACTGCTGAACCACATCAATCAGAAGCAGATCACGATCAAGTCGGCCCGCGATGTCTTTGCCACGCTGCTGGCTGAGGCTGATGAAGTTCGGTCAGTGGGCGAGGGCATCGGCAGCTCAGCGCGGCCAGTGGCCTCCGGAGAACCTCAAACATTGAAGCTCAAATCAGTTCAACACGGCGAGATGTTTGGAACACCCCAAGTCTCACGCATTGACGAGATCATCGCCGAGAAGGGCTTGGCCATCGTCGAAGACACCGGTGCCATCGACGCCGCCATCGCGGCGGTGTTGGCTCGCAGTGCGAAGGCTATTGCCGACTTCAAAGGGGGCAACGAGAAGGCGATCGGTGCGTTGATCGGCCAAGTTATGAAAGCGGTGAAGGGAGCCGACCCCGCCACCGTGAAAGAGAAGCTGCTGGTTGAACTGGCACGGTGAGTTGAGCAGCCTCATCACACCGCTCCGAAGCGTAAGCCGAGGAAGGCAATCGAAGCCGTGTCCTCGCTCACGCTTCGGGTTGGTGTTGGATCGTCCTGTCTGGCTTTTATCGTCGCCGAGCCGAAGCCCCCTCACCACAGAACTGAAGAATAATCACAAAACTGTCCTAGTGCGTATCCATATTATTCGTAGCGGTATCCGCAGTGCTTGAAATAACCTCGGCATTCTTTCTCGGGGAAGAAATCGAGGATTTTTCCACAGAGT
>JAYVDI010000119.1:0-2771 GCA_043749505.1 Schlesneria sp. | reverse complement strand
GCCGACAATCAGGCTCATCGCCCGGTGATGATCCACCGCGCGCCGTTCGGTTCGATGGAGCGGTTCACCGGCATGTTGATCGAACACTTCGCCGGTGCCTTCCCGCTCTGGCTGGCTCCCGAGCAAATCCGGGTCATGTCGATCAGCGACAAGTTCGAGGACTACGCGAAGCAGGTCGAAGCCCGCTTCCGCGCCGCCGGCTTCCGCGTGACGAGCGACCTGCGCGGCACGAAGATCAATGCCAAGGTCCGCGATGCCCAACTCGAACTGATCCCCTACATGCTGGTCGTCGGTGGCCGAGACGTCGAACACGGCACCGTCAGCGTCCGCGACCGCATCGACGGCGACCTCGGCGCGATGCCCATCGAAGACGCCCTGACCAAACTCCAACAAGAAGTCACCGACCGCCGCATCCGCCAAGTCAGCGAAAAGAAGTTCCAGCAGTTCGATGAAGGCGGCGAGGCGGCGAACGAGTATTGAGTATCACTTATCGGAGGCCCAGCAAGCGTTCTTCCTCAGGAGCAGGACATGACTCACCAGCTTTCCGACGATGAGATCCAGCAACAAGCCACCGAGTTCTACGAGCGGGAGTTGCGGGCGTCATTGGAAGCTGCTCATCCGCACGCCTTTGTCGCCATCGAGCCTGTGTCGCAGACCTTTTACTTGGGCGAAACGCTCAGCGAGGCCGGTCGAAAGGCTCGCAAGGCATTTCCCGACCGAATGTCGTTCGCCGTGCGCGTGGGTCACGCCGCCGCGATTCACATCGGAGGCTTCGGCGGATGAACGGTCTCGTCGATTTGCAGGGACGGGCATTGCTAACCGTCCCGGTTCATGCCGAGCCGGATGCCGTGGCGTCATCCGTGGAAGTTTGGATTGATACGGGCTTCACCGGCGAACTGGTCATGCCCCGTTCGCAGATTGATCGCATAGGCCTGAAGCTAGGACTGATGGTCCGCGCCGTTCTGGCTGATGGCCGAAGCTCACGGCTCAAGTCATTCGTGGCGTGGATCGACTGGTTTGGCGAAACACTCGAAGTCGAGGTTGTGGCGGGAGAAGGCGAAACAACGCTGCTGGGTGTTGGCCTCATGTTGGGGCGGCGATTGGTCGTGGACTATGGTTCGCTGGAGTTGATATTGGAGTGACATCGGGGGGCCGCACGGATGCCACTGTCGAACGCTTTAAGCAACCAGTGCGCTTTCAAGAACACTGGCGAGCGAAGCCCCTCGCCAGTGGCACCCAGCGTTAAAGGTATTGCGATGATGAAACTGTGCGCCATAGCGTTGATCACGTCGGCCTCGATTGGCTTCGCGCCGCCCGTCGATGACAAGGCGCACGATAATTCCAACACTGAAACGTCGGTTCTTGAACTCGTCAAGCGGCTCGATGCAGATGCCAAACGCCGTTATTACTCCAGTCACAACGAAAAGACGAATGATTTCGAGGCGGTTCTCCAGAAAATCATCAGACATGGTGAAAAGGCCGAGAAGCCCCTCTCGTTTAAGCTGAAGCACGAGGCTTCCATGATTGTGGAGGCTCAAAAGCGACTCGAAAAAATCCAAGGAACAGACGAGTTCTTGACGCAGCGCGAATATTGGAAGGAATCTGAAGAGGTAGATCGGTTAAGCAACAATCTCGAACTCGTGACTGCACTTCGCCGAGTGCAAGAGCGGCCTGACCCATTGTTCATCCGAGTCACTCTGCCAAAAGATTTGAAGGCCATTCCCGGGAGGCTGCCTTCGTTCTTCGTCAAACTCAAGTCTGTCGATATCGAGCAAACGCCGGTTTGGGTGCAGTTGATACCTCATTTTCACGGATCGCGTCGTGAAGCTCAGTGGCGTTTTGAAGTCAGAAATCCCGCCGGAGATCTCTTGCCGGTACGACCGAATACGCAACGGATCAGAATCGGTGGAGGCATCAAGTCTGACGGCTGGCTCCGATTTGGCGAGTCCTTGGACACGGTACTGCCGATGGGTGACTTCATCGAAATCCCAGAACCTGGCGAATACACCGTCACGGTCATGTATCACCCGAAGCTGCCCATTGCTGACATTACGAATGTTGACGAATTGGACGAGCTAATTGTTTTCCGATCTCAGAGCTTCAAGTTGACGGTGGGAAAGGGGCCAAGACTGGCGATTGAGTCGAGTAAGGCCGACCGGGCGAAGGTCTTGTCGCTGGTTGCTGAGATGCCGAACGAGGGGGTGGTCAAGATTGTCGGCGGCGTCTATGACGAGGATGATCACGCATTCGTCTCACCGGAATCGCCTGCGGGACAGATCTTGACCCTGAATTGGCAGGCCGTTCCGGCTTTGCTCGATTCATTGTCCGAAGAGATGTTTACATTGCACCGAAAGGCATGGGTGCTGTCGCTCTTGTATACGATTACATTGGAACACGAACTGAATCCGATTCGATTCCAAAGAGCATTGCCAGATTATGATGGCCAGGCGGCGGGCAAAAATACGCTCGGAGCGGATTTGTCCGGTGACAGCCGGATCATTCCGCACAAGCAGCAATTGCTCATTACCAAATGGCGGAAGTTTCGGGACGAGTATCTCGACATTCGAGAATCCACTGACAAATAGGCCCGTGGTGCGGGCTGGCTCTGCTCCGGCGAATTTGGAACCAACGTGGATCGTGCTACTGTCCCGCGCGCGTAACGCTTCCGCGTTTTAGTGCGTATCCATATTATTCGTAGCGGTATCCGCAGTGCTTGAAATAACCTCGGCATTCTTTCTCGGGGAAGAAATCGAGGATTTTTCCACAGAGTA
>JAYVDI010000118.1:0-8790 GCA_043749505.1 Schlesneria sp. | reverse complement strand
CGGCTCGTGTCGCTGCTCCCCGATTCCACCGCCGAGCAAGCCCTGCAAAAAGAGCGGCACCGCCAGCTCCTGAACAGCCGCGAGATCAGCGACTTTCTGATATTCGTCAGCGTGCTGTCGATCACCGGAGAAGACGACCGAGCGTTGGAGCTGATTCAGGAAGCCTGGCCGACCGAGTCCGCACCCGAGTTCGGCTTCCGGCTCTATGTCATGGCGCGCTGCTACCGTCAGTTCCATCAGCCCGAAGCGGCTCGCAAACAAGCCAACGACCTGCTCAAGTGGCTCAACGAAAACAAGCCGCCCAAATCGCTGGACTGGCTGACTCCGGAACTCGTTCGGCGGGAATATCCCTCTCCCGGTAATGAATGAGTTGTTCTTGCCGCCTGATCGACTCCGAGTGTCAGCAAGTTTCACCAAGCGTCATGGACAGTCCAGCGACATCACGGTTTGAGCTTCTCGATCAGTTCGAGAATGGCCTTGCTGTCATCCGCCGCTTTCACCGACGAGTTCTTCTGAGCGATCTTGCCTTGCTTGTCGATGATGAACGTCCAGCGCGCCGTGGTGACACTGCGCGTGAGAGCCTCTTCCTTGCCGTCGATCGTCGCCTTGACTGTTTTCTCGCCGGGAGTGACCGGCACGCCGAACTTCTCGGCGACCTTGCCGTCCGTGTCGGCCAGCAGTGCGAAGTTCAGCTCGTGAGCCTTCTTGAACAGTTGGTGATTGCGTACCGAGTCACCGCTCACGCCAACAACTTCCACATCCTTGCCTGACAGCTTGGCCATGTCGTCGCGGAAGCCGCACGCTTGCTTGGTGCAGCCACCGGTCATGTCGGCGGGATAGAAATAGACGACCACAATCTTCTTGCCGACATGCTCGTCCGACTTCCAGTCCTTGCCGGAGTCATCCTTCACGGCAAACTTCGGCGCGGCGTCGCCGACCTTCAAATCAACGGTATCCGCCGCGACGGCTCCCATCCGCAGCAGGTTCAAAACGACGACGGCCAGACTCAAGCGGAATGCGGTGAACTTCATGTTGGCTTTCTTTCTGTGATGAATCAGGAACGGCTTTCAAGCTTGTGACAACACGCCACACCAACCCGAAGCGTGAGCGAGGAGGTTCAACAGGGGGAGAAGAACGCTCCGCTCGCTTTCCTCATGCAATCACCTCGCGTCTCTTAAACCGTGCGAGACGAACGTCCTCGCTTTACGCTTCGGGTCGGTGTGAGGCTGCCTCGTACCCAATGGCCAATGGCTGTGGCATTGGTTGTCTCGACCAAGACGGTCGCTAGCATAGGCCCGCTTTTCAAGAACCGTCAATTGCTGAGAGTGTCTTCATGTTGTCGTCGCGAGAGTTCTGGCGTGCGTTTGCGGTTGTTGTCGCGGGCGGCGCGTGTGCGGTGGCGGCGGGAATTTGGATTTGTGGTTCGCCTCCCCTTGTGGCGGTCTCGAGCGAATGGCGAGGTTGGTGCTGGCGTGTGGCGGGAGTTCTGGTGGGAATTGGGGCGACGGGAATGTGGCTGGCGCGGAGATACGTTCAACAGGTCGTCGTTCCGGTCAACGAAGTCGCGGTTGCAGCGAGCCGCTTCCTCGCGAGCGATCTCAATGCGACTGAACTGGCCAGTGTGAGTCCAAACAACTCCGAAGCATTTCCACGGCGGCTCGTGAGCGCGTATGAGGCCCTGTCCCGTCGTACGAACGCTCGCATTATCGAACTGGAACATTGGCGGGACTCGCTCGACCAGAACAACCAGCAACTGGCCATCGTCCTCGAAGCGATGGTCGAAGGCGTGATCGCTGTGGATGCTCAGGAACGCATCCTGCTCGCCAACGGTGCCGCGATCAGGCTGCTCGATCTGAAGCCGACGGGTCTGACGGGGCGTCGGCTGTGGGAGGCCGTTCGTCTGCCGAAATTCCAAGAGCTGGTCAGTCAGGCGTTGAAGAGCGGTGAGCAACAGCGGATCGAGATCGACGTTCCGAGAACGCAATCGGTGCTGGCCGCCGTCATGTCTCGACTGCCCGGCGCAGACAGCTCCGGTGCGGTGCTCGTGCTGCACGATGTGACTGACTTGAGGCGACTCGAAAGCTTGCGCCACGAATTCGTTTCGAACGTGTCGCACGAATTGAAGACGCCCCTCGCTGCGATCTCCGCCTATGCCGAAATACTGCTCGACGGGGCACTCGAAGATGCCAACATCAATCGCAGTTTCGTCGGCCGCATTGGCGAACAGGCCGACCGGTTGCACACCCTGATTTTGGAGCTGCTCGAACTGGCGCGGATGGAGTCCGATGAACCCGCCTTCGATCTGACCGCGATCAATGTCAGCGCGATCCTGAACGAGTGCCTCGACGAGCATCAGGAAGTGGCGAAGTCGAAGGGCCTGTTATTGGAAACGCAGGCTCGCGTCGATCCCGTCTGGGGACTGGCCGACGAAGAGAGCCTGCGAACGGTGGCTGACAACTTGCTCGACAACGCCATCAATTACACACCACCCGGCGGACGGATCATCGTTCGTTGGAAACGCGATGCGGACGTGATCGTGATCGAGGTCGAGGACAATGGCGTTGGCATCGCCAAAGAAAATCAGGCACGCATCTTCGAGCGATTCTTTCGCGTCGATAAAGCGCGCTCACGCGAAGTCGGTGGGACCGGGCTGGGGCTGTCGATCGTCAAGCACCTCTGTCAGGTGTTCGGCGGACAGGTCAAGGTGACCAGCCAACTCGGAAAGGGAAGCACGTTCACCGTGAGACTCCGCGCGACCGAGTCGCCGAGCTGAGCCACGGCTCGACACACGCATCTCGTGCGTTTGCAGGCCCATCGCCTGGTTGGGTCGGCGAAGCCTGTAGGGTGGGACCAGCTCGCTTCGAGCGCCGGCCCACCCTACATTGAAAGGCCGAGGTTCTCCCGCGTTTGCTGTCGAGGTGTCGTGGCCCTTGATACAACGTGACCCACCATGACAGCACCTTCTCGCAACACTTCACCCCGTCCCCGATTCACCGATCAGCAAGCGGCAGCAATCGAGACGCGCGGAGTTTCGATCGCGCTCTCCGCCGGGGCCGGTTGCGGCAAGACGTTCGTGCTGACGCAGCGTTTTTTGAAGAGCCTCGAACCGGGCGATGACTCGGCCGAGCTGCACTCGCTCGTCGCGATCACGTTCACCGACAAGGCTGCGCGGGAGATGCGTGATCGCATCCGCTCGGCCTGCCAGCAGCGGTTGCAGCAGTGCGAGCGGGATGAAGTCGATCACTGGCTCGCTCTGATGCGCGGTCTCGATTCGGCGCGGGTCAGCACGATCCATTCGTTCTGCACGAGTCTGCTCCGATCGCAGGCCGTCGAAGCGGGACTCGATCCCCGCTTCGGACTGCTCGAACCGGCACTGGCGACCACACTGCTCCGCAACACGGCGAAGGACGTGCTGCATGGATTGATCGAACGGGATGATGCCGATGCCTCCGCGTTCGTTCTTCAGTTTGGACTCGAACGCACGCGCGAAATCCTGCGCGTACTGGCTCATCAGCGGTTCCAAATCGACTTCGACAAGCTGGCAGATGAGAGTCCCGACGACATCGCCGCGCGGTGGCGAACGCAATGGGAGACGGAATTCGTTCCCAAGCTGGTCGCCGAATTTCGCAATCATCCGCGCACCCTGCTCACATTCGAGTTGCTGCGTGAGAACACTTCGACACACGCGACGATGCAAGAACGGCGGACCACGCTGTTGCAGTGGCTCGAACCGGCGCTGCCGTGGAAGGAGCCGCTGGCCCTGCTGCTCGCGATTGAAGAGCACGCGCGCGTTCAAGGTGGCGGGACTGCCAAGAACTGGCCCAGCGCGGAAGTTCACGAGGCGATCAAAGACGCGTTCACGGACCTCCGTAAGGCCGCGACGAAACTGGTCGAGCTGCTGCCGATCGACGAAGACGATCTGCTGTTGTCGGCCGAGTTCTCCTGCCGCGCGCTGCGACTGGCGCGGCTCACGTCCGATGCGTACCAAGCAGCGAAGCAAGCACAGGGACTGCTCGATTTTGACGACCTCCTGCTCAAGGCTCGCGACCTGTTGCGTGACAACCCCGAGGTGCGAGACCGCGTGGGAGCGGGCATTCGGTTGCTGATGGTCGATGAGTTCCAAGACACCGACCCGATTCAGGCCGATGTCGTGCGGATGCTCTGCGGTGCGGCGTTGACGCGCGGCCGCTTGTTTCTCGTCGGCGATGCGAAGCAGTCGATCTACCGCTTTCGTCGAGCCGATCCCGGCGTCTTCGCGAAGCTGAGACAAGAGATTCCCGAGCGCGGTCGCCTGCCGCTGAACGTCAATTTTCGCAGCCAGCCCGCCGTCCTGAACTTCGTCAACCACCTGTTCGCCGCCGCGATGGGTGAGACCTACGAAGCGCTCGCGCCCTTCGACACGATCCAACACTCGCCCACGCCTGCAATCGAATTATTGCTCGCGACGAGCGATGCAGTGAACGTCGCCCCCTCACCAACCCGAAGCGTGAGCGAGGACGAGGGCACGGGCGTGAGCGATTCCGTACGAGGAATAACACCATCCTCGCTCACGCTTCGAGTTGGTGTGGATGCGGCCCCTCAAGGGACAATCGCAACTGCGAGTGAATCGAACGAACCAACCGGCAAAGTTCGCGTCGGTGAATTGCGGTCGCGCGAGGCGGACTGGATTGCGCGGCGCTGTGCGGAACTGCTCTCAGACCCGACTCCGCGCATCCGTGCGAAGAACGTCGATGGCCAAATGATCCTGCGGCGGGTCGAGTCGGGCGACATCGTGATCCTGTTCCGCGCGTTGTCGAATGTTCAAGAGTACGAGTCGGCGTTGCGATGCTACGGCCTCGACTACTACCTCGTCGGCGGCAAAGCCTTCTTCGCGCAGCAGGAGGTGTTCGATCTGCTCAACCTCTGCCGATATCTCAATGATCCCGATGATCTGATCGGATTGGTCGGCATCCTGCGATCGCCGTTCTTCAACGTGAGTGATGACACGATTCAAGCTCTCAGCCGCGACCGGTTGACTCTGCACGAAAGTTTTTTCGCTCAGCCGCCCACCTTTCTAGATGATGAGCAACAGCGACGACTGAGCTTCGCTCGTGAGGTGCTGGCGGAACTGCGTGCAGTGAAGGACCGATTGCCACTGGCCGGCCTGCTGACTCGGGCCATCGATCGCACCGGCTACGACGCCGCGTTGCTGACCGAACATCTCGGGCCGCGCAAGGTTGCCAACCTGCGGAAGCTGATTGAGATGGCGAGTGAGTTCGATCGAGGCGAACTGTTCACGCTAAAAGACTTCGTCGAACGCTTGCACACGTCGGTACTGGAAGAGACCGACGAAGAGTTCGCCACGACATTGCCCGAGACCGGCCACGTCATCCGCCTGATGTCGATTCACCAATCGAAGGGTCTCGAATTCCCGGTCGTCATCGTGGCCGACATCGACCGCAAAGGGGCACCGCGCGGCAGCTCCGCCGTGCTGCATCCTGACTTCGGAGCGCTCGTCAAACTGCCCGAGATGTTCGGCGAATCGCACGATCACATCGGCCTCAAAATGTACGGTCTCTTGGAGCAAGAGGCCGACGCCGAGGAGACCATTCGCCTGTTCTATGTCGCCTGCACGCGCGCGGCCGATTACCTGATCTTGTCGGCGGGGATCGAGCTGGAAGCGAAACGCAACTCGCCGTGGCTGGAGTTGGTCGAGTCCCGTTTTGACCTGCTGACGGGACTTCCCAAAACCGACGCGCTGCTCGGTTCGTCCAAGTTCCGCACGGCGGGGCGCGAGACGATCCCCGAGATCTTTGCGCATAAGCAGCCGCCCGCCGCGAAGCCCGTCGATCACGAAGTCGCTCGCCAAGTCCCGCTCTCGGAACTGACCGACCTGATCGTCTTTGCGGAGCCGACCGAACCACCCGCCTCCGCGCGACGTTGGCCGCGCGAAGCGAGCGATCTGCCGCCGATCAGTGTCTCACGACTCGAAGAGACCGACGCCCAACTTGGAGGCGGCACATCGAACTCGGTCAGTGAAACCGTAGTCCGGACGCCTACGTCCGGACGTAGGCGTCCGGACTACGACTCTCAATCCGCGCCGCTCGACGACGATGCCGCGCCCGTCGATCCCGATCAGGCGACGATGCTCGGCACCTTGGTCCATGCGGTTCTCGAACAGATTGATTTTGCGAAGTCGGACAACTGGCCGACGCGCCTTGTTACGGCAGCGGCCACTCACCGTGATCACGTCGGCGACGACGTTCTGGCTGCAGCCCGCGCGATGCTTGATCGCCTGTTCGCGTCGCCGATCGCCGCCGAACTGGCCGTCGCGAAAAGTCTGCACCGCGAGGTCGAGTTCGCGCTGCTCGCTCCGTCATCGGAAGCGGGACAGTTCACCGAGACTCGCATCATTGGTGTGATCGACGTGCTCTACGAAGACGCCGACGGCGGCTGGCACGTCTTCGACTACAAGACGAACGACATCACCGCAGATGCCACCGATGAACAGCTTCTCGCACCGTATGAGTTCCAACTCGGAGTCTATGCCAGCGCGGTCGAGCAATCGTTTGGAGTCGCGCCGACCGAAGTGTCGCTCGTGATGCTCAGGCCCTCGATTCGCCGAGTCACGCTGACTTGGACCGCAGCCCGTCGCAAACACTTCCGCTCCCGAATGGCTCACGCGGTTGAGGCCGCCAAGGCCAGAACGACGTGATGAATTACGATGGCGGTCAACTCTGTCTACGTGGGCTTGGTACCCGTCTAAAAGCAATGTCATCTTTCGCTCCGCGAAAGAACGCCCTTTCGCGGAGCGAAAGGCGACAAACGCCGGAGTGATTCTTGGACAAGTTCTTGGCGAAGTGTCGCGTTGGTTCCCGGGCATCCTTGGCATTGCGTGCAGGCCGACTCATCTTGAGCGATTCGACGGTTTGAAATACCGTTCCGCCGCGCTGCGACACGTTGTCGCTGTGACTCCCATCAAGGACGAGGGAATGAATTTGACAAGATCACGGCTGAAATTCCGGCGATGGGTTTCATACTCGTTGCTGGTGAGTTTACTCCTACCAATTACCGGTTGCGGAACGATCTTTTGGCCCGAGCGAAAGGGGCAGCCAGAGGGGCGACTCGATCCAAAGGTGGTCGCGCTGGATGCAGTCGGCTTGTTGCTGTTTTTCATCCCCGGCGTGATCGCGTTCGCTGTCGATTTCAACAACGGGACGATCTATCTCCCCTCGGAGTCGCAGGCAAATTCGCCGCCGTCGTCCCTCGGCTGGGACTCCGTTCGCACATCGTCGGTCACGCCTGATGCAGATGAGATCGAACGGATCGTTCAAGAACGAACCAGCAAATCCATTCATCTCCAACCGGGACGCTATCGCGCCACGCAGCTCAAATCGTTGCAAGACCTGTCCGATGTGAACCTCGATCCGATCTCGCTGGCGACCGCCTGTGAAGCGAAAGACGTTCGGTTTCGTTGCCAGTCGGAATAGCTCGTCTTCGGGAATTCAGTCCGCCGTCGCCCAAGTAAGAACCTGTTCAAGAACAACTCCGTTGTTTGTCGCCTTTCGCTCCGCGAAAGGGCGTTCTTTCGCGGAGCGAAAGGCGACATTTGTTTGGACACCTCTAATAATGAAGTGAGAGATCGCCATGTTTCGTCGTTCACAGGTTTGGTCACTGGTCTGTACGGGAATGATCGCAGGATTGGGAGCGATGATCGGTTGTAGTGAGGCTCCGCGCGGCGAGACCACGGTTGACGACGGCACCTCCACGTCGGAAGCGACCGTGGCTGCGGAACAACCCGATTTGACCGCAGTCCCCGAGATTGGCGGCTCTCCCAAGAACACGGCGGCGCGAGCGAAGGAACTGTTCGCCACGATCGTCCGCGCGGCCGAGACCAGCGATGCAGATGCTTGGACGAACGCAGAAGGCCAACTACAGGCCCTCGGGTTGGCTGTCATTCCCGCGTTGTCGGACCGGCTGGGAGACTCGAACCCGGTCGCGCGCGAATTGGCGGCGATGTTTTTGGCACAGCTCGGTCCCGATGCCGCTCCCGCAGCAGACGGTCTGCTGAAGTTGCTCGACGACGAATCGACGTTTGCCCGCGTCAACGCCGCCGCTGCGCTCTCGACGTTTGAAGGTCATGCCGAGCGAGTCACTCCGGTTCTCGTGGCTTTGCTTGCAGATGAGGACACGAACGTCCGGATCACAGCAGCCACATCCTTGAGAAACGTGAGTCCTTCGGGTCGCGACGCCATCGGTGCATTAAGTCAATCATTGGCCGACACCGATTCCCGCGTGCGAGCCGCCGCTGCCGTGACACTCGGTGAACTGGGAACTCTTGCCACGTCGAGCCTCGCGTCACTTCGTGGCCTCGACGGCGATGAAGACGAGCAGGTCCGTGCAGCGGCCTCCCGCGCCATCAAGCAGATTGACCCCACGACGCGATCCACCCCGGTGACAATTCCCGCCAGCGCAACCGAGTGACGAAGTGACTGGGGATGTATTACAGCCGAGGAGTTCGGGAATGATCGTGTCGTTCCCAAGGGTTGCCGCGTCACGCAAGCTCTGTGCTGAGTCCTCTTCCTGCCACTCATTTTTCTGCCTCGTTCTTTGAGGAAGTGGCAGGAAGATCGGAGTTCGTGCCGTTCTGCGGTTTGGAGCCTGATCGTCATCCGCGAACTCTCGGAGATGGATTCTGCACAGCCCCGTTCCTTAGTGCGTATCCATATTATTCGTAGCGGTATCCGCAGTGCTTGAAATAACCTCGGCATTCTTTCTCGGGGAAGAAATCGAGGATTTTTCCACAGAGTA
>JAYVDI010000117.1:0-20566 GCA_043749505.1 Schlesneria sp. | reverse complement strand
TCACTCAAATTGCGGCGGCCTCGCTGCGCGGATCGGGCGACATGCGCACGCCGCTGTTCGTGCTGACCTTCACCAACGTGGTCAACGTCATCGTCGCCTCGGCCTGCATGTGGGGTTGGGGGCCGTTCCCTGAGATGGGTGTCACCGGCATCGTGACCGGCACCGTGATCGCTCAGATTTGTGGAGCCTGTCTGATGGCCTGTTTGCTGTTCTCGGGCCGGGCGCGAATCCACGTTCGGCTCACCGAGTTCGGCTTCGACTCGGCAACCGCGCGCCGCATCACGCGCGTCGGCGGCCCGGCGGCTCTCGCGGGGATCGCCAAGGTGAGCGGGCACTTTGTGTTCCTGATGGTGATCTCGCGGTTGTCGTCGAGCGGTTTTGACGGTGCCGCCTTCGCGGCTCATTTCGTCGGTGTCCGTATCGAGGCGCTGTCGTACCTTCCCGCCGAGGCTTTCGGTATCGCCGCCGCTTCCATGATTGGACAGGCTCTCGGCGCGGGTGACTTCGATCGCGCGCGTCGAGCCGGGCGCGAGGCCGTGCGCCAGTGCATCGGCTATGCGGGACTGATGACGCTGCTCTTCTTCATGCTGGCTCCGTGGATTTACTCACACATGCACCGCGACCCGGCCGTGGCTCTCGTCGGCGTGCCGGCGTTTCGACTCATGGCGCTGTACCAAATCCCGAATGCGATCCTGATTGTCTACTCGTGTTGCCTGATGGGCGCGGGCGACACCAGGTTTCCGCTGTACTGTTCGCTGGTTGGCAACGTGGTGGTTCGAGTCAGCCTCGGGTATCTCTGCGGAGTCCACTGGCAAGGCGGACTGTTCGGTGCGTGGATCGGCATGGGAGCCGACAACATCCTGCGATCGCTGCTGATCGCATGGCGTTACCACGCGGGACACTGGGTTCACACGAAGGTGTGATGAGTGGCCATTCCAGCGTTGAAGTCCGGCTTTAGGAAAAGCCGGACTTCGAGGTCTCACTGCCCGAGCAACCCAATCAACTCTTGATGAATGGCCGAGCCGTTCGTCGCGAGCAGGTTCGGTTCTTCGACATCGAAGATGGAACCATCGAGCTTTGTGACCCGCCCTCCCGCCTCTTCAACCAGCAGGACTCCCCCCGCCATGTCCCACGGTTTGAGGCTCGTGGACCAGAAGCCATCGACGCGACCGGACGCGACATACGCGAGGTTGAGCGCGGCGGAACCGGTGCGTTGGATCGTCTGGGCGTGCGGGATCAGTTTGAGGAACCGCTTCACGGCGGGGTCTTCCGCGCTGGTTGCCACGGGCAAGCTGGCCACGAGCATCGCCTGCCCGAGTTCCGTGTTGTCGCTACCACGCAACGGTCGGCGATTGAGCGTCGCGCCGGAACCGCGCACGGCTGAGAACATCTCATCGCGTGTCGGGTCGAAGACCACTCCGACGATCAACTTCTTCTCGCACTCCAACCCGATCGAGACCGCGTAGTACGGGAAGCCATGCACGTAGTTTGTGGTCCCGTCGAGGGGATCGATGACCCAGCGATACGGTGAACCAGGGCGTTCTTCGTTCAACCCCTCTTCACCGTGAAAGCCATGTTGTGGGAAGCGGCCGCGCAGGAATTCGTGGATGACCTGCTGAGCCGCCAGGTCCGCTTCGGTCACCAAGTTCGAGCGGCTCTTTTCGCTCACGGTGAACTTTGACGACCACGTACGCAAGACCTGTCCTGCCCGTCGTGCCGCCTCTTCCGCTGCCTGCAAAAATTCGAGCATCAATCCTCCAGAAATAGTCCGGCAGAAACCGCCGCTGTCCGATTCATAGGGAACACCCTCCGTCGCGGGGCGGATTATGTATTGAGCCTCTGAACCGGGCCAGTCTTGGCGATGGCTGCCTCTCACAATCCCTAGGGGCGCTACAACCGGCTCGCCTTGTCGTGAATGTCGGTCAGATGAATCGCAGCATCTGTGAGAGCAATGCTGACTTGGGGAGACTCACGTTGTTTAGAAGCACGTTCGCCCGAGGCGAAACGGACTCGCCCCATGATGCCTCACGGCAACATTTCGGAACGTATGGTGTGTGAGGGTCACCAAAACAGCAGAGATTTGGCAACGTCTTCCGCCTGTTCCGGAAACCTGTGTTATGTTTTCAACACTGGATGTTTCGGTGTGCGAAGAGGATTCGAGTGACACCGGTCGCCGCGAATGCTTCGTCTTTCGGAACGGTAACGATTGAAAAGGCTTCTCGGCTGGGTGGCTGGCCGACGGGAACCAACGACATGTTTGAATGGACGCTGCAGCACATCGTGTTCATCTTGGGAGTCGGGTTGCTGACGGGCATCGCCGCCTACACCGACACGAAGATGTGGAAGATCCCGAACAAGCTGACACTGCCCTTTTTTGGTTTGGGCTGGGTCTACCAGATCGCCTTCTGGGGTCTGCCCGGATTGCAAGATGGGCTGGCGGCATTTGCGATTGGATTCGGAACATACCTGCTGCTGTTCATGGTCGCTGGCGGCGGCGGTGGCGACGTGAAGCTGGTCGGAGCACTCAGCGTTTGGCTGGGCTTAAAGCTGACGATCATGATGATGGCGGCCAGCACGCTGATCGTGATCTTCGATGTGGCGGTCATCACCTTTTACAAGGTGCTGCGCTACGGGACTCGCAAGTGGAAACAGGACCATCTGGCGACAGGCAAGACGGACGAGAAGGGCAAACCCCTCACCAAGCCTGAGACGTACGCCGAGAAACAGAAGCGACGCATTCTACCTTTCGCGATCCCGGTCGCGATGGCCACCTGGTTGCTGATGCTGCTCAACGGCGCGGGAATCATTAAGGAAGGTCAACTCGGACCAGCACGAAAGCCTGCCGAACAACCGGCTCAAGTGGTGGAGCGTTGATCAACATGAAGACGACTCGCTTGACGAGCCTGGTCACTCGCAGCCGAACTCCGGCAAAGCCACTTGAAACTCAACGAGTTCGTCGAGGTGTGCTGAGCATGGAGTTGGTACTGACGTTGCCGATTCTGCTCGTGCTGCTGCTCGGGCTGTTTGAATTCACGATGTTGTTTTACTCGCGCAGTCTGGTGGTCGAAGCCAGTCGCGCAGCCGCTCGCAAGGCGAGTCTGCCAGGAGCCACGGACGAAGCCATTGAGGCCGAAGTCCGGCGCGTTCTCAGTCCGTCGTTGCAGGCGGGTGTTCAAATCGAGGTCGATCTGGGGGATCGCAGCGGAGACTTGGTCGCGGTGTCGATCGAAGTCCCGATGAGTTCCGCCTCGCCCGACTTGCTGTGGCCGATCGGGGTCGGCCTGAATGGACGGAATCTGTACTCGGAAACACGGATGGTCAGGGAATAGCCGCACGCACGTTCAAAATCGTTCGTTCCAAATTGAGTGACAACACAGACAACGCCGGTCGTTCGCTACGACAGTCTTCGACGGGCTAAACCGTCGCTGCCATTTACGCGAGACAGCCGGGAGGGGATTCCAAGTGAGACGACTGACGCCAGCCACTTTGACTTTGGTGATGTTCGGAATTGTCGGGCTATTGGTCGTGGGTTATGTGGCCAAGACCATGCTCGCCGGGCAGGAGAAGCCGCCCGCTCCGCCTGCAATGCGCGACGTGCCGATGGCCGTCACTGATGTTGCGGCGGGGACCGTCATCACCGAGAATCATCTCGGGATGGGCAAGTATCAGCGCGACAAATTGACCAGCGACGTGCTGCTCGCCAACCGAGTCATCATCGGCCGCGTGACCAAAGGGCCGCTCAAGGCTGCCACGCCGATCAAGGCCAATCAGCTCTATCAACCCGGCGAACTCCCGCCGCTGGAAGTGGCCGATGGCATGCGAGCCGTATCGGTCCTCGTCGGTGATGGTGTCGCGATGGTCGATGGCATGATCAAACCGGGGCAGTTTGTGGACATCCTCTTCACCGCCAGTGTCGGGGGAGCGGGTGTGGTCGATTCGTCTTTTCAAGGCGGTCTCACCATGCGACTGTTTGAAGGCGTCAAGATTCTTGCGATCAACCGCAACTACACCCAGAGCCGAGTCGATCGCGGTGCCAACCATGTCACGCTCGAACTGACTCAGGCGCAGACCAACATCGTGGTGCTGGCTCAGGATCGTGGAAAACTCACGCTCACGTACAACCCGTCCGACTCGGTCGGCGATGGCGGTCTGGCTCTGTCCAATGAAGAACGCGTCACGCTGTTCGAGATTCTCGGGCTGAAGAAGCAGGATCCGGTCAACCCGAAGGATCCGATTCAAACGGAGATCTATCGCGGCAATCGTCGCATCACGGTTCAGTTCGATGAGAAGGGGCGGTTGCTGAGCGGCGGCTCCGGTGGTGGTGGCTACGGATGGAACACTGGCGGCTATGTCGGCGGGGTTCCCAACGCCGGCTGGAATTCGGGCGGCTACGGTGCTGGTGCGTATGGCGGTGGAATGTACTACCTCCCACCATCTGACCCTTCCATGAATGGTGGTCCAGGTGGACCGGCGAATAACGGTCGTATCAACGTCCCAACGCCGAGCATCAATCAACCCGGCCAACAGATGCCGCAGCAGAACGACAACTCACCGGCAGGGCGCGTCCCCACGGCCTCACTGCCAATGACGTTGCCCAATTGAAATCAAGAGAGATCAACATTCGACCACCGAACCCGCTCGCTTCGGCGAGCGGGTTCGGTGTGTTGCGACCAATGATTGCGCCCTTCCCCAATGCTTCGCTCCCACCGGGCCTGTCCTGGTGGAGTCAGGTTTCTGCATTACTCGATTCTTAAGTTGCCGTCGCCCTCCTCTTCGCGTTTCTGATCGTGTCCCATGCTGCAACTCCGCCATCCCACACTTCGATCACATCATCGACGCGGCTTCACCACGCCGATGGTCGCCGTTGCGCTCGTCGTTGTGATGAGCGGTATCGCACTCATCCTCGATCGGCTCTGGCTCGATGCCGCCGATCTCGAACTGACCGCCGCTGCCGAGTCCGCAGCGCTGGCTGCCGGCCGTGAGTTGGCCAACGACGATCTACTGAGACTCGACCCTAAACATGAAGAACGATTGCAAGCCGCTCGCGACGCAGCCGCTTGGGTGGCGAGTGAAAATCGTGTCGCAGGCCATCCGGTCGAATTGAATTCCGAGCCGCAAGGCGATGTGCGCTTGGGTCATCTCATTTTGGATGAACACGAGCAGCAGGTTCGCTTCGACGAATCAGACGACAACCCAACGACCATCGTCGTCACGGCTCAACGATCACGCCGAGCCAACAACCCCGTCGGACTGTTTATCAGCGGAGTGACCGGCATCCCGTGGGGTGATGTCGCGTCGCGCGTTGAAGCGTCGATCGACAACCGTATCGTCGGTGTCAGGCCGTTCGACGGTGCCCCGGTCCCCGCTCTGCCCCTTGCCATCTGGATGAAAGACCCGGCAGGAAAGAATTCTGACACATGGGAACAGCAGATTGAGGCTCGTCGTGGGCGAGATGAATTCACTTACGAGCCTCGATCGGGCCAAGTTTTTTCCGGTGCAGACGGCATCCCCGAGATCGTGCTGCGGACTCCAGGCCGCTCCCAGAGCCATGGCAACTCTCAGCAATCGAATCCGCCCAACCTGCTCGTCCTCGACATTGGCACCGGCTTGCAGGACGAAGCTCTTGCGAGACAGTTCGCGTCCGGCTGGACGACCGCCGACCTCGCCGACTTTGACGGTGAACTGCGAGTCTCCACGGCTCATCCCGAACAACTTGCTGCCGCTGCCGATTTGAATCACCACGATCGCGAGGCACTCGACAACTTGATCGGTGAACCTCGGATCTGTTTGCTCTATTCGGAAGCCAGTCTCAAAGGACAAACCCGCCAATGGGAGGCGACGTGCGTGCGTCTGGTCGCGATTCGCGTGCTGTCCATCCGGGACGGAGTCGATGGCTCTTGCGAGTTGATCGCTCAGCCGTGTGTTTTCGCGACGCGCACCGCCCTGCTCGAAGATCAGTCCCCGTACCACACCGGTTCCGCCAACGAACACACGGCCAACAGTCCCCTCTCGAATGGACCGACCGCCAACACTCAACAAACCTCAACCGGCACCGCCAACCCTTACATCTACAAGTTGCAACTGACGCACTGATCTCCGCCGCCGATAGCGGTCTCGAAGTCCGGCTTTTCCCCAAGCCGGATTTCTCTCCGCGGTGAGTTCGACCCGAGAGAAGTCCGGCTAACAAAGCTAAGCCGGACTTCCGCCGCCGACATGACTTCCGACACCGAATGCCCTGACCTGGGAATACGCCATGATCGCCCAAGCCTCACCCCCGCCCATCGTCGATCCGCGACAGGCTTTTCAACAACTCAAGACGCGCCTGCACCGGCAAATGGTCGATGCGATCGACCTCTCCAAAGCGGGGCTGCTTCCCGAACGTGAGTTGCGATCGCAGCTCCGTTCTCTGGCCACGCACCTCTGCGGACAGCAGTCGGTCAACCTGCCGCCCGACGACCGTGAGGCGATGGTTCGCGAGATCATGGACGAGATCTACGGCTTCGGTCCGATCGAGCCGCTCATGAACGATCCCGAAGTGAGCGACGTGCTGATCAACGGTCCCGACAGCGTCTTCATCGAACGGAACGGTCTGCTCGAACGCACCGACATTCGGTTCGCCAGCAACGAACACCTGATCCACTTCATCCAGCGACTGGTCGGTCGAGCTGGTCGGCGCATCGATGAAGTGTCGCCGATGGTCGATGCCAAGCTTCCCGATGGCTCGCGTCTGAACGCGGTGATCCCGCCCCTCGCCCTGCGTGGCCCGACGGTCTCCATTCGCCGCTTCAAGTCGAAGGGGATTTCGTTTGAAGACATGGTGCGCGGTGGCACGCTGACCCCCGAAATGGCCGACTTCATGGTCGCCTGTGTCCGAGGCCGCATGAACGTCGTCGTCAGTGGCGGTACAGGTGCCGGTAAAACCACGATGCTCAACAACATTGGCCGATTCATTCCCGAGACGGAACGCATTGTCACCATCGAGCAGACCGCCGAACTTCAGCTGCAACAGAACGACGTGGTGGCTCTCGAAACGAGACCGCCGAACGTCGAAGGTCGCGGTGAAATCACGCAACGCGATCTGCTCAAAAACAGCCTGCGAATGCGTCCCGACCGCATCATCGTGGGCGAAGCGCGCGGTGGCGAAGTCCTCGACATGCTGCAAGCCATGAACACCGGCCACGATGGTTCGATGAGTACCGTTCACGCGAACGACACCCGCGATGCTCTCGACCGCATGGAGTTGATGATCGCCCTGTCCGGCGTCGAACTTCCCACGGTCGTCGCCCGCCAGTACATCGCGTCGGCCGTGCAGATCCTCATTCACATGATGCGACTCTCGACCGGCGAACGAAAAGTGATGCGTATTTCGGAACTGTGCGGCTGCCAGGACGGGGCCTATCAGCTCGAAGACATCTTCGTTTACCGCATGTCCGGCGTGGACGCGGGCGGTCGCGCACGAGGTGCCTTCTACGCCACCGGCTACGAACCACAGGCTCTCAAACGCCTCGCCAGCCGTGGCCACGACATTCCGTCGCTCATGTTCTCGGCCCGTGAATTGAACTCAAACCGCGAGTACCGACCGCTGCGGTAGAGAAGGAAGCAGGAGTCAGCCAGAGCAGACTGACTCCTGCTTCCTAACCACTGCTTTCTGACCCTTGCTTCCCTTCCGGACCCACTCCGATGGCCGCAACGACAACCACTTGGCAACCATCCATGTCGCAATCCGAATTCTCCGGCATCCTTAAAGAGCGCGAGACCTTTGGAACCGGACGCGGTGACGACACGGCCGACCAGATCAACAGTTGGTTCGACGACTTGATGCTCCAGTCGGGACTGGGTCTCTCGCCATCAATGTTGCTCGCAATCTGTCTTTGTACCGGCGTCGCGCTGGGGGGGCTGATCTTCGTCATTCAAGAGAATCTGCTGACGGCGGCCCTCGGCACGTTTATTGGCTTCATCCTGCCGATCGTCCTCACCACAGTCGCTCGTACGCGACGCCAAGACAAACTGAGTAGCCAGATTCCGCCGATGCTGGAAGAACTGGCTCGCGCGGCCAAGACCGGCCGCAGTGTGGAACAAAGTCTGGGCATGGTCGCGGCTGATACGCCCGATCCGCTCGGAGCCGAACTCAAACTTGCCACCGGTCGCGTTGAAATGGGCATCCCGCTCAAGGATGCGCTGCGCGATCTGCCGCATCGCACCGGACTGATGACCCTCAGCCTGCTCTGCATGACTCTGACCGTTCAACAGCAAACGGGCGGTGACGTGGTGACGGTCCTCGAACGCCTGTCGCGCACTGTGCGCGACCGCTTGCTGTTCCAAGGCCGCCTCCGCGCCGCGACCGCCGCCAGCCGAGCGACCGCCATTTTGATGCTTGTGCTGCCCCCAGCCGTAATCACATTCTTCGTCGTTCGCAAACCGACCTATCTCACCGAATTGCTGTCTTCATCGTGGGGGCGCAACTCGACGATCCTCGCCATCTGCCTCGAAATCGTCGGAGCGATCTGGATCATGCGAATCTTGAAGTCCAGCCAACAAGCCTGATGCGTGGGGCAGAGAATTGTAGGTGGGCATTGCCCACCATTTTTCAATGGGTTGTGGTGGGCAGTGCCCATCCTACGAAAAGTTGATCGCCAGTCAAACCGCCCTGGCGGCAGGAGTTCGCGAAGATGATCCCTCCCTGGTTCTTTCCCGTCGCTTACGGCGTTTGCAGCGTTCTCATCGTCGCGTTCGCCTATCGCATCTGGACCAAACGCCGATCAACAACTGTCGAGCGGAACGATCTCCAACCGCCCCGCTCCGTTGCATCTGCGGTTGTGCCACCACCGCGCACGACACCCGCCGAGACATTTCCCGCGCCCGCCTCGTACACGCCTCCTCCGGCTCCGATCACCGCGACTCCCGAACCCGGCCGCATTCCCGAGCCATACATCGCCGCCTCGTCGTCCACGATTTTGCGAGGTGATGCCGTCCCCACCTGGGAAGACCGCCGACTGCTCGAACCGCGTGGTGTACTCAGTCGTTCTTACGCCACACCCATGCCGCGCGTGTTGGCTGAAGATGTTCCCGGCATGGATGACTCGGATCGCAAATTCGGTTCGCTCTTGAATCCGGCCCTCGCCTCGTTGCTTCCGGAATCGTCAGAACGGCGCGAACAGGCCCGCAAAGACTTGCTCGCTGCGGGTTATCACTCACCGCACGCCGTCGAGAATCTCTCGGCCACGCGCTACGTCTACATGATGCTCGCGCTGGTTGTCTTCGGCGCGCTGCTCTTGATCGTGCCACCGCGACTCGAACCATGGGCGATGGGCGGACTGATCGTCGGCCCCATGCTCGGCTGGGCCTTGCCGATGCTGCGCATTCGCAGCCAAGCGGAGGAACGCAAGCTGGAAATCGGGCGAGCCATGCCCGACCTGCTCGACATGCTCAACATGTGTGTCAGCCAGGGACTCACCGTTCCCGACGCGCTGCGCCGCGTCCTACGAGACTTCCGTGGCGTCTACCCTGCCTTGTCCCAGGAGCTGGCGATCGTCACCGAACAGACTCAAATCTCGAACCTGCACACGGCGCTCGAAAACTTCGGCCGGCGCGTGGATCTTCCCGAAGTCCACTCGTTCACCTCACTGCTCATCCAAACCGAACGGATGGGAACGAGTATCTCGGACGCGCTCACCACCTACAGCGATACCATGCGAGAAAGCCTCCGTCAGCGAGCCGATGAGAAGGGCAACCAAGCCACGTTCCGGTTGCTCTTTCCTACGGTGCTTTGCCTGATGCCAGCGGTCTACCTCTTTCTGCTTGGTCCCGCTGTGATCGGACTGTCGAACTTCTTCTATCAACCAGGAGGAGCCGACGCGCTCGACTCCGGCACCAACGCCGTACAACGCCTCGGCCAACAGCGTGGGCGAATCAACGGTCGCCAGCGGTGACGTGGCTTTTAAGTTGCGGACTCGCAGGACGGACATTCTTGCCCGCTCTGCTTCCGCAGAGAAGCCTGACGCGCAAGCGAAGCAGAGCCTCTCCCAACGCTTTCGTTTGTGCGTCAGGCTTCTATTCGACGATGCCACGGCGTCCCTCGCCTCAGCCCGACACAACCAACTCGCGTCCGAGTCGATACGCCGTGTTACCCCAGTGGCAGAGATTGCTCGCCGCGACACCGACTTCGATGTTGGCGACAGGAGCCACGCGAGACCGCATGCTGTCGATGAAGTCCCGCACATGAGCCGCCTGCAAATCAGAGGCGTCGGCGGTGACGGTCTCCTTGTGGTCGTAGACCTTCCAGCCACCACGATCGACTACCAACGTGCCGTTGTCGCTGTGAAACGACACGCCCGAACTGCGGCCTTCCGGACCGTGCGACGACCACAGCCGATGCTCCCACAGGATCGACTTCGCTCCGAAGTCGTACTGCACCGACAGTGAATCAGGCGTTTCCTGATCGTCATCAAACGAGTACTTGCCTCCCACAGCCGAGACGCGTTGCGGCACTTCGACATTCAATCCCCAGCGGGCCACGTCCAGCATGTGGACGCCCCAGTGAGCCAACTCACCGCCGCCGTAGTCCCAGAACCAGCGCCAATTGAAATGGAAGCGGTTCGGCTGGAAGGCGTGCGCGGGGGCGGGACCGAGCCACGCGGCATAGTCCACCTGCGCCGGAGCCTCACACTCGGCGCGACGCCCGATGCTCTTGCGACGATGCACGATCCACGCCTTCGCCATCCGCACCGTCCCGAGTTTCCCCGACCGCACAAACTGAATGGCCGATTGAAAGTGCGAGCCACTGCGCTGCTGAAGCCCGACCTGCACGACGCGCTCTCCGCTGCGGGCCGCCTCGATCAGCGCGGCCCCCTCTTCCACCGAGTGCGTCGCGGGACTTTCGAGATACACATCCTTGCCCGCCTGCAGCGCGAGCAGCGTCATCGGCGCATGCCAGTGATCCGGCGTCGCAATCACCACCGCATCGAGCGACGGATCATCGAGCAACCGCCGGAACTCGCACTCCGTGGTCGGTTCCTTCTGCCCCGCCTCAACCACCGCGCGCACCGCCGGAGCGAACTGAGATTCATCGACATCGCACAGCGATTTCACCTCGACATCGGCCAGCTTTGCCAACTCACCCGCCAGCAACCGACCCTGATTCCTCACGCCGATGATGCCAACACGAACTCGCTCATTCGGAGACGAACCTCGCCCCGCCGAGCCACTCGCCACTCCAGCCGACAGCCCGACAACACCAACCGCCACGCCCGCCGCCTGCTGCGCACTGCGACCCAAAAACTGGCGTCGATTCACCTCACGGCGTTTGAATTCGTCGGTGTTCATTGGGTGTTATCAGTTTACTAGCGATCGCGGTACGGCACAGATTCTTCGGTCAGCGTGATTGCACGTCATTTCGGTACGTCATTCTTCGGAAACAGTACAGCCTGCCGGCGCTTTATCCACGATTGAGCCGAAGTTCCGCCAAGAATTTTATCTCGCTCGCTGACACCTGACTCTATGCGTTTCACATTCCTCTGAGCCGTCTCGCTCCCTAAACCGGCGGCAATGATGGCCCATTTTACCGCCTGAATATCGTTCTGTGGCACGATCTCACCTTTGAAATAAATACCCGCAAGACGATTCATCGCCCGAACTTCACCGAACTCGGCCGCTATCGACAGATGCAACAGCGCCTTGTTCGCGTCTTTCTTCACCTCCGTACCGTCTTCGTGAATCGCACCAAGATTGTAATCGGCAACAATGTTTCCTCCGGCAGCCGACATCTCCAACCACTTGACGCCGTCGATGTTGTTCTTTGTATCGGCATCCCAGAGCAGTCGCAGCCCCAACTTCAACTGCGCATCAGCATCACCCTTGGCTGCGGCATCCTCTAGCTCGTCTGCACATGCGGTCAAAGCCATCATAGAGATAGCTACGCACAAGCACGCAATCACAAAGAGCCGATTCATTTGGTTGCCTTTACTCTTTGAGGCTAAATCCGATCAAGACAATCCGCCCAACGCCCGATCTCGTCCACTTCGGTCTCGCCCGGGTACTTCGCTCCCAACCCCTTCATCGTCGTGAACGAGACCGGGAACTTCAACTTCTTGAGGGCCTCCACCGTCTTCTTCACGGCGGGAAGGGCCTTATCGCCGTCGCCGCAGACGAAGTGGAACTGCTGCTTGAAGTCGGGCTCCTGATCGGCGACCTGACCCGCGAACGGAGCACCCGCCAGCGCGAGGCCCCGGAAAACTTCACGTTGCTTCGTCATGAGCAGGCTCGCCAATTGAGTCCCGCTGCCGTGCGAGTGCAGGAAGATACGTTGACCATCAATCGTGTACTTCTCACGCACGTGAGCCACCAATCCTTCGACAAATTTAGCCTCGCCGGGCACCCAGTTGGCAGGGCTGTCCGCCTTGGGAGCAACGAGAATGATGCCGCGCCGGTCGCAGATCGACTTCCACTGCTTGCTGATCGCCGTCTCCATCGTGTCGCCGCCCGGATGAATCCAGACCATCAGGCCGTAGGCGTGCGAGGCATTGTAGTTCTCGGGAACATACGCCCAGAAGCCGTGATCGTGACCGGCCAACTCCTCTGTGAACCGCCCCGTCTTCGGGTCTTTGGGTTTGTCTGCGGCATCTTCGGGCTTCGCTTCAATAACTTTGCCGTCCGCCTTCTCCTTGACCTCGTTTCCCGCCGCCGCTTCCTTCGAAAGCTCGATCACTTCCGCCGACAGTTCACCAACAACACCGTCCGGCAACGTGGCCAGCGTCACTTCCAGCGTCGCCTCTTTACCGTCTCGCACATACGCAACATTCGCCTTGTCGGCCGGTCGTACCCGTCCGACGAGGTCACTTAACGCGCGAGCATCCGCCACATCCGAGCCGTTGAATTTCACCACGCGATCACCGCGCAGCAGCCCCGCCTTTTCCGCCGGACTGTCCGCGAAGACGTGTCGTGCCACAACGCCCGGCTCGGTGGAAGCCGTTCGCTTCGGCAGTAACCCGAGGTACGGAGCCTCATACGGCACGAGTTCCCCCGCCAGCGTCGGCTCGACGGTCAGCTTCTCGTCGCCACGCTGAATCGTCAGTTTCACCGAGTCGCCTCCGTACAAACGGCCCAGCACATGCTTGAGCTGCGCGACGCGAACGATCTTCTCGCCGTTGGCCTCAACGATTCGGTCGTTAGTCTTGAATCCCGCTTGCTGTGCGGGCGAGTTGTATCTCACCCGATCCACGACCACCGGAACATTTGTCGATTGTCCACCGGCAAACGAAATCCCGAGCAGTCCCGGCAGCAGATCCTTCCCCTGCTTCAACCGGTCGAGCGATCCGTACACGTCCTCCAGCGGAATGGCGAACCCGATCCCACCGTCGTACCACTCGACGCCCGCCGTCTCGCCATTACCCTGCGGCGACAATGGAGCAATGACACCAAGCACCCTGCCCTCGACATCCACCAGCGCACCACCATAGTTGACGGGCGAAGTCTTGGCGTCGGTCTGAATCGCCTTCCCCCAGATGCGGTTCGTCGCGCTGACGATCCCGACCGAGATGCTCGGCGTGGTGAGGTTGAATGTGCGCCCCAAAGCGATCGCCCACTGCCCGACCTTCACCGCCTCGCGAGACATCGGCTTGGCCGGTGTCAGCCCCGTGGCCTCCACCTTGAGAAGCGTCAGCAGCTTGAGCTTGTCACTGGCAATCAGCTTCGCCGGGAAGCGTCGTCCGTCCGCCAGCGTCACCAGAATCGAAGCGGGCTTCGACACAAAGTTGAATGAACTGGAGATGACGAACCCGTCCTCAGACACCACCACCCCCGAAGTCGGCCCCGTCCCCAGCGTGACCTCACCGACCTGCTCCAATCCGCCGACAGTCTCGATCCGCACGAGCGACGGATCAACCAGCGCCGCCGCCTGCTTGAAGGCCGATTCTTCGAGGGCCTCCAACTTGCCATCGGCCGCGATGGCAAGTTGCATTGCGGCACATACCATCAAACACGTAATCACAAACGTGCTGAAGCATCGACTTGTCAATCGAACGGGATGATTCATGAATGTCTCAGTAACTTAGGGAAGCAATTTGTCTTTAGAAATCAGGCTTTTCTATCGCGAGTAGAGCGGATCGTAACCGAGGAAAGACATCTTCGGCGAGGAACTCGACTGAACCGAAACGACCTCGCGCCACAAGGTGTGTCGGCTGGTCGGGGTCCGAATCCGAGTTGTCGAAGACCCAGAAAGCCGTCGCGTGGCTGGCAAACCAAGGCAGGTTTTCGAGCGACCGCCCCCACCGAGATTCAATCTTGTCGGCAGGAACGTCGTGGCCACCACGGCGCACTCGGGCCGCGACGCGCTGACAAGCCAATTCGGGTGATTCGAGAGCCACGTAGATCAGCCCAACAAATCCACCCGCATCTCTGACGGATTCAACAGGCGTTCGATACTTGTCTGTACTGAGAACCGTTTCGACACCGACAGGTTCTCCCGCAGCAATCGCACACGACAACTCGATGAACACATCGTCGGCAGATTCGAGGAACAAGGATCGCCGTACATCTTCCGGAGCATCTGCAAACCCGGAAAATCCCCGTTGAATTAGCTTTTCCCGCGAGAGGTCATCCGGATTGAGAAATCGCACACCGGGCAGCAGGGCCGTGATGGGACGACGCTGAGTACACGTTGTCTTTCCCGCACCGTTCGGACCGCCCACGATCCAAAATATCGGCGTGGGCATGCGCTATTCCTGCTGATCCAGAATTGCGAGTCGTTTCGCCTCGTGCATGTGGTGTTCGAGGGATTGCGAGAATTCGGGACTTAACCACCTCATCTCCAGATCGTCACGGCATTTCTTGATTGCGGCCCGTTCCGATTGACCTCTGTGAAACTCCGCACCCCGCTTCCCGCCGTTTTTGAAGATATTCATGACTCTTGTTAGCAAGTCGCTCTTGGCTTTGATGTCACGAGCAGCATCAATGTGAGATGCGTCAACTGTCCCACTCGTTTCCGGTGCGACATTAGAATTGAAAGGCGTTTTCTTCCCGAAGCTTGATTCACTCATGCTGTTCCCCGATCACTTTGGATTCAAAACTCGCACTGCTCGGCAAATTGTAGACGCCGCAACAGGTTCTATTCCAACTCTTTCCTCGGCGTCACCATTTCGACGCTGACCAGCACGTCGCCGCGACGAACGATGACTTTCAGCGGGTCGTTGGCTTCGAGCCGCCCGAGTTCCTCCTTCAACATCCGGCACGATTGGACGAGGTCTTCGCCGACGAACAGGATCAGGTCGTTGGGCAGCAGGCCCGCCTTCTCGGCTTGCGAGCCGGGGAGGATGCGATCGATGTAGGCCGGTGTGCGCGAGATGACATCGGGAATGGTGACGATGCCGAAGTCGAGGGCCTCGTACCGGCGCGGCTTCGGTTTACCGGGGCTGTCCCCATCCTCGTCGTCCTTCTTCGTCCGACTGAAGCGGCCCGAGATGATTTCCTCGACGGTCTGCTTCAGTTCACTCATCGGCATCACGTAGTTGAGCCAAGTGTTCGTCTGCGTGTTCCGCAACTCCTTGCCGAGCATCCCGAGCAACCGTCCATCCCACGTCGTCAGCACACCGCCCGCCGCGCCCGAGTTGTTCGTGATCGCATCGACCACGTAGACCGGGCCATTGTAGGGAGACTCGAACGCCCCACGCCGAGCGGCCAGCGTCGTCTTGGCCGAGATCACGCCGTGCATCACCGTCACCGGTTCGTCTCCCGTCGCGACCTTCCACGCATTGCTAAAGGCCAGCACGCGCGTCCCCGGTCCCGCCGAAGCCGCCTGCGCCAGATCGAAGTACGGCAACCCCTCGGCCTCAATCTTGAGGACCGCCATGTCGAGCGGCGGTTCGGCCCCGACCACCTTTCCCTCGAAACGCCGCCCGTCGTGCAGCACGACATTCACAGTGTCGCCATCCAGAATGTGACTCCACACCGTGACGATGTGCCCCTTGTCAGAGACCAGAAACCCCGAGCCATAAGCGTGCAACTTCTGCCCGCCCCCCGCCCCGAAGATTTTCACGACCTTCGGCGAGACGGACACGATCGTCTCACCCGACGACTGCGCGAACACGGGTCTCGTTGTGGCCAGAGACACTGCCAGCAAACACAAACAGGATGCAAGTCGCATGGTTTTTTCTTGTCCCCTCGCCCCGGCCTTGCGGAGAGAGGGTGAGGGGTCTTCTGTTTTTGAATGCCGCCCAAGCTGGCAGCATGGGCTACGTAGCTGGCTCGCCTACGTCCATCATCAGTACATCGAACGTCGCGAAGTCGGCATCGCCGTGGCGGATCGTGAAGCGTGACGGAAACCGCTTTCCGGTGAAGTCGCCGAATTGCAGAAAGCGGATTTCGCACGCATCGACATCCGTGCCGAGACTAGAATCGAACCCGACAAATGTTCCGTCGTTCTTGCGGAAGTACCACAGCGTTTCGACACCTCCCTTTCGCGTCAGCAGGACATCAACCGAGGTTCCTCGTCCGTTGAGCGGCTGGCTGCCGACATACGAGAACTCGGTGAAGGTCTCCGGTCCCTTGGTCAGCAGCAGCTTGAGTTGTTGCAGCGCGGCAAGCAGTCCTCCCGAACCGGGCGGTTCGTCGAGGAAGTCGGCTCCATTTTCGAGCGGTTGCAGTCCGGGGCGGTTCGGCAGGAGCAGACCCAGCTTCGCATCAGTCATCGTCAGAGAAAAGTCTTCGTTGGCGGCGGTCTTGCCCGTCAACTTCCATCGCCCCTGGATGGCTCGCCAACTTTGCAGCGTCTCCAATCCTCGAAGGACTCGCTGCTGTTCCTGCTGGTTGAAATAGTAGTTCGCATAGCCCGTCTTTTTGACAAACAGCTTCTTGTATTCGGCAGGCAATTCTTCCGTCGGCAGTTTCGCGCCGGATGCCTTTTCACCATCGTCGCCCGGCCCGGGTTTGCCCTTCGATTTCGGACCGGGTGTCTTCGGAGCCGGTTTCTGCTTCAACTCCGATGCGCGATGCAAGGCCCTCAGTTCGACGACGATCTCCTGTTTCTTGCCGTCTCGCCGATAGACGAGCGGCAGCGACCAGTCCTTGGGATAGATACCGAGGATGTTCTTGAACTGGTTCACGCTGCCGATGGGCCGTCCGGAGAATGAGACCAACTCATCGTTCTCGCGCAGTCCGCGTCGGAAGGCATCGGACTGTTCGAGAATCGTGTCGATCAGGACGATGCGATCCGCTCCCGTCCGCACGGTCGCCCCGAGCGTCGCGTGATCGACGACATGTCCGCCCTTGAGGTGATCGAGGAAGTGCTTGATCTGGTTGATCGAAATCGCATAGCCGGCCCCGACATTCACTCGACCTCGCTTCTCAACCGAGATCCGTCCGTTGATGCCGACCAGTTCCCCCGCCCCATTGAACAGCGGCCCGCCCGAGTTGCCGGGATTGATCGACGTATCGACCTGAATGCAGTCGGTGTATTCGAGCAGCGTTCCGGCCGGGTACTGATACCGATGCAAACCGCTGACGATTCCCGCCGTGACGGTCGGCTGAAAATCGGTAGCCAGCAGAAACGGATTGCCCATCGCGTAGGTCCAGTCGCCGACGGCCAGCTTGTCGCTGTCGCCAAGCGGCGCGTGGGGAAAATCCTCGCGCCCGAGCAGCTTGATGACGGCCACGTCCCCGGTCGGATCGATGCCAACGATCACGGCGTCGTACAGTTTCCCGTCGTTCAACCCGCACTTCATGAACTCACCGGTGGCACTCGTGACGTGGAAGTTCGAGAGAGCGTAGCCATCGGGAGAAATGAGCACTCCCGACCCGCCCCCGTTCCCATCCGCCGAGAAGATCGCCACGACAGTCGGAGCCGCCGTCCGCACGATCTCCACGCGTGCCTGCTGCGCCTTCAACACGTCGGTCTCGGCGGCGTTCAGCAATGGAACAACGCACAACGCCATCAAAACCAACGCACATCGAATCCAAGTCAGGGTCATGTCGCTCTCAATTCCTCGGTCATGGCTGGGAGCCAATCGCTGCCGTCTACTTCACCACCTTCGCGTCCGCCAGATGCAGCCGGTCGCCAATGTCGAGTTTGTCGTCGCCATAATCGACGGTGATCTCCAATTCAACGACGCCGGTCACGTCGAGATCCAACGGTTGCGGAGGCTGGTTCACACGCGCGGTCCCCTTGAACAGCGGACGACCGTCCCCCTTGATGACCACATCGACGTTGCCCGCCACACGAATGTCGTCGTCGATTCCCATCACCGTCTGGAAACGGCGATAGTCCCCGCCGAGACGGTACTTCATCACGGTCAGCGAATGGAGCGCGAGGCCCTTCGCGTAGACCTTGTTGCCGAGACTGAGCGACTTGCCATCGAGACTGCGGTCACGGCGGTACTCCCAGACGAAATCGAAGAACGGCGTGTACTTCACGTCGCGCGGTTCGAGGTTCGACAGGTACGCGATCTTGCCGAGACTGAAATCGACCGTCTGCGCAAGCGACATCGGAACCGAGACCTCGGCCCCCGAAGCCAGTTTCACCTTCCATGCCTCACCATCGAACGAGACCGCTTTCGCGGCAAGCCGGTCGCCGGAGGACAGTTCAACCGCCGCAACGGCCTTGCTCGACAGGTTCTCGCGCCGCGCATAGATCAATCCAAAAACCCGTTCACGTTTGACGGGGATCTCATCGCCGTCGAGTTGAAACTTGATGGTCGTTTCACCAAGCGATCCGATCACACCGTCGAGGTGATCCAGCACATCGCCCTTGCGAACCGCCACCTGATCCTTCTTGGGAGTCTTGTCGAGCAGTTGGTTCCACGCCGCATCAACCTTCGCATCGGGGGCGGCAAACCGCACACTCTGCACCACGGTCATCGGCAGTTTGAGCGACCCCAACTGAGGATGCTCGACGGTGGC
This sequence comes from Schlesneria sp., assembly GCA_043749505.1. Taxonomy (GTDB): domain Bacteria; phylum Planctomycetota; class Planctomycetia; order Planctomycetales; family Planctomycetaceae; genus Schlesneria. The sequence continues at coordinate 1,681 of JAYVDI010000117.1, read as the reverse complement.
TTCAGTCCCGTTCGACGAAAAGCTCGCCGCACGCAACCGCGTCCCATCGATCAGCCGCACTTCGGCGACGGCCTCACCGGCGGCGGGAGTCGTCGCGGCGGAGGGGACTCGCAACGCCAACAACTCGGCGGCGGGAATCGTCATCGCTCCGGTCGGCGTCTTGAGGACCACGTCTTCGCCGCTCAGGCGTTCGAGCGAACCGACGTGCTGCTCACCTTTGAGTGTCGTCACTTCCACAGGCGGTGCGGCGGTGAGACAGAGAATGAGAAATGACCAGGCGGGCATGGAACGGGTAATCCAGTGGAAGGAAGGTGATTCACTGAGACATCATCACGGCTTGTTCTTCGCCGCACGCTCGGACTGTTTGCGGAAGTACTGGTCGATGGCGCGGCCGTAGTGTGACGGGAAGTTTCGGTTCAGGTCGCTCTTCGCCTTGGCCTGATCCTTGCCGGGCAGGTTGCCCCAGTTGCCGTCCTTGGAGAATTTTTTCTTATCCACGTCACCGGGAGCCTCGGTCCCCTTGATGCTGCTGTCGTTGGCGGCATTTCCGGGCTGGTTGCTGTTGCCTCCCTCACCGTCGCCGCCACCTCCTCCGCCGCCCTGCTGCTGTTCGATCTTTTTGATGATCTCATCGAGTTCCGAGATGATCCGGTCCTGAACGCCCTGCACCTTCTCGCCCGCCCGTCCCAGATCGAGCCGCCGTTCCGAGTCGCTCATCAAACGAGCGATCTCACCGAGCGACTTCTCTTCGAGACCCTTCAAGTCCGCCTCCATCAGCGTCGCCGTGGCCGAGTACCGTACGGGAACCCGCTCGACATTCTTCAGCAGCGTCTCCAGCGATTCCAGCGCGGACTTCACTTCGAGCATCCCCTGCGCGGCAACGGCCTTGAAAAAGAAGAGGCTCGCCGGATCGACGACACGCTGCGGATTGACGGCGTTGAGTTGTTCGAGGGCCTCGTCAAACATTCGCCGTTCGACGAGGAACCGGCCATAGAACAGACCGAGATTCGCGGCGAAGAGCGGATCGAGACCGGGTTGCTTGAGAAACCTACCATCCGGCGGCAGCAGTCCGGGTGCGGACGAATTGCACGCAGCGAACAACTTCGCAGCATCGGAATCGACGGCGGCAAACGATCTCACGACGAGATCCAACAACCGGTCGGCTTCTTCGGACGAAGGACCAGCCGCCCACAACGCGACCAACTCGCGCTGCTTGTCCTCGGTGACGTTCGGCTGGGACGCAGCCCACGCCAACACCTGACTCTTCGCCTCATCGACCTTCATCGGCGCGAAGACCTCGCCCGCCGCGAAGACGTGTGGTGTGATCGCCAAACAAGTAACGAAGGCCAGTATCGAGATTGAAGGTCGCATGATCCAAGCTTTCTCATCAAGTCCGCTGTTCAACTTCGAGGGCGTTCACGTCATCACCCCCCTCACCCTAACCCTCTCCCCCGAAAACGGGGGCGAGGGGACAGAAGGAAGCCTCACGTCGTCACCCGCATTTTCTGTCTCTCTGCCTTATCCGTGCCATCAGTGTTATCCGTGGTTGATCGCCTTCTTCCCCGTCATTCATTCTTCCCGGTCGCCAGATCGTGAGTCGCCTTCTGGACCTTGGCCTGTCGTTCGGAGAGCTGCCTCAGTTGGCTGACCACATCCGCGTCGAGGGCCTGCTCACCTTCAA
>JAYVDI010000116.1:0-3290 GCA_043749505.1 Schlesneria sp. | reverse complement strand
CCGCCTCCGTTCGCTCCGCTCACTCCAGCGGGGGCCGCTCACCACCCCGCACGCGAATATTCTTCTGTCTAATTCAAGATACAAGGCACCTGATCGCGCGATCTTCGCTTGCGCTTCAGGCTCTTATCTGTTCTGCATCTTCCGTCGGAGAGTTTTTCCGTGGCTGAGACCTTTGATGTCGTGGTCCTCGGTGTCGGTGGCATGGGTTCGGCGGCGTGCCTGCATCTCGCACGCAGTGGGGCGCGTGTGCTGGGACTCGAACAGTTCTCACTCGTTCACGATCGAGGCAGTTCACACGGCGAGTCGCGGATCATCCGGCAGGCATACTTCGAGCATCCCAATTACGTGCCGTTGTTGTTTCGCACCTATGACCACTGGCGCGACCTGGAGCAGGCGACGAACAGGACGTTGCTCCACCAGACCGGCCTGATTCTGTCAGGGCGACCCGATGGCGAGACGATCTCCGGGGCGAGGCTCTCCGCGACGCTGCACAGACTGACGCTGGAGTCGCTCACCGCTGAAGCGGCGCAGATCCGCTGGCCTGCGTTCCGCTTTCCGCTCGATCACATGGTCGAGTTTGAACCGGCCGCCGGAACGTTGTTGGTCGATTCGTGCGTGCAGGCTCACGCCGACGAGGCACGCCGTTTGGGAGCCGATCTGCGCGACAACCAGACCGTGCGCGACTGGACCTCGGATGGGAACACGGTCGTCGTGCGGACGGACTCGAACGAGTACCACGCGAAATCATTGGTCGTCACTGCCGGAGCGTGGGCGAGTCGCTGCGTGGCTGACTTGGGTGTCCCGTTGAATGTGCTGAGAAAGTTCGTCGTCTGGTTCCCGATTCGCGACGGTGAGTACCGTGCCTCGCGGGGAGTTTCCACGTATTTCTTTGAGCAGCCGCACGGCACCTTCTATGGCTTCCCGAGTCTCGATGGCCAGACGATCAAAGTCGCCGAACATTCCGGCGGCCAACTCGTGACCGACCCGGCGGCCGTTGACCGTGAACGCCATGATTCCGACACCGAGCGACTGAGCCAGTTCGTCTCCGCACACCTTTCTGGAATCCATCCGCAACCCGTGCGGCACTCGGTCTGTCTCTACACGGTCTCGCCCGATCAGCACTTCATCGTCGATCGCCACCCACGCTGGCCCAACGTCGCTGTCGCGTGCGGCTTCTCGGGCCACGGTTTCAAATTCGCGCCGGTGATCGGCGAAGTTCTTACGGACTTGGTTCAGCACGGCCGAACGCCGCTCCCCATCGAATTCCTCGGTTTGAGCCGGTTCGCAGCGGGATCGTCTTCGCAGCGGGAGCCAGCTCGTTGAGAGTTGTTCCCGGCCCGCCTATTCTTCTTCGCTCCAAAGTAATTGGCCTTTTTTGCCGAGACCCGTCATGGAACCTCTCGTTACCAACGCCGACACCACGGCCGTCACGCGCGTCGATCGCGCTTCGCTGACGGCACTGATTTTGAAGCTGCTTCAACGCAAAGGGATGTTTGCGGCCGAGGCTGAGGTCGTGGCGACGCGGCTGATCGAAGCGGACATGAGCGGACTGCCTGCCGAGGGCGTCGGTTCGTTGCCGCAGTTTCTCGACGCGATGGACCTCGGCGACATCGATCCGCGTGCGCGAATCATCACGTTACGCGACACTCCGGCGACGGCGCTGCTCGACGGCAGCACCGGCATGGGCCATGTGGCGGCGACGCGCGCGATGCTGCTCGCCATCGAAAAGGCCCGTGCGGCCGGGACCGGAACCGTAGTCATCAAGAACAGCCGACTATGCGGCGACGTGGGCGGGATCGCACGTCTGGCGGCCGATGCGGGACTGATCGGCTTCGTCACGAATAGCTTTGTCGAGTGCGCCTCCATCGACGCCGGAGACCATGCGCTGGCGTGGGGACTGCCACTGCCCGATGGCTCCGCGCCGCTGGTCATTCGCGACCGCAGCCTGAATTTCGGCGAGGCCCCATCGTTCGTGATCGGCCTGTTTTCCGCCGGACTCGCAGGGGCCGAGCCGGTGTCCCGCAAACGTAAAGCGAACCGAGTGGCCAACACAATCGAACACTTCGTTCAGGCGATTGATCCCGATCAGTTTGGCTCGCGCGCAACGATGCTGGCGAAATGGGGACCGACTCTCGCCGCGCGACAACTCAGTTCGGTTGCCGCCTCAGCAGACACGGTCTCGACCGAGACCCTGCCGCTGCAAGCCAGTGATGTTCAGGTGTTGTTGGAGTTGGCGGGGAAGATCAAGTTTGAGTTGATTGTTGGTAATTAGAGCGTGTTTCAAAACTAGCCCGACGCGCCAGCAAGGGCTTCACCGATACCAAATGCCCAGCCCTCGCTGGCACATCGGGCTAGTTCTTCGAGGCAAAACACGTTTTGAAATGCGTTCTCGTCACTGGTCACTGGGAGTTCTCGTGGTTCGTATTTTCTTGCCGTTGGCGTTGCTCAGCACGGTCACGTTGGTCGTGGCGATGGTGTTGGGGTTGGCGATTGATGATCCGAAGGTTCTCGACCAGGCGGTTCAAGCGGGAGTGACGTACCACTTTCTCGCGGCGCTGGCGGCACTCTTCTTCTCAACGCTGGTCCATGCGATCGTCTTGACCTACTTCATGGGGACCGGCCGCTGGATTGAAGAAACTTCCACCGCTTATCGACTCGGCCGAGAGTTGTATGAGCGGAGCAAGTCAATCAAGTACCAGACAATCCCAGCGATGGTCGGTTGCTTCGCGCTGCTAATCTTGACGGGAGCATTGGGAGCCGCCGCTGATCCCGCCGCACCGATGCATTGGCGCGGTTGGCTGGGTGTCTCCGCCGCGACGATCCATCTGACCGCCGCGCTCGTGACGGTGTTCGCCAACCTTGGTGTGAACTACTTGGAGTTCCGGGCACTCGAACGCAACTCCGAGATCATCGACGAAGTGCTGGCTCAGGTGAAACGAATCCGGTTAGAGAAGGGCCTCGTCGTGTAGAGGCGATCGAGAAACGCACTGGCTCGATACAACGCCCCGATTTCTCAATGGTGTGGCTGGTCTCGGCGCTTCGGATAAGTGTTCCTAATGGCAGTTTCAAAATCTGTTTTTGCCTCAAAAAACTAGCCCGATGCGCAAGCGAGGGCTTCACCGTCCGCATCTGCTTTCAACAAGACCTGAGCACGGCGAACCTTCTCCGAACTCCCCTTCAATTTTTGAACCGGCTCATCCGGCGTTTCGGGGAGGTTTCATGAGGAGGGTTGCGACGAGGGATTCGAGGAGTGCTTTTCCGCGTTTTCGGGCGTTGTGAACGAACTGGAA